>JADGPO010000042.1 GCA_017882405.1 Solirubrobacteraceae bacterium | reverse complement strand
CAGATACAGCGCCACCGATCGCACCCCGTCCTCGACGGCCAGGAACTCCAGGTAGTCGGCGGCCGACAGGACGGCCTGGTTGCCGCTGGCGATCACGGTGTGAAACCTCAGGCCGCGCCGGGTGGACAGCGCGTTGACGGCCACGTTGCCGCTCTGGGAGACCAGCGCCACCGGGCCGGGCCGCAGCGGTCCGAGCGCGTCGCCCCACAGCGCCACGCGACGTCCCGGGGACACGATCCCGTTGCCGTTGGGCCCGCACAACGGCAGCCGGTGACGTTGCGCCGCCGCGACCAGGTCGCGCTGATGCCCGCCGCCCCCGGCGACCTCGGAGAAGCCGGCGCTGAAGACCACCGCGCCACCGCAGCCCCGGGCGCCCGCCTGTTCGATCGCCGCGGCGACCCCCGCAGCGGGGATCGCCACCACGACCGCGTCGACCGGCTCTGGCAGCTCGGTGACGCTGGGCACGCAGGGGCGGCCCAGGACCTCGGTGCGTCCCGGGTTGACCCCCCAGACCGGCCCCCCGAAGCCGATCTGCTCCAGGTTGAGCAGGGTCTGCGCGGCGTAGCTGCCGGGACGGTCGGTGGCTCCCACGACAGCCACCGAGGAAGGGGCCAGCAGCCGCCGCAGATCGAGACCGAGCGCGGCCGGCTCCGCGGCGGCGGTCAATGGATCGTCGCCTCGACCCCGCGGCGCTCCAGCGCCCGCGCGATGATCAGCCGCTGGATCTCGCTCGTGCCCTCCCAGATCCGATCCACCCGCAGCTCGCGCAGGAACCGCTCGGCCACGTTGGAGCGCAGGTAGCCGCGCCCGCCGAACGCCTGCACGGCGCGGTCCGCACAGCGCCCGGCGGCCTCGGAGACGAACAGCTTGGCCATCGAGGCCTTGGCGTGGATCAGCTTGGGGTCGTCCTGCGCCTCCACCATCCGGCAGACCTCCAGGACGAGCAGGCGACCGAGCGTCGCGTCGGTGGCCGAGTCGGCCAGCGGGAACGAGATCCCCTGGTAGTCCATGATCCGCCGGCCGCCCTGCATGCGGTGAAGCGCCCACTCGGTGGTCTCCTCCAGCAGCCGCCACATCGCCCCCAGCCCATGGGTGGCGATTCCCAGGCGCTCCTCGGTGAACCAGCGCCGCTGCAGCGCCTCGCCCTCGCCGACGCCGCCGATCAGCGCGTCGGCGGCCACCTCTGCGTCGCTGAAGCGGATCGTGGGGTGACCGTGCGGGTAGTTGTGGGTGAACTGGGGATCGTCGACGAACTCCACCCCCGGCGCGCCCGGCTCGACCAGCAGCAGCGTGGGCAGCTTGTCGGATCCGTCGATCACGTTGGCCATCACCACCAGCACGCGGGCCACGTCGCCGGAGGTCACGAACCACTTCTCGCCGTTGATCCGCCAGCCGCCGCCCGGCAGCGGCTGCGCGGTGGTGGCGATCCCGGCGGCATCGGAGCCCGCCTCGGCCTCGGTGACGGCGTAGGCGTCGCCGCCATCGCCCGCCAGCGCCGGGCGGACCCACCGGTCGATCTGCTCCTCGCTGGCCTGCGCCCACACGTTGTAGACGCTGGGCACGTGCCAGTGCAGGCCGCCCGTCACGCGCCCGAGCTGCTCGTTGACGGCGAACCACTCCGGCATCGACCAGCCCTGCCCGCCGTGATCCACGGGCACGCGACCGCCGTGCAGCTGGGCCGCGATCGCCGCCCGTTTGATCTCGCCGACCGTCTCGTCCGGCAGGCGACCGCCGGCCCGCTCGGCCTCCTGCTCGAGTGGCATCAGCACGTTCTCCACGAACGCGCGCGCCCGCTGCACAGCGGGTGTGGTGGTGGCGGTCATCGATCGGCTCCTTTGTCGAACTCGGCCAGCCGGGCGCGGTCACCGGCGGTGATCTTGGCTCCCTTCCCCGGGAGCGCGAGCAGCAGGTTGTGGTGGTTGGCGATCACGAGACGGGCGCGCTCGCCGGCACATCTCACCTCGGGATCGACGGACGGCGTCCTTCGCTCGATCAGCTCCACCACGCCGTGGAGGTAGGCAAGCCAGCGGCGCTGCCCACGCCGCAGCACCATCTGCTCGATGCGTTCACGCTCGGCGGCGACCGCGCCGGGGTCGGCGCGCCGGCCGGCGGTGAGGGTGGCAACCGCCTCGGGGAGCTCGCGCTCCGGCTCGGGCGTGATCGACAGCCAGGAGGCGCGCTTGACCATGTCGGTAGATTACAACAACTGATCACAAAGTCAGGATGAGGAGCATGTCGACGACCGCCGCCCCCACCACCACCCTGTCCGGCACCGCCCTGGCGCCGCGCCTGTACACCGATCCCTCGCTGCTGGAGGCCGAGCAGGAGCTGATCTTCGAGCGCACCTGGCAGCTCGCCGGGCACGTGTCGACGCTGCCCCAGACCGGCAGCTACCTCACCGCCAACGCCGGCACCCAGCCGGTGCTCGTGGTGCGTGACGAGCACGGCGGACTGCGCGCGTACCGCAACGTCTGCCGGCATCGCGGCTCGCGTCTGCTGAGCGGCTCGGGGCAGTGCAAGGCGGCGATCCGCTGCCGCTACCACGGGTGGACGTATCGCCTCGACGGCTCCCTGATCGGCGTGCCCGAGGGACTGGCGTTCGGCGACAAGCTCGACAAATCCCAGCTGGGCCTGATGCCCGCGCGCGTCGAGGTGATGTGCGGGCTGGTGTTCGTCAACCTGGATCCCGGCGCGATACCGCTTGCCGACCTCGTCGGCGACCTGCCGCAGCGGCTGGGCCGCTACCGGATCGACACCCTGGAGCCCTTCGCCGAGTCGGGCGGCAGCCGTCAGCCGGCCAACTGGAAAGCGGTGGCCGACAACTACCTGGAGGGCTACCACATCCCCATCGCCCACCCCGGCCTGATGCGAATGCTCGACTACAGGCGCTACGACGTCGAGGTGGCCGAGCACTACGTCTGGTTCGAGTCCCCGCTGCGCGACAAGCCCTCCAGCAACCGGCTGGAGCGGCTGTACGCGCGGATGGTGACGCCGATGCCGGGGCTGGAGGAGTCCGACCGCCGGGTGTGGCGCTATGCGTTCGTCTATCCCAACACAACGATCGACCTCTATCCCGATCAGGTCAACACCTGGCAGATGCTCCCCGACGGCGTGGCCGCCACGAGCGACACGTGGGGCAGCTACCGCGCTCCCGGGGTCGACCCACGGACGCGATTGGTGCAGTGGGCCAACCAACGGCTCAACACGCTCGTATTCGACGAGGACGTCGACCTGGTCGACAACGTCCAGCAGGGGCTGCAGACCCGGGGCTATCGCTGCGGTCCGCTGGGCGGCCGCGAGGCCGGAGTGGCGTGGTTCGCCGACCGGATCCGCGCCGACCTGGCCCCGGCGCTGGCGCTGGCGCTGGCGTGAAGCGCGACACACGCGAGCGGATCCTGGCCGCTGCCGTGCGGCGGATCGCGCTGGAGGGCATCGACGCGGTGGCGATCGCCCGCATCGCCATGGACGCTGGGGTCTCCACCTCGCTCGTGCACTACCACTTCGACAGCCGCGAGTCGCTGCTCGCCGAGGCGCTGGATTACTCCTACGCGCACGCCGGAGCAGTGCGGCTCGAGGCCGAGCTGAAGGGCGCCACCCACGCCGAGCGCCTGGCCGGAATGATCGACCAGTGCCTGCCCACCACGCCCGAGCGCCACGAGGACTGGGTGCTGTGGGTAGAGCTGTGGCTGCGCGCCGTCCGCCACCCGGAGCTGCGGCCCATCGCCGAGGAGCTGTACGCCCGGCTGCACGCCTGGTTCGCCGAGGAGATCGCCGCGGGGGTCGCCTCAGAAGAATTCGCGCGCTGCGACCCGCAGGCGGTGGCCGACCGCACCTTGGCGCTGCTCGACGGCTTCGGCGTCAGGACCCTGATCGGAGACTCGACGATTCCGCTGCAGCGCGCCCGCTCATCCGTGCGCTCCGCCCTGGCGCGCGACCTGGGCCTCGGCGAGCACCTGCCCGACACCGAGCGCCCGCGCGCGCAGGCGCGAGCCGCCGTGCCCTCAGGCGGGTGAGCCGATCCTGAGCGCCTCGCGCGCCGCCGCGCGGCCGGTGGCCACCGCGCCCTCCATGTAGCCCGCCACCCAGTGATCGGAGCCGGCCACGTAAAACGGCGGCTCGTGGGTGCCGTGCAACGGCCCCACCCGAGCCAGGTCGCCGGGGGCCCAGGCGGCGATGTAGCCCAGCGTGAAGGGGTCCGCACCCCAATGACGCTCCAGCAACGCAGTCGGCTCTCGCGCCTCGTCCCCGTACAACTGGACTAGACCGTCCAGTACTGCGCGGGAGCGGGCCGCCGACGGGGCGGCCAGGAACGCCGACAGGCGCTCGGGCGGCACGAGCAGCGAGAGCACCCCCGACCCCTGCGGCCAGGTGGAGCCGAACAGCCACTCGCTCTCAGCCAGACCGTTCTGCCCGCGCGCCTGCCAGAACGGACGCTCGTAGGCGGCCACCACCTTGGCCGCCAGCGCGTTGCGCTGAGCGCGCAGTGACTCAAGCCGCGCCTCGCTCAACCCCGTGATCGCAACCGCGCGCAGCGGACCGGCCGGGATCGCACAGATCACCGCCTCGGCGCGCACGGTCTCGCCGCCGGCCAGCGTCACGACGACGCCGCTCGGGGCCACCGACAGCGCGGCCACCGGCGCCTCCAGGCGCACACGGTCGCCCAGCTCGACTGCCATCCGCTGCACGACCGCGGCCGAGCCCTCGGCGCAGCGTAGGCCCTCCCAGGCGGCCAGGTCGTAGAACGCCTCGCCGGGCAGCCAGGCGTGCTTGCGCAGCTCGGACAGCAGTGAGGTCCGCTCGGGCCCGTCGCAGGAAAGCGACAGCGACGCCAGCGCGTGGCGGCGGTGCACCGCGCCCGACGCGCCGACCGAGCGCAGCCAGTCGCCGATGCTGAGCTCATCGAGCCGCGTCGCGTCCGGATGGCCCCACGGGTCGTCGGGATCCACCTCGGCGGCCAGCCGGGCGAACGCCTCGTCCACCCGCTCCAGATCCCGCCGCTCGGCGTCGCTCATCCACGGCACGTCGTCGCCGACCTGAACGCCGTCGTCAAGCGCCCAGCTGATCTCCCCCGGGTCGGCTATGTAGCTGGGCTCGAGGGTGAGCCCCAGCTCGCCGGTGAGCCCCCGGTAGGCGCGGTGGACGTGCCCGATCACCTCGCCGCCGAGCTGTTCAGTATACGTTTCGACTCAGAGTGAGGGAGATGAGTCCGCGTCCTAAGGTTGACCACCTGCGCAAGCCGCAGATCGTCGCCGCCGCCGCCGAAGTGCTGTACGAGCGCGGCCTGTTCGATACGCGCATCGGCGACATCGCCGAGCGCGCCGGCACGAGCTCGCCGACAATCCTCTACTACTTCGAGTCCAAGGACCGGCTGCTCGAGGAGGCCGTGGAGTACGCCGACCGCGGCTTCTACGAGCGGCTCACCGACGGCCAGGACCGGGCGGAATCTCCTGGTGAGCGGCTGGTCGACCTCATCGAGCAGACCAGCCTCGGGCCTGGGGGCCTCAACGACTACACGCTGTGGATGGAGATTTGGGTGCGCGCCCGCCGCGAGGACACGGTGCGCAGCAACTACTTCCGCCTGGACCGCCGTCAGCGAGAACTGATCGCCGAGATCGTCCGCGAGGGCCAGCGCAGCGGCGAGTTCGATGCCGGAGCCGATCCCGACGAGTTCGCGGTGGTGCTCTCGGGTCTCCTGGACGGGCTCGGGGTCCAGGTGACGCTGGGACAGCCCGACGTGACGCCCGAGCTGATGGTCGACCGCTGCCTGGCCGTCGCCTCTCGCGAGCTGGGCTGCGAGTTGCGCCGCAAGGACCCGTTGGCGACCGAGGGCGGCGGGCGACGATGATCGACGGCGGCCTCCCCCACCCCCGCAGCACGCGGCGCGGCTTCCTGCGCGGAGCCGGAGCGGCGGCCGCCGGACTGAGCGTCCCCGGCCTGCTGGCCGCGTGCGGCACCACCGCACCCCTGCCCCCGCCCGCCGGCACCTCCGGGCAGATCCGCGGCCAGGGCCCGGGCGGGCTGGCGCTCGCGCGACCCGATCAGCCGGTGGTGCTGCCGATCTATGCCGACAACAAGGCGATCGCCTCGGGACTGAAGCCCGAGAAGGGGCCGCTCCAGGTCTACAACTGGACCGCGTACATCAGCCCCGACGTCGTCAAGGCCTTCGAGAAGCGCTACAAGGTCTCCGTCCAGATCACCGAGTTCGCGACCATGGACGAGGCGGTGGCCAAGATCCAGTCGGGCGCCGTCCAGTTCGACGTGTTCGTGCCCGAGTTGGTCTACCTCGAGCGCCTGGCGGTGGGCAAGGTGCTGTCCCCGCTCAACCTCGACTACCTCCCCAACCTCGAGCGCAACGTCTGGCCCACGATCGTCAACCCGTGGTACGACTTCGGCAGCCGCTACACGGTGCCTTACACGATCTACACCACCGGGATCGGCTGGCGCACGGACAAGCTCCCGGGCTTCGATCCGTCCAAGCTCGCCAACCCGTGGAACGCCCTGTGGAGCGAAGGACCCAAGATCTCCGGCCTGGTCGGAATGCTCGACGACCAGCATGACGCGCTGACCATGGGGCTGCTGCGCAACGGCGTCACCGACGTCAACACCGACAACGCGCGTGACGTCACCGCGGCGCAGAAGGCGCTCCAGCAGCTCGTCTCCAGCGCCAACCTGAAGTTCGACACCAACGAGTACCAGCACCTCGCCGACGGCTCGCTGTGGCTGCACCAGGGCTGGTCGGGCGACCTGGCGGCCACGCCCTTCTACGCCCCCAAGGGAACGCCGGCCAGCGCGTTCGCCTACTGGTGGCCGCCCGACGGGCGCGGCCCGATCAACAACGACACGATGGCGGTCGTGCGCGGAGCAAAGCACCCGGTGCTCGCCCACCTGTTCCTCAACCACGTGCTCGACGTCGAGACCGCGTTCACCAACTACGGCTTCATCTACTACCAGCAACCGCTCAACGCCATGACCCCGCAGGAGGTGGTCAAGCGAAAGCTGGTGCCGCCCAACCTCCGCACCACGCTGATCGAGGAGCGCCAGTTCCGGGCCGGATACGTGCAGGGTCCGCTGAGCAGCCGCGGCGACACGCTCTGGCAGAATGCCTGGGCGGCGGTCAAGTCGACGTGAGCGCGACGTCGATCGAGAGCCGCTCGGCCTACTGGCGCTCGTTCGCCCTGCCCGGGGTCGTCTGGCTGATCCTGTTCGTGGTCGTCCCCGCATATGCGGTGCTGGCCATCGCCTTCGGGCGCGTTGACTTCCTGTTTCAGCCGGTCCCCTACTGGAACCCGCTGCACTGGAACCCCGGCTACGTCTCCAAGGCGTTCGGCGGCTCGCTGCCGGGCGGCGAGTACTGGCCCTCGATCCGCAACACGCTCGTCTACGTGGCCGTCTCGCTCAGTCTGTGCTTCGCCATCGGTTATCCCGTCGCCTATTACGTCGCCCGCCACGCCAAACGCTCCAAGACGCTGCTGATCGTGCTGCTGGTGATCCCCTTCTGGGTCAGCTACCTGCTGCGGATGCTGGCCTGGATCGGCCTGCTCTCCCCCGGTGGCTACGTCAACCAGATCCTGCAGTCGATCGGGATCTCCCACCCGCCCGACTGGCTGAACGGCAACCCCTACTCGGTCATCATGGCGCTCGTCTACGGCTACGTCCCGTACTTCATCCTGCCCGTGTTCGCCGGCCTGGACCGGATCGACAAGAGCCAGATCGAGGCGGCGCGCGACCTCGGCGCCACCCCGTTTCGCGCCTTCCTGCACGTGACCCTGCCGCTCTCGAAGGCCAGCATCCTGGCCGGCTCGGCGCTGGTCGTGCTGCCGATGTTCGGCGACTACTACACCAACGACCTGATCTCGGCCTCACCGCACACCAACATGCTCGGCAACGAGATCAACCTGTTCGTGCAGGGCGGCTCCCAGAAGAACCTCGGCGCTTCGCTGGTGATCGTGCTGATGGCGATCCTCACCGTCGGGATGGCCTACTACCTGTACGCGACAATCCGTGAGCAGAGGCGGCTGGCATGAGCGTCGCCGAGACCGAGACCGAGACCGAGAGGCGGCCGGTGGTGGCCGCCCCGAGCGCGCGACGCAGCCTGGTCCCGCGCCGGCTGCGCAACCCGTGGGGCGAGCCCCGCT
The DNA here is from genome assembly GCA_017882405.1 of Solirubrobacteraceae bacterium. The sequence goes on along the minus strand of JADGPO010000042.1, from coordinate 58,980 downwards.
TCCTGGTCGGCGGCACCTGGATCTACATCGCCTGGGCGCTACTGCCCGTGCTGATCGCGATCCTGTTCTCATTCAACGCCGGACGCTCGCGCAGCGTCTGGCAGGGCTTCTCGATCCGCTGGTGGTGGGGCGACCCCAGCCTGTCGATCTTCCACGACCCCGACTACACGCACGCCCTCGTGCACAGCCTCCTGCTGGCAGCCCTGGACATGGTGATCGCCACGCCGCTGGGCGTGCTGCTGGCGCTGGGGCTGACCCGCTGGCGCGGCCGCGGCTCGGGCGTGGCCAACTCGCTGATGCTGATCCCGCTGGTCACGCCGGAGATCGTGATGGCCGTCTCGCTGCTGGTCGTCTTCACCCAGCTGGCACTCGTGCCCTTCAGCCTCGTCCGTCTCGGCACGACCGCCCAGGTGGTCGGCCAGGTGACGTTCTCGCTCTCCTACGTGGTGGTGATCGTCCGTAGCCGGCTGGCCGGGATCGGCTCGCACTATGAGGAGGCCGCGCGTGATCTGGGGGCCACGCCCGTGCAGGCGCTGCGCCTCGTGCTGATCCCATTGCTGTTGCCGGCGATCCTGGCCAGCATGCTGATCGTGTTCGCGCTCTCGATCGACGACTTCGTCGTCACCCAGTACATGTCTTCCAACTCCACCACCACCACGATCCCCATGTATCTCTACTCCAACGCCCGGGGGGGCACTACGACGCCGGCGCTCAACGCCCTGGCGACGATCCTCGTCGTCACCACGCTCGTCGGCGTGGCCGTCGCCTATCTGGTCTACACGGCGCTCGGCCGGCGCACCGGCAGCGCCGGGAGCGGCGCCTCGGCGCTGCGCGAGCTGTCGGGCATCGAGGCGGGGGCATAAATGACCGCCCCCGTGATGACCGGCGAGGTCGAGCTTCGAGGTCTGACCAAGCGCTTCGACGAGGCCGTGGCCGTCGACAACGTCGACGCGCTCATCCACGCCGGCGAGTTCTTCTCGCTGCTGGGCCCGTCGGGCTGCGGCAAAACGACCACGCTGCGGATGATCGCCGGCTTCGAGCGCCCCACCTCGGGTGAAATATTGCTCGACGGCGTCGACGTCGCCCAGGTGCCGCCGCACCGGCGCAACGTGCACACGGTGTTCCAGAACTATGCGCTGTTCCCCCACCTCAACGTGTTCGACAACATCGCCTTCGGGCTGCGCCGGCGCAAGGTCGCCAGGGACAAGGTGACCCGGCGCGTCAACGAGGCGATCGAGCTGGTCGAGCTCTCCGGACTGGCCGCCCGGCGCCCCCAGCAGCTCTCCGGCGGCCAGCAGCAGCGCGTGGCGCTGGCCCGTGCGCTGGTGCTGCGCCCCGCGCTGCTGTTGCTCGACGAGCCGCTGGGCGCGCTGGACGCCAAGATCAGAAAGCAGCTGCGCCTCGAGCTCAAGGCGCTGCAGGAGGAGGTCGGGATCACCTTCGTGTTCGTGACCCACGACCAGGAGGAGGCGCTCAGCATGAGCGACCGGGTCGCGGTGATGAGCAAGGGGCGAATCGAGCAGGTGGGCACCCCGGCGGCCGTCTACGAGGATCCCGGCACGGTGTTCGTGGCCGACTTCCTGGGAGTCTCCAACCTGATGGACGCCGAGGCCGTCGACGGCGGGGCGGGCGGGTCCGATTCCTGCATGGTGGCCATCGGCGAGTTCACGCTGCGCGCCGGCTGCGGCGACACCTCCGCGCGCGGCGCGGTCAAGGTCGTCGCCCGTCCCGAGCGCGTGCAGCTGCTGGCTCACGGCTCCGAGCAGGCCAACTGCCTGCCGGGAATGGTCGAGCGCACCGTCTACGTCGGGGCCAGCCTCCAGGTGATGGTCCGCCTGGCCACCGGTGCTCAGCTGCAGGCCTCGGTCGCCAACACCGGCGAGGCCAACGGCTACGAGCAGGGCACCCCGGTCGCCGTCCACGTGCCCGCCGATGCGTTGCGCGTGCTCGGCGCCGAGGCGCCGCCCCCGGTCGACCCGGACGCCGCCGTGCCCGAGCAACCCGACGCCGCGACCGAGTCCAGCCAGACCCCCGGCTGACGGCGTCGCGCCCATAGACTGACCCGCCGTGAGCGTCGCCGAACTGCTGGAGGGCAAGCGCGTGTGCGTCTGCGGCGGGTCCGGAGGCGTGGGCAAGACCACCACCTCGGCGGCGGTGGCGCTCGGCATGGCCGCCCGCGGGGCCAAGGTGGCGGTGGTCACGATCGATCCGGCCAAGCGGCTGGCCAACGCCCTGGGCCTGCAGGAGCTGGCGAACGAGCCGCGGCGGGTCGATCCCGAGCGGCTGGGCGAGGGCTTCGCCGGCGAGCTGTGGGCGATGATGCTCGATCCCAAGCGGACGTTCGACGAGCTGATCGAGCGGATCGCCGCCGACCCCGAGCGCGCCGCCGAGATCAAGGCCAACCGCGTCTACCGTGAGCTGTCGACGGCCGTCTCGGGTTCCCAGGAGTTCACCGCGGTGGCCAAGCTCTACGAGCTGCAGCGCGAGGGCGACTTCGACCTGCTGGTCCTCGACACGCCCCCATCGCGCAACGCGCTGGACTTCCTCGACGCTCCTGGGCGGTTGACCTCGTTTCTGGAGGGTCGGGCGCTGAAGGCGTTCACCCGGCCCACCGGGCTGGGGATGCGCGTCCTCGGGCGGGGGGCGGCGCCGCTCTTGAGCGCGCTGCGCTATGTGACCGGCGTGGACCTGATCAGCGATCTGACGACCTTCTTCGGACTGCTGGGCGACATGACCGAGGACTTCTCCGAGCGCGCCGCGGCGGTGGAGCAGATGCTCAAGGCGCCCACCAGCGCATTCGTGCTGGTCACCTCGGCGCAGGCCCCGGCGATCGACGAGGCGATCTGGTTCCGGCGCACGCTGCAGGAGAGCGGGCTGCCGTTTGCGGGGGTGATCGTCAACCGCTACCACCACGACGTGATCGGCGAGGCCGCGCCCGCGGAGCTGGCCGCGGCGCTGGGGGAACAGCTGCCCGCCGGTTTGGCAGCCCGAGTGGCCGCCAACTTCGAGGACTACCACCTGCTCGCCCGGCGCGACCGCCGCAACGTGGCGCGCCTGGTGCAGGAACTGGGCGCCGACGGTGGGCGAGGGCTGATCCTCGTCCCTCACCTCGACGACGACGTGCACGACATCGAGGGCCTGGAGCGCGTTCAGCGCTACCTGTTCGCCTCTGACGCCGAGCGTCGCACGCTGGTCGCCGAGCTGGTCGCCTAAGGGCTCAGTCCAGGTCGAGGGCTCCCCCGTCTCGGCGCTGCACCAGGATCGGCCCATCCTCGGGCCCGGGCGCCCAGGTGGAGAAGCCCAGCACCACCTCCTGCCAGCGCTCCTGGTCGACCGGCCGGCCGCCCGCCAGCATCGTCAGCCGCTGCTGGTGAAGCAGCTCCCAGACCGCCTGCTCGGCCACCGACAGCTGCTCGGAGGCGCGCCACCCCGGGTGGGCGTCCCCGGCGAGCAGGACCACCTCGCGGATCCCGATCGGCTCGCCGGCGTGCCGCACCACCTGCTCCTTGAGCGCCTCCACCTCGGGCCGGGCGCGGGCGCCGCGCCCGGCTTGGGCCAGCACCGCGTCGGTCACGTCCTCGCAGTCCTTGGTGACCGCTCCCCAGCCGCGACCGAGGCCCAGCTCGTCGGTACGCACCGCCGGGCCCTCCAGGATCTTGAGGCGGGTGCGCTCGGGCGCCCACCGTCGCTCGTCCTGGTCGATCATCGCCCCCTCGGTCCAGGGCCGCAGGAAGCGGGCGTCCAGCTCGGCGCGGTCGAGGTTGAACACGCGCGTCACGTGCGGGAACTGGCGCAACTCCAGGTGGTAGACGCCGGTCATTCAGTCAGCTCGCGAAAGCGCCGGCGGGCCTCGGTGATCGAGCGCCATGCAGATCAGCGTGTCGTCGGCCACGCACGGAGCGTATCTCGCCGACGCCGGGGCAGGCCCGGATCCGGGCCAGACGCAGAACGAGCGGGCCGGAGCCCGCTCGTCGCTGCAGATCGCGCTCCCCCTGACTACTTACGAGCCCCAGGACTTACGGTGTCGTGCCTGGTGGGCAGAACACTCCCGGCCTTCAGCGAAGACCGAGTAGGGAGCGGTCTGGCCTTCAGATTAGCGTGCGGGGGCCTGCGCCGCCTCGGCCAGCAGCTCGTCGGCGACCGCGCACAGGTCGCTGTCGAGGTGCCCGCAGAGCGCGTCGCGGAGGATCGCCCGCAGGTGCTCGGCCAGCTCGTCGACGAGGGTGGAGATCCCCCGCTCGTCCGAGTCCATGCCGGTGATCACGGCCCGCTCCAGGGAGATCGCCCGGGCTACCCGCTGGGCCAGGTCAGCGCGCTCCTCGGGGGCGGCGCAGATCACCGCCAGCCGCTGGGCGAGGCGCCCGCTGGCGGGTCCCTCGGGCTCCAGCAGCGCCCGCAGAGCGACCAGGTAGTCGGTCAGGGCCTCGAACGGCGCCACCCGCTCGCAGCCCATCTCGAAGCGCGCCAGCGCCCAGCTCAGCTCGCCGCTGCCTGGTAAGCGGCGCGACACCAGCCGATAGAACGCCTGCAGCTCCTCCTGCTGGGCAGCGGGGATCAGTGTGAGGAATCGGACCCCACCGACCCTGCCGCTGATGCCGATCGGCACCGGACGCCAGCCGCCCGCCTCGCTGCGCGCGTAGGCCACCGGCCCCAGCGCGTAGCCGCCGCGCTCGAACAGCCGCAGCGCAGACAGGATGCGCTGGAATCGCGACCGTGCCACCGATACCGGCGGACGGTCGGAACGCTCCTGGTCGATCGCCAGCAGCGCCAGCACGTTGGGCTCGTCGTTGTCGCCCCACACGGCCTCCGCCGGGGCGTCGCCCAGAGCGTCGCCGCGGATCAGCGAGAGGCCCTCGCCCAGCTCGAGCTCGATCGTGTCGGGATCAAGCGCGATCCCCATCACCGGCGCCACCACGGTGGCGGTGCAATGCCCCTCATACACGGCGCGCTCCAGCTCGCCATAGGATGCCTCGAAGTGGGCGGGCTCGAAGCCGAACTCGCTGCGTTCGGCGAACACCGCCGCCAGAAATGCCTCCAGCACGGCCTCGCTCAGAGCGCGGCGATCATCGGGCAGCTTGACCGCCCCGCGCTCCACCAGATAGGAGTCGAGTGCCTCGCAGCCGGCCAGCGCGCGCAGCGCGTCGGCATGGCTGGGGAGCCCCTGCAGCGCCAGGCGCCGGGAGGCGATGAACTCGCCGGTCAGCGGTCGGTAGACGTAGAGCCCCCGCCCGACCGCGCGGCCGCCGGCGCGTTCCTCGGTCACCTCGAAGGGGATCTCGGCGCCGCCGGCGAGCTCGGCGCCCAGGCATCCCGAGGCGTCGACGATCAACGTCTCCAGCTGGCGGTGCAGGGCGGCGTTGCGCACCCCGGCGGTTTCTGCGCCGTTGAAGCCGATCCTTCGCCCGCAGGCCGGCTTGCAGGCCCTGCGAAGCCGAATCGGCGCTGACGCACTCCTGAATCGAGCTCAGCGACCGCGCGCCGGGTCAGGCGAAGACGGCCGGCTCGAGCTCGTCTGCGGAGTCGAGCTCCTCGCCGCAGTCGGCGCCCAGCCATTGGCGCCCGTAGGCGCGCATGTCCTCGATCAGCGGCACCAGGGCACGGCCCTTGCGCGTGAGCACGTACTCGACGCGGGGCGGCACCTCGGGAAACGTCCGGCGCTCCACGATGCCCTCTTCCTCCAGCCCCCGCAGACGCAGGGACAGGGTTCGGGGGCTGATCCCCCGCAGCGAGCGCTCCAGCTCACAGAATCGGGAGCGACCGTCCGCGAGGTCCCGTATCACCAGCAACGTCCACTTGCCGCACACTATCTCTGCCGTGCGACAGACCGGACATGTTTCGCTTGTTGGCATCTAAACGCTGATTCTAGCGCAGTACTTCACGAACTGAAGCGCGTCCGGACCGGTCCGAACGGCCCGGAAGGCGATCCCGCGGCGACGCTCTACTTCACGGTGTTGTGAAAGTGCTCGGGTCCGAGGGGCTAGGCGACGTCGCGCAGCTTCTGCGCCTCGGCCAGCGACTGCAGCTTCTTGAGCGACTGGTTCTCGATCTGGCGGATCCGCTCGCGCGTGACGTTGAACGTGCGGCCCACCTCGTCCAGCGTGCGAGGGTGCTCGCCGCCCAGGCCGTAGCGCAGCTCGAGCACGCGGCGCTCGCGGTAGCTGAGGTTCTCCAGCGCCTCGCGCAGGGCCTCCTTGGTGAGGATCTCGGCAGCACGCTCGTAGGGGGACTCCGCCCGCTCGTCGGCGATGAACTGGCCGAACTCGGACTCCTCCTCGTCGCCCACCGGCTTCTCCAGCGAAACCGGAGCCTGAGCCGAGCGCTTGATCGACTCGACCTCCTCGGGCTCGATCCCGGTCACCTCGGCGATCTCCTCGGCGGTGGGCTCGCGACCCAGCTCGGTGACGAGCTTTCGCTCGGCGCGGCCGATCTTGTTGAGCTTCTCGACCACGTGGACCGGGATGCGAATCGTGCGGGCCTTGTCGGCCAGCGCACGGGCGATCGCCTGGCGGATCCACCAGGTGGCGTAGGTGGAGAACTTGAAGCCCTTGCGGTAGTCGAACTTCTCGGCGGCACGGACCAGTCCGAGCGTCCCCTCCTGGATCAGGTCCAGGAACGGGAGACCCTGGTTGCGGTAGTTCTTGGCGATCGAGACGACAAGGCGCAGGTTTGACTCGACCATCTTCTGCTTGGCGTCCAGATCGCCGCGCTCGATCCGCTTGGCCAGGTCGACCTCCTCCTGGGCAGTCAGCAGGCGGACCTTGCCGATGTCCTTGAGGAACAGCTGCAGCGAGTCGGTCGTCATGTCCGGCTTGAGATCGAGTGCCGTCTTGGCCTTGCGGCGGCCGCGCTTGTCGGGCGCGCGTTCCACCTCGGTGGCGGCCAGGGCGGGATCGACCTCCTCCACGAGCTCGATCTCGGCGCGCTCGAGGAAGCCGTGCAGCTCTTCTACGTCGGCTTCGTCCAGATCGAGCTCGGAGACGGCGCCGGCGATCTCCGAATACGTGAGCACGCCGAGCTGCTGGCCACGGTTGACCAGGCCCTTGATCTCTTCGAGTTCCTGCAGTTCCGCTACAGACATCTGTTTCCGTTTCCGTCGTTTCCGTCGTTGGCGGCGGCCCTGGCGGTACCGGCGCTGAGTTGCTACCACTCGGACCTGGCTCATCTAGAGCGTAGGCCCGCTACTCAAACATAGCCAGTGACTATAGACACTATACTTTTGAAGGCAAGGTCGGCGACGGGGCCTGGAGGAGCGTAAGGGCGTGCCGCCCGAGTGCGCTTTGAGCGCCTGCTCCCGGCGCCGTCGTTCACCTCTATACATAGAACAACCAGAAGCGCCGCAAAGTTACGCCGAAAATTGACTGGGAACCGACGCGCGCGACCGCGGTGCGCGATCATGGAGCACGATGAGCAAACAGCGCCAGCCCGGAGTCCTCGGTTCCCTGCCCCACACGCGGCCCCATCGGCGCAGCGACAAACGCCCCGACGTACCCACGGCGGAGCCGTCCAGCGCCGACGCTGAGGCGGTGGCCGCGCCCGCGACGAAGCCCGCCGCCGCGCCCCGGGCAAAGCCCGCACGCGCTGCTGCCAAGGCGAATCCCGCACGCGCCGCGGCCAAGGCCACGCCGACGGCCAAGGCAGCCGCTGCCCCCAAGGCGAAGGCCGCACGCACCGCCGCCGCCGCCAAGCCCGACGGCCCTCCCAAGCGCGCCGTCCAGCCCGGCACCGCCGCCGCCAAGCCGAGTGCCCCGCGCAAGCCGGCACGTGAGCTCGCTCCCCCGCCGTCGCCCGCCCCGGGCGCGGTCGAGACGGCCGTCCAGGCGGCCGCCGAGCTGGCCGAGATCGGCCTGCAGGCCAGCGCCCGGGCACTGCGCCGCACGCTCTCGCGCCTTCCCCGACGCTGAGCCTCGGGCAAGTGGACATCACTCCCACGCCCGACGCGCAGACGCTCACCGGCCCGGCCGAGTGGTTCACCGGCGCCGTCTCGATCCAGGCCGTGGGCGCGGCCGAGGCCCCCGGACGCACGCAGGCCAACCTCGTCTCGTTCGCCGACGGCGCGCGTACGGCGTGGCACACCCACCCCTACGGCCAGATCCTGCACGTGCTGCACGGCGTGGCCCGGGTGCAGAGCGAGGGCCGCGACGTCGTCGACATCGGCCCCGGGACCTCGGTGCGCTTCGCCCCCGGGGAGAATCACTGGCACGGCGCCAGCCCCGGCCACGCGATGATCCATCTGGCGATCCAGGAGGCAGGCGAGGACGGTTCCCCCGCCCGCTGGGGGCGCCACGTCAACGACGCGGAGTATCTCGGCCGGACCGCCTGACCGGGCGAGCGGCCCGACGTTCGTCGCCGCGTTACGTATACTCACTCGCCATCAGCCGAGCGGTCTCGCCTCAGGGCGCGACCGGCGGGGGAACCACTTGCGGATCTGAAAGTCAGATCCGCCGGGGCGAATCGGTCCCGCAAAGGACCGTAGCGTCACCCCAGACGCGAGCCCGTCAGCTCACCTCGTAGGCATGAACCCAGATGTACCGAACGATGGTGAGAAGACGCCGACACATCTATCCCCTGCTCGCGCTGCTGTGCGCCGCGCTGGCCCTCCCGACGGCCGCGGGGGCCGCCTCGGGCGGATCGGGACTGAGCGGGCGGAGCTCCGGCTCGACGGGCTCAGCGGGCCCAGCGACCAGCGGCAATCAGAGCACCACCCCGGTGGCGAGCACGAGCCCCGCGCTGCAGAGCGGTGACATCACCGTCAGCACCACCGGCAGCGGGATCACGCTGCGCACCCGGGCCTCCGCCGTCCTGCGCAGGAGCCTCAGCTTCACCGGCACCGCGCCCGCCGGAAAGACGATCGAGATCGAGCGCTCCGGGCATCAGACGAACTGGCAATGGGCCCCGACGGTGAATGCCACCGCCGGCCCGGACGGTTCGTTCACCGCCACCTGGCAAACCAACCACATCGGGCGCTTCGCGGTGCGCGCGGTGATCACCTCTGCCGACAGCGCCAACTCGGCCTCGGTCACCCCTTCGCTGACGACGACCGTCTACCGGCCGTCCAAGGCCAGCTGGTATGGGCCCGGCATGTACGGCACGAAGACCGCCTGTGGGACGACGCTCACCAAGAGCACGATCGGACTCGCCAACAAGACGCTGCCGTGCGGGATGGGCGTCGCGATCTACTTTCACGGCCGCACGCTGACCGTGCCGGTGATCGATCACGGTCCCTATGTCGCCGGCCGCGACTGGGACCTGACCGCGGCAACCGCCCAGGTGCTCGGGATCGAAGGCGTCGCGACCATCGACGCCGTGTCTCTCCCCACTCGCTGACCGCCACGCAACCACTCGGTTGCGTGGGCGATGTTGGAACGTACAGTTCCCAAATCGCCCACACGGACCTGCCTTCAGCGGGCGACCCCGGTCCCGCTGGCCGAGGCGGCGAAGCGCGCCTCCTCGGCAGCCTCGATCAGCTGGTTCGACGTATGCCCATCCTCGCCCAACACGGCCACGCCCACGCTGGCGGTCAGTGGGGCTCCGCGCCAGGCCGGGCCCGCCCCCACCGCGTCGGCCACTCGCGAGCCCAGCGCCTGCGCGTCAGAGCGGGCCGTGTCGCGGGCGATGATCCAGGCGCGGCTGTCTGACTCGCACACGAGGATGTCCTGGTGGCGCACGACGCTCCGCACGGCGCGGGCGAAGTGCTCGAAGGCGGCCGTGGCCGCCGCCGTGCTCTCGGTGGCGCTGACGCGCTCCGCGTCCTCCATCTCGGCCAGGAGCAGCGACAGCGGCAACCCGTCGGCGCGCAGCAGCTCGTCCTCCAGCGCACCCACCCACAGCGCATCCGCGGACGGCGAGCGCCCGGGGACGGCCGTCGCGGAATCTGAGGACGGCGGCGAGGGGACCGTCGCGGTCGGGGATGCCGGGACCGACGACGAGGCGACGGGCCCCGTCCCGGGATCTCGGGACGGAGCCGAGACGGCCACCGCCGTGTCCCGGGCGTCGGGCACACCCTCCGCCGGACCGCCGCCGAGCGTCTCGCCGCGCTCCAGCGCGGCCACCCGCAGCAGACCGCACACGAGCGCCAGCCGTTGCGCCAGATCGGAGATCAGGTCGGGGTCGGGCTCCCGCAGCTCCTCGCGCAACGCCGCCCACAGCACATCGCCGAGGGCATCGACCGCCCGCACGGCTGCCGCCGGGTCCCCGCCCGCGCCGGCGAGCTCCCCCGTCCGGGCCGCCAGGCCGCCGAGCGGGCCACCGGGCTCCAGCCGCCGCAGCTCCAGATCATCGGCCAGCGCGCGCAGCACGGCGCCGCACAGCTGCGGACCCTCGTGTACCAGCCCCTCCCGCCCCGCCCGCCCCGCCCCCAGCAGGAGCGGCGCGCTCTGCAACGGAGCCTGCTCGAGCAGCGCCAGCAGCCATCCCTTGGCCAGCTCCGTCGTACGGGACAGGAGCCCGTCGATCGGAGCGTCGGCGACGGGGCGGGCTCGTCGCCGACGCGGTGGGGAAGGCGGCATTGCGCACTTCTATCACGCCGCCCGCGCGGCGGGCAGACCAGGACCGGGGGGCAATATGCTGGGAAATCCGTCCACCCGATGAGATCGCCATGTCGACCACGCTGATCACCGTCGCCCAGGCGCGCGAAAGCGTGCTCGAGGGGATCGAGCCGCTCGATCCCGAGCCGGTCGCGATCGACGATGCGCTCGGCCGGGTGCTCGCCGACGACGTGCGTGCCACCGAGGACGTGCCGCCGTTCCCCTGCTCGGCGATGGACGGCTATGCGATCCTCGCCGGCGACTCGGGCCGGCGCCTCACGATCGTCGGCGAGTCGCGCGCCGGCACGCCCGCCACCGGCCGGCTGGGCGAGGGCGAGGGGATCCGGGTCTCCACCGGCGCCGCCATCCCCGCGGGTGCCACCGCGGTGATCCCCCAGGAGGAGGTCAGCCGCGAGGCCGACGAGATCGAGACCCGGGCCGCCGCGACCACCGGCCAGCACGTCCGCGGGGCCGGCGAGGACATGCGCGCCGGCGCGTTGCAGCTGACCGCCGGCACGCGCCTGCGCGCGGTCGATCTCGGGGCCGCCGTGGCCGCCGGCGTGGGCACGCTGTCGGCGTCCCGCCGCCCCCGGGTGACGGTCCTGTGCACCGGCGACGAGCTGCGGGCTCCCGGTGCGCCGCTCGGGCCGGGCGAGATCCACAACTCCAACGCGCCGATGCTGGTCGGCCTGGTCACCGGCGCCGGCGCGCTCGCGGCACCCGCCCAGCGGCTGCCCGACGACCGTGGCGCCACCGAGCGGGGCATCGGCGAGGCGCTCCACCAAGCCGACGTGGTGATCATCTCCGGCGGCGTCTCGGTCGGCCCTCACGATCACGTGAAGCCGGCGCTCTGCGAGCTGGGCGTCGACGAGGTGTTCTGGTCGGTCGCGCTGCAGCCGGGCAAACCGACCTGGTTCGGCATCGGGAGGTCGATCCCCACCCAGCCGCTGGTTTTCGGCCTGCCCGGCAACCCGGTGTCGGCGGTGGTCACGTTCTCGCTGTTCGTCGCGCCCGCGCTGGCCGCGCTGCAGGGCGCGCCGGTGCCGCGCCCACCCTACGCCGAGGCGGCGCTGGCCACCGAGGTCATGCGCAACCCGCGCCGCGACCAGGCGATCCGGGTCCGTCTGGAGATCGGCGGCCCGCAGCTGCGCCCGACCGCCTTTCCCAACGGCGCCCAGGGCTCACACATCCTCACCTCGTTGCTGGCCGCCGACGCGCTGGCGATGATCCCTATGGGCGACGGCGTGCTTCCCGCGGGGTCGCTCGTCTCGCTCGAGCCACTCGCTCGCTGACCGACGCCCACCGTGCTCGCCCCGCTCCTGATCGCGCTCGCTGCCGTGTCCGCATTCGCGGTGCGCGGCCTGCGGCGCCTGCGCCGCCGTCAGCTGCCCGCTCACGCGGTGATCGTCTCGCCGCGCAAGTCGACGGTGATCCAGCGCGACCGAGCTGTGCGCTCGGTTCAGTCGGCCCAGCTGACCGTCGACGAGAGCGAGATGGAGAGCCTGTGGACGCCGGCCAACCTCGAGAACCTGGCGCGGACCTACTGGCGCTTTCTCTCCCGGGTCACGCTGGGCCTGATCCGGGTCATATACGACGACGACAGCCGCTCGGTGGTGCTGATCGCCCGGCCGCTGACGTTGCTGCGCTTCGAAAAGCCGCGGTACACGCTCGAGGACGACCACGGCACGGTCAGCTGGCGGATTCGCGACGGCCTGCTGGTGGCGCGTGCCGGCCGCGGCTGTGGATTCCTGGCGCTCGACGTCCGGCGCGAGCCGCCTCAGGCCGGAGATCCACCCGGCAAGCGCAGGCTGCTGATCGAGGTGGAGGTCGCCAACTTCTTCCCCTCGATCGCCGTCGGCTTCAGCATCCCGGTCTACGAGATGACCCAGTCGGCGATCCACGTGCTGGTGACCAATGCGTTCCTGCGCTCGCTGGCCAAGCTCGACCTGGCCGAATCCAAGATCGGCGAGCTCGCCGACGCTGATCAGCCGTAGGTGGTTATGCCCAGCGCGCGCATCTTGGTGCGGTCGTGGCGGGCCGACACGCGCCTCACCGTGCCCGACCGCGAGCGCATCACCAGCGACTCGGTGCTGGCACCCCGGTCGCCCTGGTAGCGGACCCCCTGCAGCACGTCCCCGTCGGTGACCCCGGTGGCCGAGAAGAACGCGTTGTCCCCGGCGACCAGGTCGTCGCAGGTGAGCACGCGATCGAGGTCGTAGCCGGCCGCCACGGCCGCGTCGCGCTCAGCGTCATCGCGCACGTGCAGCCGTCCCAGCAGCTGGCCGCCGATGCACTTGATCGCGGCCGCCGAGATCACGCCCTCGGGCGTGCCCCCGATCCCCCACAGCAGGTCGACATTGGTGTTGTCGGAGACCGCCAGCAGCGAGCCGGCCACGTCGCCGTCGGTGATCAGCCGCACGCGGGCGCCGGCCTCGCGAACCTGGCGCATGGCGTCGTGGTGGCGTTCGCGATCGAGCATCACGACCATCACGTCGCGGATGTCGGTGCGCTTGCGCTCGGCGATCAATCCGAGGGTCTCGCCCAGCGGCCGGTCGAGGTCCAGGAGGTCGGCGATCTCGGGACCGCCGGCGATCTTCTCCATGTACACGCAGGGCCCGGGGTCGAACATCGTGCCGCGCTCGGAGAGCGCGATCACCGCCACCGCGTTGGGCATCCCCAGCGCCGTCAGGCGGGTGCCCTCAAGGGGATCGACGGCGACGTCGACCTGCGGGGGCCTGCCGTCGCCGATCTGCTCGCCGTTGTAGAGCATCGGAGCCTCGTCCTTCTCGCCCTCGCCGATCACGACCACGCCGTCCATCGAGACCGTGTCCAGCACATTGCGCATCGCATCCACGGCGGCCTGGTCGGCGCCCTCCTTGTCGCCGCGGCCGACCTCCCGCGCGGCGGCCAGCGCGGCCGCCTCGGTCACCCGGACCAGCTCGAGGGCGAGGTTGCGGTCGGGCTTGTTAGAGGACTGGACGCTCATAGGACCCCCGGGGGCTTGCGGCGCGCGCCGCTCTCTTGCGAGCGCCAGATCGAACCGGACAGGATCAGCAGGTCGGCGCCTAGCGCCACGAACCACCCCGTGGCCAGCGCGATCTCCCCAGGCGGCACACCGGGGTGGTCGACCGGGCCGACGAACAGGGTCAGCACCAGGGCGACCAGCGCAGTCACGGCGGTCAGCTCGCCGCGCGGCCAGGAGAGCGCGTGACCGCGGACGATGATGTAGGCGAGGATCACCGGCGCGACGGCGGCGATCAGCAGGATGAAGCGCAGAAACGTCAGCGCCTCCCAGCCGGTGCAGGTCGATTTCGGCCCGCGGCAGCTGGCCAGAATCGCGTGCCGGTTACCCAGCGTGTACCAGTCCAGAAACAGCGATATGCCCAGCAGGGTCCCCCCGACGATCGCCACGAGCTCGCCGCGATCGAGCGCCTTGAAGTTCATCGGCTGGCAGCCTAACCGGTTTGTCAGCGGCATGAGACCCTATGCCCGTGATGCGCCTTCACCAGTTGCTCCCCCCAAACGGCGACGTGCAGATCGAGGAGCTGATCGCCGGCGCGCGCTTCGCCGAGCGCGCCCCCGCCGACCGCCCGTACGTGGTCGCCAACTTCGTCTCCAGCGTCGACGGACGGGCGACCTATCACGGCCTCACCGGTCAGCTGGGCGACGACGGCGACCTGGCGGTCTTCCGCGCGTTGCGCCGCGAAGTCGACGCGGTCCTGGTGGGCACCGGCACCCTGCGAGCCGAGCAGTACGGCCGCATCCTCAAGCTCCCCGAATCCCGCGAGCGCCGCCGCCAGCGCGGGCTCGCGCCCGAGCCGCTGGCCAGCGTGCTGACGCGCACCGGCGATGTGCCCTTCGAGATCCCCCTGTTCGCCGAGCCCGAAGCTCGCGTGATCGTGTTCAGCGGCGCCGACGTGGACACCAGCGCCGCCCGTGCCCAGGTGGAGGTCGTGCGCCTGGACGGCGCTGCGCTGAGCTTCACGGCCGCGCTGAACTATCTGCGCGCCCACCACGGCGTGCGCGCGCTGCTGACCGAGGGTGGTCCCACCGTGCTGGCGGCACTGGTGCGCGAGCACGTCCTGGACGAGCTGTTCTTGACGCTGGCTCCCCAGCTCACCGGCGGGGGCGTCGGACCGGCGCTGACCAGCGGACCGGAGCTGGCCGAGCTGCAGCCACTGGAGCTTAAGGGCGTGCTCGAGCGGGCCGGCTCGCTGTTCCTGCGCTACACGCTCAAAAAGTGAGTTTGCCGATCAGCCGACCCTGGCAGAATGGATTCCATGGACGGCTCGCCGTCAGCCGCAGGGATGCGAAGCGACGTCGAGGCGCTCGCCGCTCTGGACGAGGCGCGTCAGCGGACACTGGCGCTGATCGCCTCGGTCTCCGACGGCGATCTGGAGCGCGTCCACTCGACGCTGATGAGCCCGCTCGTCTGGGATCTCGGCCACATCGCCGCGTTCGAGGACCTGTGGGTGGTGCACCGCTTCGGCGAGCGTGAGCTGCTGCGCGACGACCTGGCCGACGTCTATGACGCGTTCGAGACCCCCCGCGCCGGCCGCGGCGAGCTGCCCTTCCTGCGCCCGGGAGAGGCGCGCGAGTACCTCGAGCAGGTCCGCGAGCGCACGGTCGAGGTGATCGATCGGCGCGGCGTCGGTGACGGCATGATCGCCGAGCTCGTCCTGCGCCACGAGCAGCAGCACAACGAGACGATGCTGCAGACCCTTCAGCTCGCTCAGCTCGACGGCTACGGACTGCCGGGGCGCGAGCCGCGCGCCGAAGCTCGCGGACGGACCTCAACCGGGCTGGAGCTGGTCCAGGTACCCGGCGGACCGTGCACGATCGGCGCTTGCGACGGGGCCTTCGCCTATGACAACGAACGTCCGCGGCACCGCACCGACGTGCGCGGGTATCTGATCGGGCGCACGCCGATCACCAATGCAACGTATCTGACGTTCGTGGAGGGGGGTGGTTATGAGCGGCGGGAGTGGTGGTCCGACGAGGGTTGGTCATGGAAGGAGGACTACGACATCACACGACCACAGGGCTGGACGGCCGACCTCCGGTCCGAGTGGCGTCTCGCAGGGCTCGAGCCACTGCATCCGGACCGCCCGGTCGTCCACGTCTCCTGGTTCGAGGCCGACGCCTTTGCTCGCGCGCACGGTGTTCGTCTCCCCACCGAGGTGGAGTGGGAGAAGGCGGCGACCTGGAACCAGGAGCAGCAGCGAGCGTTGACGCATCCCTGGGGGGAGGAGCCGCCCGTGCCGGGCGTGCACGCCAACCTGGACCAGCTCAGCCACGGCCCCGACATCGTCGGGTCATTGCCGGCGAGCGCCTCGCCATGCGGCTGCGAGGGGATGATCGGCGACGTCTGGGAATGGACGGGCACCGAGTTCGACGGCTATCCCGGCTTCAGGCCGTATCCCTACCGCGAGTACTCCGAGGTGTTCTTCCGCTCCGGCTACCGGGCGCTGCGCGGGGGCTCGTGGGCGACCCGCCCGCGGGTCGGCACCTCCACTTTCCGCAACTGGGACCTGCCCGAGCGCCGGCAGATCTTCTCCGGCCTGCGCATCGCCAAAGACCTGTGAGTGCGTCGGGACAGACCGAGGTGCAGGTCGACTCGTGGCTGAGCGCCGACGAGGAGCGGACGCTGGCCAACGACCTGCTCGACGGCCTCACCAAGCCGTTCAAGGAGCTCTCGCCAAAGCATCTCTACGACGCCCGCGGCTCGGAGCTGTTCGAGCTGACTCAGATAGCGACTGGTCGGCGCTACAGCCCGAGGCCGCGCACGCCCTCCTCGTCCCACCCGAGATGGTGGGCGAGCTCATGGCGCACGGTCCGCGTGACCTGCGCCTTGAGCAGCTCCGGATCGTGGCCGAAATCACGCATCAGCGTGTCCCGGAAGATCACGATCCGGTCATGGAAGTAGTCTCGGACGACGGTGTCGCCCTGATACAGGCCGTAGGCGCGCTGGCGCCGACCGCCGTCGTCGGAGACGACGACCGCCACGTGCTCGAGCGCGCGATGGAACTCCAGCGGCAGGTCGTCGATCGCTGAGCGCACCAGCGCCCGGAAGTCCTCATCGCCGGTCAGCGCGTAGTCGTCCCCGTCGTCGTCGCTGGGGTCGAGGTCTTCTCCCCACCGACCCTCGGCGGCGAGCCGCTCGGCACGCTCGACGATCTTGTCGAAATCGTCCTCGGATTCCGGCTCGCGCCAGCCCGCGAGATGCACCAGCGCCAGCACCACCACCCCGCCCAGGATGACCGCGCCGGCCGCGAACACGGCCGCGCCCTGCAGCAGCCGCACCGGCACCGAGTCCGAGAAGCCGACCACGACGCTCACCGCTCCCAGCCCGACGGCCATCGCGGCTGCCGCCGAGAGCAGCACGCGGCGCAGCGAGGGCGGAGAAGACGAGCCACGCACCGCCACTACCTCAGCGTGCGGGCGATCACGAGGCGCTGAATCTCGTTGGTGCCCTCGTAGATCTGGGTTATCTTGGCGTCGCGCATCATCCGCTCCACCGGGTACTCCTTGACGTAGCCATAGCCGCCGAGCACCTGCACGGCCTCGACGGTCACCGCCATCGCGGTGTCGGAGCAGAACAGCTTCGCCATCGCCGAGTACTTGCCGCGGTCGGCATCGCCGCGGTCGATCTTGGCGCACGCCTGGTAGAGCAGCTCGCGCGCCGCGGCACACCGCGTCTCCATGTCGGCGAGCTTGAACTGGATCGCCTGAAAGGAGTTGATCGGCTTGCCGAACTGGCGGCGCTCGCGGGCGTAGGCAGCGGCGTAGTCGGTCGCGCCCTGGGCGATGCCCAGCGCCTGCGCACCGGCACCGAGACGCGAGATGTCCAGCGTGCCCATCGCCACCTTGAAGCCGTGGTTGGCCTCGCCGACGATGTTCGCGGCGGGAACGCGAACGCTGTCGAAGATCGGCTGCCCGGTCGGTGAACCGCGGATGCCCATCTTGTGCTCGAGCTTGCCGACGCTGAACCCGGGGCGATCGGCCTCGACGACGAAGGCGGTGATCCCGCGAGAGTGGCCGGCCTCGCGATCGGTGACCGCGAACACGACGTAGAAGTCGGCGATCCCGAGGTTGGTGATCCAGTTCTTGGTCCCGTCGATCACCCACTCGTCGCCGTCCTGGACGGCGCGGGTGATCATCCCGCCGGGGTCGGAGCCGGCCTCGGGCTCGGACAGCGCGAACGCCGGCGACCATTCCCCTGACGCGCACCGCGGGAGGAGGCGGTCCTGAAGCTCCTCGGATCCGAACAGCTTGATCGGCAGCGTCCCCAACTCCTGGACCATCAGGATCAGGGCCGTGGAGGCGCACGCCTTGGCGATCTCCTCGACGGCGATGTTCAGCATCAGGGTGCCGGTGCCGGTGCCACCGTGCTCGGTCTCGAACGGCAGGCCGAGGATGTCCTGTTCGGCCAGCAGCTTGCGCAGGTCGTGCGGATAGGCCGCCTGCTCGTCGATCTCGGCCGCCCGCGGGGCGATCCTCTCCTGCGCTATCTCGCGGATCGTGTCCCGGAAGTCGAGATGCTCCTGCGGGACGGTGTAGAGCTCGGACAGCGCGGACATGCTGTCCTGGATCCTACGTCACTGCGACTGTCGACTGATTTCTACAGCGCGGCTGGGTGGCGGACGACGTAGTTGCCGCCGTCAGCCAGGTTGCCGGTGGGGTCCGAGAGCCACCGGGGACCCGTGCCGCCGGGCGTGGTGGGCCCGAAGTGCGCGGTGTCGAACGCGATCCCGGCGATCACGATCCACGTGTGACCGGCGTTGGCGTAGATCGTGACCCACTTGCCGGGGCCGGGGGCGCCATAGGACTCCAGCTCGGTCGAGTCCTCGGGGGAGGACAGCATCCCCGCGCCGTGCAGCGCGAAGCTGACCGCGCCCGAGCAGTCATAGCCGTTGTCGTTCCAGCGCCCGTGGCCGCCGGCGTAGATGTAGGGCGTGTCGATGATCTTGTTGGCGGCGGCGATCATCGCCTGGACGGCCGGAGGGGCGCCCGGAGGAGCGGTGGCGGTCCCGTCGGAGTTGATCGTCGCCTTGCTGACGGAGCCGCCGACCAGCGCGGTGGACACCACCTGGCGCAGCACCCGCGTCTGGTCGTAGGTCACGATGCCGTTGGTAGTCAGCTGGTGCGCCGACTCGAACTTGATCGCGTTGGCCTTGGTGCCCGGCCCGAAGTCACCGTCGATGCTGGTGGGGAAGCCGGCCACGGTCAAATAGCCCTGGAGCACGCGGACGTCGTGGCCTCGCATCCCCTGCTTGAGCGGGCGCTCGCCGAGGTGCTGGGACCCGCCGTCCTGCACGACCGGGGCCATGACGGGTTCGTTGCTGGTGGCGGTCGGATCCGCGGCCTTGGCGGTCGCGTGTTTGGTGGAGCGCGTCGTGTGCGTCTTGCTCTTGGTCGAGGAGCCCGAGCCCAGTCCGCCGCCGCCGGTGGCGCTGGCCGCCTGCATTGCCGCGTTGGGGAGGCCGTGCACGTGCACCTGGTGGGTGCCGCGGTCGACGGTCACGGTGACCCGCTTGGAGTCGGCGCGATGGGCGGTGTCGGGATCGCCCGCCCGCGCGCTGCGGGCGAGTGCGGGTACGACCGCTGCCAGGCTGGCAATGAGGGTGACCAGTCCCGCCAAGAGCGGAGCAGCACCACGACGAACTCGGAACACGGCTAACCCTTCTCTTTCGCGTGCCTTCGGGGTTAGCTGACGGGCTCGCGCTGAAAGAGTTGCGCTACGCCGGTACTCCGGCGATTCGCCCCCTGGGACCGTGGTCCCAATCGGGTTCCCCGATCGCCTCGGTTCTGGACGCCTAGGCGATTCGGCTTTGGGTGATTATCGGCACGGCACAGTACACCAACAGCAAGATCTCTGTCAGTGGGTACCCGCTGGGAAGGAAAATGCAACATTGGCGCGAGCGCTAGAGGTCGTACTATCTCGGGACCGTGCCCTCCGACTACACCCCGCGGGAAGTTGCCGAGCTGCTGGCCGACGAACGCGTGCAGCTGATCGACGTCCGTCAGCGTCACGAGCACGAGGCCGGCGGGATCGCCGGGGGCCGGCTGATCGAGCTCGACAAGCTCTCAGCGGAGGCCGAGTCGATCGACCGCGCGCGGCCGGTCGTGTTCTACTGCCGCAGCGGCGGACGCTCGGCGATGGCCACCGAGGCCTTCGCCCAGGCGGGCTTCGACGCCCACAACATGACCGGCGGACTGCTGGAGTGGCACGCCGCCGGGCTGCCGATCGAGCCCACCGACGGGCTCGTCGCCGACCCCTGATCGCCCACCGGTGTCACACGCGCGTCCAACGCGCGTCGGCGTCCTGCACCGTCAGGGCCTCCACTTGATCGAGCAGCCGACGGGCCCTGTCTCGGCTCGCTGCGGAGTCCGGCCGGTGAGGATCGCGTCCAGCGCGTCACGCAGCCAGGCCGCGCGCTGGCTGGGGTCGTCGTAGTCGCTGTCCGGGGCCCCGCGGTAGCGCAGCGCCCCGTCGCCGTCGAGCACGAACACGTCGGGCGTCGTCTGGGCACCGTAGGCGCGGGCGACCTCCTGGGAGGCGTCGTGCAGGTAGGGCATCGGCCATCCCCCGTCCCCAGCCACGCGTTGTTGCATCGCGGCGTAGGAATCGCGCGGATACCGGCCGGCGTCGTTGGAGTTGATCGCCATGGTGACTACGCCCTGCTCTTCGTAATCCATCGCGACGTCGGCGATCCGATCGTGCCAGGCGAGCGCGTAGGGGCAGTGGTTGCAGGTGAAGACCAGCACGGTGGCCGGCGCCCCGTTCAGCGACCAGCTCTCGCCCGCCGTGTCGGTCAGCGAGAAATCTGGCGCCGCGGCGCCAATCGGAACGGTCATCGGTGGACCTCCAGGCGAGCGCGCAGCGCGGCTCGCAGATCATCGGGGTCAGGGGTCGGCGAGATGCGTCCGTCGCGGCGGCGGTAGACGCGACACGTGAGCCCGGTCGGCTCACCGGCCGCGGGGAGGGGGTCGCGCCCGTCGATGTGGATCGTCGGCGACCCCACGAAGCCGGCCTCGGCCGCCTGCTCCTCGGTCCGTACCTCGACCATCCTCACGTCGACGTCCTGCAGCCCCAGCTCGTCGGCGACGGCGCGCAGCTCGTCGCGAGCGCGGTCGGCCGAGGGACATCCCTCCCACCACAGCAGCTCGAGCTTGGGCGCAGGCGTCACGCTTTCGAGGCTAGTGCCGTGCTCCGGCTACGCGACCGTCCAGCTGTCGCCGGACAGAAGCAGATCTGACAGCTGCTCCTCCGTGGCCGTCTCGGCCGCGCCACGCTGACGGTAGACCGGCCGGTCGACGTCCCGGAAGATGCCGATCGGCGTGGGCCCTGTGGGCGCATCCGCCAGCTTGGCCAGCGAGAACGCCGTGCCCGGATCGGGGCGCGCCGGATCGTGGACGAGCAGCGCTGAGTGGGTGGGATCCGATTCCACGTCGACGATCTGCAGGCAGCCGTCGGGGCCACGGACCACGCCGCGCTCATTCTCGGCGCCGAACCGGATCGGCTGGCCGGCCTGCAGGCAAATCTGATTGGTGTCCTTGACGTCCTTGTCGGTGAGGGCGCTGAAGGCGCCGTCGTTGAACACCGGGCAGTTCTGGTAGATCTCGACCAGCGCCGCTCCCTCGTGGGTCGCCGCGGCGCGCAGCACCTCGGTCAGATGGTGGCGGTCACGATCGATCGTGCGGGCCACGAACGAGGCTTCGGCGCCCAAGGCCAGCGCGATCGGGTTGAAGGGATGGTCGGCCACGCCGAACGGCGTGGACTTGGTGATCTTCCCCAGCTCGGAGGTCGGCGACGCCTGGCCCTTGGTCAGGCCGTAGATCTGGTTGTTGAACAGCAGGATCTTCACCGGCACGTTGCGGCGCAGGGCGTGGATCAGGTGATTGCCGCCGATCGACAGCGAGTCGCCGTCGCCCGTGACCACCCAGATCGACAGGTCCTCGCGCGCCGTGGCCAACCCGGTCGCCAGGGCCGGCGCCCGGCCGTGGATGCCGTGCATGCCGTAGGTGTCCATGTAATAGGCGAAGCGCCCGGCGCAGCCGATTCCGGTGATGAACACGATCCGCTCCGGCGGGATCCCCAGCTCCGGCATGAACTGCTGGACGGCCGCCAGTACGGCGTAGTCGCCGCACCCGGGACACCAGCGCGTCTCCTGGTCTGACTGGAAGTCGGCCTTGCTCAGCGTGGCACTCATTGACGCTCCGCGATCTGCTTAAGGATCTCACTGGCGAACAGCGGCTGGCCCTGCACCTTGGTGTGCGACTCGACGTCGACCAGGAAACGAGCGCGCAGAATCGAGGCCAGCTGGCCGCAGTTCAGCTCTGGGACGAGCACGCGCTCGAAGGACCGCAGCACATCGCCGGTGTTGGACGGCAGCGGGTTCAGGTGGCGCAGCTGCGCCGACGCGACCTTGTGGCCGGCCGCACGAGCGTTTCTAACTCCGGCCCGGATCGATCCCTCGGTCGAGCCCCAGCCCAGCACCAGCAGGTTGGTCGGGTGGGCGGGATCCGGGTCGATGTCGACGACCAGCGGCGGCACATCGTCGGCGATCGCGGCCACCTTGGCGGCGCGCAGCTCGGTCATGCGCTCGTGGTTGGAGCCGTCATAGGAGATGTTGCCGCTGCCGTGGGCCTTCTCCAGCCCGCCGATCCGATGCGCCAGCCCGGGCGTTCCCGGGATCGCCCACGGCCGGGCGAGCTTCTGGTCGCGGCCGTAGGGCTCAAAAGGCTCGCCGTTGGGCGGGGGCTGGGCGAACGCGGGATCGATCTCCGGCAGCGCGGCCGCGTCGGGAACCATCCACGGCTCCGAGGAGGAGGCCAGGAACGTATCGGAGAGCAGGATCACCGGCGTGCGGTAGCGAATCGCGATCCGCGCGGCCTCGAACGCCGCCTCGAAGCAACCCCCGGCGGTGCTGGGCGCGATCACCGGCAGCGGGCTTTCGCCGTGGCGGCCGTGCAGGGCCATCAGCAGGTCCGACTGCTCGGTCTTGGTCGGCATCCCGGTCGAGGGGCCCGCGCGCTGGACGTCGATCACCACCAGCGGCAGCTCCAGCATCACCGCCAGGCCGACCATCTCGGCCTTTAGGTCCATCCCAGGGCCGCTGGTCGCCGTCACGCCGAGCTTGCCGCCGAACGACGCCCCGAGCGCCATTCCGGCAGCGGCGATCTCGTCCTCGGCCTGGATCGTGGAGACGCCGATCTGGGCGTGGCGCGAGAGCTCGTGCAGCAGCTCGGAGGCAGGGGTGATCGGATAGCTGGCCAGCACCAGCGGCAGTCCGCTGCGCACGCTGGCGGCGATCAGCCCCAGCGACAGCGCGGTCGTGCCGTTGACGTTGCGATAGGTGCCCGGCGGCACGTCGGTCGCCGGGTTGACGCGGTACTGCACGTCCAGCAGCTCAGTGGTCTCCCCGAACGACCAGCCGGCGTTGAAGGCCGCCAGGTTGGCCTGCGCAACGGCCGGGTCGCGCGCGAACTTGCGCTCGATCCAGCGCTTGGTCACATCGGTGGGGCGGCCGTAGAGCCACGAGATGACCCCCAGCGCGAACAGGTTCTTGGCCCGGCCGGCGTCGCGCGTGGAGACACCCTCGATCGCCTCCACGGCGCGCGAGGTCAGCGTGCTCATCGGGATGCGATGCACCCGGTAGGCCTCCAGCGAGCCGTCCTCCAGCGGGTTCTCCGCCCCGTAGCCGGCCTTCTCCAGATTGCGCTTGGTGAACGCGTCGTCGTTGAGGATGATCGTCGCCCCGCGCCGCAGCTCGGCCATGTTGGCCTTCAGCGCCGCCGGGTTCATCGCCACCAGGACGTTGGGATGGTCGCCCGGGGTGAGGATGTCGCGCGAGGCGAAGTGGATCTGGAAGGCCGACACGCCCGCCAGCGTGCCGGCGGGGGCGCGGATCTCCGCCGGGAAGTTCGGCAGGGTCGCGAGGTCATTGCCGACCACCGCGGTGGCGTCGGTGAAGCGGCTACCGGCCAGCTGCATTCCGTCGCCTGAGTCGCCGGCGAAGCGGATGATCACCCGCTCCAGCTCCTCGACTGCCTTGCTCATCTGCCCGTCGACTCCGTCCACACTCGCGTTTCTCAGGGTTCCCATACTAACCCTCGGCCGGACGCTGCCGGTTTGACCGGCGCGCAGAACGGTGATCCTGTGGACGTGACCGAGCACGAGGACTACGAAAAGCTCGCCGATCAGCTCAAGAACGAGTCCGACCGGCTGGAGCAGCGCAGCAACGAGTTGGGCGAGGAGATCTCCGACGTCCGCGACGACTGGCAGCGCAAGCGCAACGACCCGGGCGTTCCCGGAGCCCCGCCGCCTGAGAGCGAGGAGTCCGAGGAATCCGCCGAGGAGTCAGAGGACTCGGGCGGCTAGCGCGGATCCTGGCGGTCCACGTTCCAGTAGCGCAGCACGTAGGCCCGCTCGCCCTCGGTGTCGGGCCACGGCGAGACGCCGATGCGCACGATCGTGCGCTGCCCACCCTCGTAATCCCCGTGCAGCAGGTCGATCCAGATGCCCCGCTGCTCCCGCACCGCGTCGCGCCGTGAGGGGATCAGCACCGGCCGGACCCCGGCCAGCAGCGACAGCTCGGCTCACCCGGCCGCGAGCGCGTCTAGAGCTTCTGGACGTTGACGGCCTTGGGGCCCTTGGGCCCGGCCTCCTCCTCGTAGGACACCTTGGCGCCCTCCGCGAGTGACCGATATCCGTCTGCCTGGATGCTCGAGTGGTGAACGAACAGGTCACGGCTGCCCTCATCGGGCGTGATGAAGCCGAACCCCTTCTCGTCGCTGAACCACTTGACTGTTCCGGTTGCCATCAGGCTTTCCCCTCCGGGGATTTCAGTGCTGCTACCCGGAGGTCTTGCCACCCGAGATCTGCACCTGCGTGTCGCCGCACGAAGATCACGCGCGGCCTTATCGGGCGGCAAGTTAGCACGGTGGCGGGCATCGTTCTTCCCCGGGCGGGCGGGAAGCCGGCCAAGCTTCACGATCCGGACACAGGTCATCATCTGATGCATGGACGATCCGATGCCGGTGCGGGGAGACACCGCGATCCCTCTGCGCGAGATCACGCTGCGCGCGACGCGGTCCTCGGGACCGGGCGGCCAGCACGCCAACACCACCGCCACGCGTGTGGAAGCGACGTTCGACGTGGCCGCCTCGGAGGCTCTCAGCGAGGAGCAGAAGCGCCGGATCATCGCGCGCGCGGGCCCGCGCGTGACGGCAGTCGCCCAGGACGAGCGCAGCCAGGCGCGCAACCGCGAGCTGGCGCTGCAGCGGCTGGCGCGCCGTCTGTCCAGCGCGCTGGCGGTGCCACGTCCCCGGCGGGCGACGCGGCCGACCAAGGGCTCGGTCGACCGCCGCCTGGCCGGCAAGCGCCGCCAGGCCGAGCGCAAGCGCGACCGCCGCCCCCCGTCCGGAGACGCGTGATGCCGGCCATCGCCCTCTCGGCGCTCTGATGCGCTGGTACGTCGACGGGATGAACGTGATCGGCACCCGGCCGGACGGCTGGTGGCGGGACCGCGACGCCGCGATGCTGCACCTCGTCGACCTGATCGAGCGCTGGGCGGCGGTGGAGGGAGAGGACGTGGTCGTGGTGTTCGAGCGTCCGCCGCGGCCGCCGATCCGCTCCACCGTGATCGAGGTCGCCCATGCCCCGCGCCCCCGCCGCGACGCGGCCGACGACGAGATCATCCGGCGGTTGAAGCGCGAACCGCACCCTGCGCTGGTGCGCGTGGTCACCTCCGATCGCTGGCTGTCGGATCAGGCGATGCTCCTCGGAGCGGGCGTCCACGGGGCCGAGATGTTCCGTTCGTTGCTGGAAACCGTCTGATTTAGCCGGTACTTCACCGCGGCTTGCCACAATCCCAGGTGATGGCTGATCAACCTTCACGCCGCTCGGCTCCCCCACCGGGCCGCGCCAAGCCCCCGGCTCCCGGTCAGCAGGGGTGGCGGGTGACCCCGGCACCGGATGGTCGCGGGACTCCTCAGCCGGCGCGCCCGCCCACTCCGCCGCGCTCACGCTGGTGGGTGGCGGCGGCCGCGGTCGTCTGCCTGCTGGCGCTGAACCTGTGGATCTCCTCGAGCGCGCTGTCGCCCAACGCGCCGGTGCGCATTCCCTACAGCCCCACTTTCCTCAGCCAGGTCCAGGCGGGCAACGTCAAACAGATTTCCTCCAAGGGCGACAGCATCCAGGGCACGTTCAAGTCTGCCGTCCGCTACCCGGCCAACGACAAGTCGGTCACGCCGGCGACGAGCTTCGCGACCCAGGTGCCGTCGTTTGCCAACAACCAGCAGCTCTCTGCGACACTGGAGTCCAAGCACGTCACCATCGACGCGACGAACCCGAACACCGGCCCGTCGCTCTTCGCCAGCGTGATCCTCGGCTTCGGCCCCACGCTGCTGTTCATCCTGCTGATCGTGTTCTTCATGCGCCGAGCCGCGGCCGCCGGAGGGGGCGCCGGCGGGCTGATGTCGTTCGGGCGTTCGCGAGCGCGGCGCGTGGAGGCCGAAGACCAGCACGTGACATTCGACGACGTGGCGGGGATCGACGAGGCCAAGGAGGAATTGACCGAGATCGTCGACTTCCTCAAGAACCCGGACAAGTACCTCAAGCTGGGCGCCCGGATCCCCCGCGGCGCGCTGCTGTCCGGTCAGCCGGGGACCGGCAAGACCCTGCTGGCGCGGGCGGTCGCCGGCGAGGCCGGGGTGCCGTTCTTCCAGATGTCGGCCTCGGAGTTCGTCGAGATGATCGTGGGCGTCGGCGCCTCGCGGGTACGCGACCTGTTTCACCAGGCCAAGGAGGCGGCCCCGGCGATCATCTTCATCGACGAGCTCGACGCGATCGGCCGCTCCCGCGCGTCCGGCGGCCCCAACCTGTCGGGCGGCCACGACGAGCGCGAGCAGACGCTCAACCAGATCCTCACCGAGATGGACGGCTTCTCCCCGCGGGAGAGCGTGATCGTGCTCGGCGCCACCAACCGCCCGGAGGTGCTCGACCAGGCGTTGCTGCGCCCGGGGCGCTTCGATCGCCGCGTGGTGGTGTCGCCCCCGGACCGTGCCGGGCGTGAGGCGATCCTGCGCGTACACACCCGCTCGGTCCCCCTGGCCCCCGACGTCGACCTGGGCTCGATCGCCGCCTCCACTCCCGGGATGGTGGGCGCGGACCTCGCCAATGTGGCCAACGAGGCGGCGCTGCTGGCCGCCCGCCGCGGCCATTCGGAGGTCCAGCGCCTGGACGTCTCAGACGCGCTGGAGCGGATCGTGCTCGGCGCCGAGCGCAAGGTGATGATCTCCGAGGAGGACCGCCGGCGCACCGCCACTCACGAGGCCGGACACGCGATCATGGGCATGCTCACCCCCGGAGCCGACCCGGTGCGCAAGGTCTCGATCATCCCCCGCGGCCAGGCCCTGGGCGTGACCTTCTCGGCACCCGATGCCGACCGTTTCAACTTCGACGAGCGCCACCTGCTCGCCCAGATCAAGGTCGCGCTGGGCGGCCGGGTCGCCGAGGAGGTGGTGTTCGGCGATCTCACTACGGGCGCCGAATCCGACATCCAGCAGCTGACGCGGATCGCGCGCGGCATGGTGGGGCGTTGGGGCATGAGCCCGGCGATCGGGCCGATCGCCGTGCTGCCCTCCGACGGCAGCAGTCCGCTCCTGCCCGGGGTCTCAGAGACCTCGGAGCAGACCCAGCGCCTGATCGACGAGGAGGTACGCCGGATCGTCGAGAGCGCCCACCAGGAGGCAACCAAGGAGCTCTCCAGCCACCGCTCCAAGCTCGACGCGCTGGTCACCGAGCTGCTCGCCCACGAGACGCTCGATCAGATGGACGCCTACGCGGCGGCGGGGCTGCCCGTCAACCGCGCCGCGCAGCTCGAGGAGGCGCCTGCGGTCGTGGCCCCGGCTCCGGTCGGCGAGGACGCCAGACAGCCGCCGATCGCGTAGTCAGTCGCCCAGGCGGGTCATCCGCGCCAGCGCTTCGTGGCACTCGACCACGCGCAGCTTGACCGGGTCGTTGTCGGGACGATCGTGCACCAGGTCCCAGGTGCGATCGGCGATCTCGCGTGCGTTCTCCGGGGTGGCGAGCTCCCACAGGCGGTCGACCAGCTTCAGCTCGAAGCTCTGGATCTGGGCGGCGGGATCGCCCGGCTCGATTCGGGGGAGCGGCTCGCCCGTCGCCTCCTTCCACATGCCGGTGGCCACCAGGAGTCGATTGCGCATTCGGATCTGATCCATGGCGGCATCATCCTAGTGACCCAACGGGTGCGCGTCAGCTGCCCGGGAGCTTCTGCCTGGTCGACACCAGCATCGCGAACAGATCGCCGTCGCGGGCCACGCGCTCCAGCACCTCAGCGGTCTCGAAACTGAGCATTCCCGGGTCTCCGGCGTCGCGGCAGGCCTGCACCTCCGACCAGCTGACGGGAGTCGAAACGGTCGGTCTCTCGCGCGCGCGCACGGAGTAGACGGTGACGGTCGTCTTGTGGTCGTCGTTCTGGCTCCAGTCGACGAGCACCTTGCCGCCGCGCAGGCGCTTGGTCATGCGCGAGACCACCAGCTCGGGGAGGCGCTGCTCCAGCAGCTCGGCCACCTGGCGGGCGAACGGCTTGGTCTGCGCGTAGGTGATCTCCATGTTGAGCGGGACGTACATCTGCATCCCCTTGGAGCCCGACGTCTTGACGACGCTCTCCAGGCCCAGCGCCGCGAACATCCCGCGCAGCACCAGCGCCACCTGGCAGCACTCGACGATCCCCGCCGGCGGCCCCGGATCGAGGTCGAAGACCAGCATCGTCGGGCGGTTGGGGTCCGAGGCCGGCGACAGGGAGGTGTGCAGTTCGATGTCGGCCAGGTTGGCCAGCCAGACCAGCGTTGGACGGTCCTGGGCGAGCGTGTAGTCGACCCCGCCGACGCGCACCGTCTGTACCCATTCGGGGCGGTGCGAGGGCGACTGCTTCTCGTAGAAGTACGGTGCCTCGACGCCGTTGGGATAGCGCTTGAGCGTCAGCGGCCGGTCGCGCAGATGCGGGAGCACGGCGGGGGCGATCCGCGCGTAGTAGGCGATCAGATCGCCCTTGGTGAATCCGGTGTTCGGGAACAGCACCTTGTCCCAGTTGGTGATCTTCAGCGCCCGGCCATCGACGTGAACGGCGAGCGAGCCGTCGGGCAGGCGCTCGACGTCGTCGAACAGCGCCTCCGGGGTCACGGGCGCCTCCGGGGTCACGGGCGCCTCCGGTCCCTCGGCATCGTCCGCGGTTGGCGGATCCTCGCGCACCACGGCCGCCGCCGACTTGTCGTCGCGCAGGCCCTTGAACGAGGGCGCGCGCATCACCCCCTCGCCGGTCCACTCGCGAAACTCGATCTCGGCCACCAGCTCGGGCTCCGCGAACACGGCGTTGCGGGGGAGCTTGGGCGCCGTTGTGAACGGGGAGCTGTCGCGGCGCAGAGGCGCCAACCGCTCCCGAAGATCGTCCAGCATGCGCTCGGTGAAGCCGGTGCCCACGCGCCCCGCATAGCGCAGCTCACCGTCCTCTTGGTAGCCCATCAGCAGCGCGCCGATGCGATCGGTGCGCCGCCCCTCCCCCGGCAGCCAGCCGGCGATCACCAGCTCCTGGCGACGGGTGTGCTTGATCTTCACCCACGCCCCGGTGCGCCGTCCCGGCTCATAACGCGAGTCCAGTCGCTTGGCCACGATCCCTTCCAGTCCCTGCGCCTCGGTGGCGTCCAGCAGCGCCTTGCCGCGGTGGGCGGGACTCCGATAGGCGGCCGGGACCCGCCACGCCGGTCCGCTCAGCCCCAGCTCCTCCAGCCGCGCGCGACGCTCCTCGTAGGGCAGCCCCGTCAGCGAATGCCCGTCGAGGTACAGCAGGTCGAAGATCGCGTACACGACCGGCATCGACTTCGACAGCCGGCGGATCGAAGTCGGCGAGGTGACGTGCATCCGCCGCTGCAGGCGCTCGAAGCTCGGCCGGGGTGGGTGGGACTGATCGAAGGCCACGATCTCGCCGTCCAGCACGACGTCGCGCATCCCGAGGTCGCGCAGGATTCCCCGCACCTCCGGATACGCCTCGGTTATCTCGTTGAGGTTGCGGCTCTCCAGCCGGAGCCTCCCGGGCTTGGCATAGGCGATCGCGCGCACCCCGTCCCATTTGACCTCGAACGACCACCGCGACTCGTCGCGCGGCAGCTCTCCGGCGCCGGCGAGCATCGGCGTCAGGCGCTCGGGCATCGGCTCCCGCCCCGGGTCGGCGGGCGGTTCCATGCGGTGGATCATCCAGTCCTTCTCCGCGTCCGCATCGCCCTTGCGGCCGATCGGGAACAGCCCGTAGCGGCCGCTGAGACGCTCGCCCTTGAACGTCACCTCCACCTTCTTGTCGTCCCACAGATGGGTCTCGAATGTCCCGCGATCCCAGATCCGCATGGTGCCCGCGCCGTACTCGCCCTTCGGGATGCTCCCGGAGAAGTCCAGGTACTCCAGCGGGTGGTCCTCGGTGTGGACCGCCAGGCGGTTGTCGGCGGGGTCGGTCGGGATCCCGTTGGGGATCGCCCATGAGGCCAGCGCCCCCTCGTGCTCGAGCCGCAGGTCCCAGTGCAGTCGCGTGGCGTGGTGCTCCTGGACGACGAACCGGCTCGTGGCGCCGTCGCCGGCCCCGCCGTCCCCACCGGGCTCCGGAGTGGCCTGGAAGTCGCGCTTGGCGCGGTAGTGCTTGAGCTTGTCGGTGGGCATCGTGGGTCCGAGTTCCGAAGACTAGGCTGGGATGCCGATGCGGATCGTCACCTGGAATGTCAACTCGCTGCGCGCGCGGCTGCCCCGCGTGCTGCAGCTGCTGGCCGAGCATCGGCCGGACGTCGCCTGCCTGCAGGAGACCAAGACGGCGCCCGGCACCTTCCCCACCGAAGAGCTGGCCGACGCCGGCTACGCGGCCGTGCACAACTCCGGTGGCCAGTGGGCGGGCGTGGCCGTGCTGGCGCGCTCGGGCCTGACCTTGGGGGACCCGCAGATCGGCCTGCCGGGCGATCTGGTGGCGGGCGAGGCGCGCTGGTGTGAGGCCACCGTCGACGGGATCCGCTTCGCCAGCGTGTACGTGCCCAACGGGCGCACGCTGGACAGCCCCGAGTATCCGCGCAAGCTCGGCTTCCTGGAGGCGATGGGGGCGCGGATCGAGCAGCTGTCCGGCGCCGACCTGATCGTCGGCGGCGACATGAACATCGCTCCGGCGGACCTCGACGTCTACGACCCGAGCGCATTTGTGGGGGGCACCCACGTGAGCGCCCCCGAGCGTGAGCATCTGGAGCGGATCCTCGCCGACGGGATGGTCGACGCCTATCGCGCGCTGCACCCCGACGAGGTCCAGTACACGTGGTGGGACTACCGCGCCGGCAACTTCCACAAGGGGCTGGGCCTGCGGATCGACCTGGCCCTGGTGTCAGAGCATCTGGCGCCGCGGCTGCGCGCGTGCGGCATCGACCGCGACTACCGCAAGGGCAAGAAGCCCTCCGATCACGCGCCGTTGCTGCTCGAGCTGGCTTAGGGTCGCCGGGCGGTGCCCATGATCGTCGGGCGCACGGTGGGCAGCGCGGCCGGCTGACGGCCGTGGTGCAGCGACACCACCTCCAGCGGGGAGGCGGCCAGCAGCTCGGCGGTGCGGTGATTGGGGTGGCAACCGGCGGCGGCGAGCCGGTGGGGCGCCTCGATCAGGTCCTGCAGGCGGCCCAGCGCCGTCCCCTCCCCCGCGCGCACGTGCTCCAGGAACAGCAGCGAGCCGCCCGGGGCCAGCACGCGCCAGATCTCGGCCAGGGCCGCCGCCGGGTCGTCGACCGAGCAGAGCACGTAGGTGCACACCACCGTGTCGAACCTCTCGTCGCGGAACGGCAACGACGGCAGCCCCGCGGACCGGACCTCGACACCCGAGGGCGCTCGCTTCAGCATCCACGGGCTCGGATCGGTGAGCACCAGCTCGTCGAGCCCGTCCGGATAGTGAGCCAGGTTCAGGCCGTGGCCGGCGCCCACCTCGAGGACCCGTCCCCGGGCCCCGGCCAGCAGCTCGTCCCGCGTGGCGGCCTGGCCGGCGCGCTCGGATTTGGCAGCCAGCAGCGGGTAGTAGACGGCGAACAGCCGCTCGCTCAGATTCCAGGGCATGAGCCTCTCTTCAGCAACGTTTACCCCGAAGCGCGATCATGATCGACATGGCGCGCGTACTCGTGGTCGACGACGAGCCTGCCGTGCGGCGGGCGCTGGAGCGTGCCCTGCGACTGGAGAACCACGAGGTCAGCCTCGCCGCCGACGGCGAGGAGGCGCTCGACGCGCTGGCCTCCGCTCCCGCCGACGCCGTCATCCTGGACATCCTAATGCCCAGGCTCGACGGCCTCGAGGTGTGCCGGCGGCTGCGCAAGGCCGGCGACCGCACGCCCGTGCTGATGCTGACCGCGCGCGACGCGATCGACGACCGGGTCGAGGGCCTGGACGTCGGCGCCGACGACTATCTGGTCAAGCCGTTCGCGCTGCGCGAGCTGCAGGCTCGGCTGCGGGCGCTGCTGCGGCGAGCCGGCGACGGGGTCGGCGAGGGCGAGATACTGCGCTACGGCGACCTGGTGCTCGACCCGTTAGCGCACGAGGTGCGCCGCGGAGATCGGCTGGTCGAGCTCTCGCGCACCGAGTTCTTGCTGCTGGAGCTGTTCCTGCGCCACCCGCGCCAGGTGCTGACCCGCTCCACGATCTTCGAGAACGTTTGGGGATACGACTTCGGGCCTACCTCCAATGCCCTGGGCGTGTACATGGGCTACCTGAGACGAAAGACCGAGGCCGGTGGCGAGCCGCGCCTGCTGCACACGGTGCGCGGCGTCGGCTACGTCCTGAGAGATTGATTCCTCGTGTCGCTGCGCAAGCGCCTCACGATCATCGCCGCCGCGTCGGTGGCCATCGCGGTCCTGCTGGCGCTCGTCGCGTGTTATGCGGTCGTGCGCAGCCAGTTGCGCGGACAGGTCGACAACTCACTGCGCGCTCAGGCGCAGGCGGTGGAGAACTACGGGCTGAACAGCCTTCACTCGCAGGTTCCGGGCATTCCGGCCAGCGCCGGAGGACCGGCCCCGTACGTGCAGCTCTACGCCGCTGGCCAACCTCCGGCGCACACCCCGAACTTCGCGCTCCCGGTCGGCCAGCGCACCCGGCAGATCGCCGACGGGCAAGGCCGGGCGTACCTCTCCGACTTCCAGATCGGCGACAACCACCTGCGGGAGATCACCTTCCCGCTGAATGTCGGTGGCCAGACAGTGGCCGTCCAGCTTGCCCGCCCGCTGAGCTCCGTCGACAACGTTCTCTCGCACCTGCGCCTCATCCTGGTCCTGCTGTTCATCGGTGGCATCGCGCTGGCCGCGGTCTTGGGGCGAATGGCCTCCCGGCGCGTCCTGCGCCCGCTGGGCGAGGTCGCCGAGGCCGCCCGCCACATCGGCGAGACCGAGGACCTGCACTCCCGCCTGCACGTGCACGCCGACGACGAGGTCGGTCAGTTGGCGACGCGCTTCAACACGATGCTGGACCGCCTGGAGACCTCCCGGGACGCGCTGGACGAGTCCGTGCGGGCGCAGCGCCAGCTGGTCGCCGACGCCTCGCATGAGCTGCGCACCCCGGTCACGAGCCTGCGCACCAACATCGAGGTGCTGCTGGAGGGCGGCGAGCTAGACCCCGAGGACCGCCGCCGCCTGCTGTCCGACGTGGTCGAGCAGTCCGAGGAACTGAGCGCGCTGGTCAACGATCTGATCGAGCTGGCCCGGGGCGATCAGCCGGGGCCCGACGCCGAGGACGTCCGCCTGGACCGCGTAGCCGCCGAGAGCCTCGCCCGCGCCCGGCGCAACGCTCCCGGGATCCACTTCAACGCCGAGCTTGAGCCGGTGCTGGTCGACGGCGTGCCCGAGCGCCTGGGCCGCGCCATCAACAACCTGCTCGACAACGCCGCGCGCCACTCCCCGCCGGGCGGCACCGTCGACGTGCGCGTCGGCCCCGAGGGGGTGCGCGTCCGCGACCACGGCGTGGGCGTCGCCGAGTCGGACCTGCCCTACGTGTTCGACCGCTTCTTCCGCGGCACCAACTCCCGGGGTCGCCAGGGCAGCGGCCTGGGACTGGCGATCGTGCGCCAGGTGACCGAGCAGCACGGCGGCTCGGCGTCGGTGGCCAACGCCCCGGACGGCGGGGCGATCTTCACGCTGGCGCTGCCAACCCCCACCGGCGACCTGGCAGCCGGCGAGAGCTCGGCGGACCAGCCCGACGCCTCCCACTCCCTGCCGGTCAGCTGAGCTGGACGCCGCCCCGGGCGCTGCGCGCAACGCGGGCCTGGCGGGCGGTCAGGAATCGGCGCCGCAGCAGCCAGAAGAGGATCGAGAACACCGGCACGACCACCACCAGCGCCAGCCCCCGCTGCTTGGGCTCGCCGAACAGCGCCACCAACCCGGCCTCGATCGCCACCGCCGGAATGCCCGCGAGCAGCGCCGTATGCGAGCGGTAGCCGGAGAAATGCTCGCGGGCGGTGATCTCGCACACCCCCAGCGCACACACGATCAGCCCGACCACGAGCGCCGCGCCGCCCCCGTTGAGAAACCCGATCACCGCTCCCACCATCCCCGCCAGGATCGCCACCTCGGAGACCGGCAGACCGCCGAACGGACTCTCGGGCCGCTCGCCCTCGCGGCCGAGCTGGCGCTGCCCCCGCTGGCGCTGGCGCTCGGCCTCGGCGGCGCGCACCGCGCGCTCGTCGCGACGGTTGGAGGGGACAGCCCGCGGAGCGGTGCCCGGCTTGTGGCGCTTGCGCGCCCGTTTGGACTTCTGCGAGGGCACGGGCGCTGAGCATAATGTCGAGCGTGACCCGCCGCGCCGTCGTCTGGATCGCGCTGCTGCTGGCGGCGACCGTGCTGGCGCTCCCCGGTGTGGCCGCGGCCGACGGGGACCCGGCGAGCGACACGCTGCTGGGGCAGAGCGTCTTCTATCCCTACTCGCCGCCGGTCGCCCGGGCGGTCAGGCTAGAGCTCGACCGGCAGACCGCCGCCGCCAAGCGCGGCGGCTTTCCGATCAAGGTCGCCGTGATCGGCGCCCCCACCGACCTCGGCACGGTTCCCAGCCTGTTCGGCAAACCCCAGGCGTACGCGAAGTTCCTGGACCAGGAGATCAGCTTTCAGGGCCCGCAGCCGCTGCTGGTCGTGATGGCGGCCGGCTATGGCGTACAGGGCGTCAAAGCGCCGGCGAGAGTGGCACTGAGCGCGCTGCCCAAGCCGGCCGGCACGACCAGCACCGACCTGGCCCGCGCAGCGCAGACGGCGGTCGCCAAGCTGGCCTCGGCGTCCGGCCATACGCTCAAGAGCATGGGGAGCAGCGGGCGAGCCAACTCGGGCGGGGGCGGCAGTACCGTGCTGCTGGTCGGGCTCGTCCTGGCGGCGATCGTGGTGGCTACCGCGCTGATCGTGCTGCGCATGCGCCAGTCGTCTGCCGGCTGACCTCGCGCGGCGGGTGCGCGGTGGACGTCAATCCCAGCGGTGGCGGCCCGCCCGCAGCGCCCGCAGCTCCGAGACCCCGTAGGGGTCGCCGGCGGCGGCCTCGGCCTCGCCGGAGAGCGGCGACTCGCCGCCCCCCAGCAGCTTGACGCTCTGCGGCTGCTCGATCGTGGCCCCCCGTTCGTCGGCGCTGATATGGATCACCCGGGCGCCCGGACGGGAGGCCACGCAGGCGTCCAGCCGCGTCCCCGCGAACAGCAGCGCGGCGCAGTCATCGACCGCGTAGCCGGGCGCAAGCGCCCCCGTGGCCACCGCCTCGCGGTAGGCGGGCAGCCGCTCGGGCTCGCCGTCCAAATGGACCGACATGCTCCCCTCCAGCAGGTGCAGGCCCGGCCCGGGGCGGGGCGCGCCGCCGCTCATCGTCAGCCCGCCGGCAAACCAGCACATGGCGCCCGCGCTCAGACCCGCCAGCACGATCCCTCGCTCCCACGCCTCGCGCATCGCCTCGTCCAGGCCGTGCTCGCGCCATACGGCCAGCATGTTGCGCATCGAGCCGCCGCCCACGTAGATCGCGTCCTGGGCCAGCAGGTGCGTCGCGGGGTCGGTTCGGTCCCGCGCGAGATGGAACAGCGACAGGATGCTCGGCTCGCACGGCCAGGGCGAGAAGCGCTCGTAGAAGCGCGTCGTCTGCTCGCGCCCGTCCCCGGAGGCGGTCGGCAGAAAGCAGACTCTGGGCACCGGCTTGCCGGTCAGGGTGAGCACCAGGCGATCCAAGGCAGGGCTGCGCTCCTGCATCGTGAAGCCGCCGCCACCCATGGCGAGGATCCGCCGTCGATCGTCACCCGTCGGGTCGACCACTGCCAGCCAGGATGGCGCAGTCGGTCGCTGGGCGCATCGGCGCCGGGGCCGGGTTCTCACGCGGCCAGCGGCTGGCCGTCGATCACGCCGGTGGCCACGACTGCCGGCTCGCCCAGATAGCGCACTGCCAGCTCGCGCTCGGTGGCGGCGCCGCCCTCGTCGACGAACACGTAGTGCGCGCGGGCGCCGGGACGGGAGGAGACCACCTCGTGCAGGTCGGTGCCGAGGAAGTGAAGCGCCGCCGCGTCGCCCACGCCGTAGCCGGGCGCCATCCCGTCAGCCACCGCGGTGAGGTACGCCGCGCGCCGTCCCGGCTCCTCGCCGTAGTGCACCGCGTTTGACCACGGCAGGAAGCCCAGGCCCTCCAAGCAGCGGGCCGGGCCCTCGTGAAACGAGGAGACCGCCTGCGAGAACCAGCACAGCGAGCCCGCCGACCCGCCGCACAGCACCACTCCCGCCCGCCATGCCTCGTACAGCGCCAGGTCGAGCCCGTGGGCCCGCCAGGTGCCCATCAGGGACACCAGGCTGCCCCCGCCGACGTAGATCACGTCCTGGTCGAGCAGGTGCGCGCGCGGGTCGCCGACGCCGGTCTCGCGGCGGAACAGCGAGATGTGCGACGGCTCGCAGCGCGAGGCCGGGAACGCCCGGTAGAAGCGGACCACGTAGTGGTCGGCGTCACCGCTGGCGGTGGGCAGGAAGCACACCTTTGGGCGCTCCACGCCCGACAGCGCCAGCACGTGGTCGTCGAGCAGCGGGTTGCCCCACTCCAACGAGAACCCTCCGCCGCCGAAGGCGACGATCTGCGGGGGCCGCGCTCTCATAGGCGCACAAGTTAGATTTGGCACGAAATCCCTGCATTGGCCCCATGGCCAAGAATCGGCGCCCCCGGGTCACCCCGGCGGCGTGCCGGCTCAGCGAGTGCGGGCGGACTCGGCCGGCGAGGAGGCGTCGGCCATCTCGCGGAACAGTCCGGTGACGACGAACACAACCTGCTCGGCGATGTCAACGGTGTTGTCGCCGATCCGCTCCAGGCAGCGCGCGACGAGGATCATGAACATCCCCCACTCGCGCATGTCCACGTCGTCGCCGATCTCCACTGCCCGCTTGAAGATCTCACGGTTGAGACGGTTGATCTCGGCATCCTGGCGGACAAGGTCCTGGGCGAGCTGGACGTTGCGCTCGCCCAGTGCATCCTTGGCCTGGGTGACCTGCGAGCGGGCCAGCTGGCCCATGCGCTCAATCGAGTCGAGGATCTCCTTGTCCTTGGGTGACTCGTAGCCCGACAGCGGCACCAGCTTGGCGATGTTCACGCACTGGTCGCCCATCCGCTCAATGCAGCGGATCACGTGCAGAAGCGCGGCCACGATCCGCAGGTCGCCGGCCACCGGGGACTGGCGCGCCAGCAGCGAGAGGATGCCCTGATGGACCTCCAGGTAGCGGCCGTCGATCCGGTCGTCGTCGGCGACCACCATCCCGGCCAGCTCCACGTCCTGATAGCTGACGGCCTCCTGCGCTCGATCAAGCTGGGAGACGACCAGGTCCAGACCGCCCAGCACCTGACGCTCGAGCTCCTTGAGGTCCTCGCGAAACTGATGGCGGGTCTCGTGAACCATCAGCCGAACTTCCCGGTCACGTAGCGCTCGGTACGCTCGTCCTTCGGGTTGGTGAAGATGTCGTTGGTCGGCGCGTGCTCCACCACCTCGCCGTCGAGCATGAACACCGTGGTGTCCGCGACCCGCGCGGCCTGCTGCATGTTGTGCGTGACGATCACGATCGTGTACCGGGACTTGAGCTCGGCGATCAGCTCCTCCACCCGGAGCGTGGCGATCGGGTCAAGCGCCGAGCAGGGCTCGTCCATCAGGATCACCTCGGGCTCGACGGCGACCGTGCGGGCGATGCAGAGCCGCTGCTGCTGGCCGCCCGAGAGGCCGATCCCGGGCTCGGTCAGGCGGTTCTTGACCTCGCCCCACAGGCCCACGGCACGCAGTGCCTTGTGCACGCGCTCGCGCAGGTTGTCGGACTTGGTACCGGTCAGCCGCAGGCCGGCGGCGACGTTGTCGAAGATCGACATCGTGGGGAACGGATTGGGCTTCTGGAACACCATGCCGATCATCCGCCGCACCGAGGTCACGTCGACACCCGGCCCGTAGACGTCGACATCGTCGAGCGTGACGCTGCCCTCGGCGCGAGCCCCGGGAATCTCCTCGTGCATGCGATTGATGCAGCGCACCATCGTCGACTTGCCACATCCCGACGGCCCGATGATCGCGGTGGCCTCGTTGGGCGAAAAGTCGAGGCTCACGCCCTTTATCGCATGTTGGGAGCCGTAATAGGCGTGGAGGTCCTTGACGATGACCCCGTGACCGGCGCCTTCCTTGACGCCGAGCTCGGCGAGGTTGGGGGCTTCCTGCGCCTGATCGGACGGCGGTCCACCTGCGCTTGACATCTGGCTCTGTCCCTTGGTCTCGGCCTGGGTGTCGGTATTTGGGGGAGTCATGCTATTCGGCTCCTTCTCGCGATCGCGCGGGCGACGAGGTTGAGGATCAGAACCAGTGCCACCAGCGTAAGGGCTGCACCCCACGCGCGGGAAACAATCGCGTTACGGGGCGAGGTGATGTCCTGGAAGATCTGGGTGGGAAGCGTGTTCATCTGCGCGCTGAGATTGCCCGTGATTCCGGTGGCCGTCGCCACGGTGAACAGCAGCGGCGCGGTTTCGCCCATCCCGCGAGCGATCGCCAGCAGCGAGCCGGTGATCAGGCCGGGCAACGCGGTCGGAAGCACGACCTTGGTGACGACCCGCCAGCGCGGAGCCCCCAGCGCCAGGGCCGCCTCGCGCAGGGCCCCGGGCACGAGCAGCAACACGACCTCGGCCGAGCGCACGACGATCGGCAGCATCAGCAGCGAGATCGCCACCGAGCCCTTCCATCCCGTGAACGACCCGTCGACCCCCGACAGGACGAGCACGATGTAGATGAACAGGCCGAAGACGATCGACGGCACGCCCGTCATCACGTCGACGAAGTAGCGCACGACGTGGGCGAAGGTCGTTGTCTTGCCGTACTCGGTCAGATAGAGGGCGACCCCGATTCCCGTTGGGATCGCGATCAGGCTGGCCAGGGCGACGATCTCCAGCGTGCCGAAGATCGCCGAGCGGATCCCGCCGGGGGGCCCGAAGAAGCTGCCCGTCGGGTCACTGCTGAAGAAGCTCCCGGTCCAGCTGCCCAGGCCCTTGAGCAGCAGGTAGTAGATGACGAGCACCAGCGGGATCAGCGCGATCACGGTGCCGGCGATCAGCAGGCCGCGCATCAGCCGGTCCTTGCGCCGGCGCGCGGAGCTGATCGGAGCGAGATTCGTGGTGCTCATGCGCCGACCTGCTGCGGGGCGTCGGCCAGGGCCACTCCGGTGCCGCGACTCCCCCGCTGCCCGCGCGAGATGAAGCGGCGGGCGAGGATGTTGACGATCAGGGTGAGCACGAACAGGACCAGCCCGGCGGCGAACAGTGCCGAGCTGTGGATCGGCGTGGCCGCGGCCTCGCCGAACTCGTTGGCGATCACCGCGGCCAGCGAGTAGCCCTGGCTGAAGAGCTTGTGCCCGATCACGGGCGCGTTGCCGATCACCAGCAGGACCGCGATCGTCTCCCCGATCGCGCGGCCCAGTCCGAGCATCGCCCCGCCGGTGATGCCCGGGCGGGCGTACGGGATGACGGCCATGCGGATCATCTCCCACCGGGTCGCCCCCAGGGCCAGAGCGGCCTCCTTGTGCTCAGAGGGCACGGTCGACAGCACTTCCCGCGCGATCGCCGAGACGATCGGGAGGATCATGATCGCCAGGATCAGGCCGGCGATGAAGTAGTTGGGGCCGGTGGGCGTCCCGCCGCCCACGAACGGGATGAACGAGAACGTGCTGGCGAACCACTTCTCCGCCGGCAGCAGCTTGGGGATCAGCACGTACACGCCCCACAGGCCGTATACCACCGAGGGCACCGCCGCCAGCAGGTCGACCAGCATCGTGAGCGGGCCGCGGAGCCGGCGCGGGGCCAGCTCGGTGAGGAAGATCGCGGTCGAGATCGCCACCGGCACCCCGATCAGCAGCGCGATCGCCGAGGTGATCAGGGTTCCGACCAGCAGCGCAGCGCCGTGGTAGATGTTGCGAGAGGGGTCCCAGTCGTTGCCGAGTACGAAGCTCGCGCCGAAGTGGCTGAACGCGTCCTGGGACTGCCCGATGAGCCTGATGAAGAAGTAGGCCAGTAGGGCGAGGATCAGCCCCGCCAGCCCGGTCAGACCCCATTTCAGGATCTGATCGGGCAGACCGCTGGCCGGCGACCGCTGAAACGACGAGCGGCCGCCGGCGACGGGAGTGGCGCTTGCCCCCACTTCCTGCCTACGAGATCGGCGAGCCGTTGCAGGCCAGCTTGCTCAGCTGCGCGTTGCCCTTGGCGGCGAGGCCGGAGGGCAGCGGCGCGTAGGGCAGCTTGTTGCCGCCCGAGCCGAGCGTCTGCTGACCGGCGCCGACCGCGTAGCTGAGGAACTTCTTCAGCCCCTTGGCCTGGGAGGCGCTGGCCTTGCCGTCCTTGCACGCGTCCTGGTAGGCATCCAGGAACGTCTGCGAGACGATCGCGTAGGCATCCTTGCCGGGGGCGTTGATCGTCGAGATGCCCAGGTCCGGCGGGATCTTGATCCCGACCGCGGCGGCCGAGGTGTTGGCGATCGTCGGGGTCTCGTAGTTGCCGGCCGCGTTCTTGACCGACGCGTAGGTGAAGCCGTTCTCCAGCGCGTAGGCCTGCTCCACGTAGCCGATCGCTCCCGGGGTCTGCTTGATCGCCGCGGCGACCCCGGCGTTCTTGGCCGCGCCGGTGCCCAGCGGCCACTTGACCGTCTTGTCGGCGCCGACCTGCGACTTCCACGCCGAGCTGTAGTCCTCGAGGAACGTGGTGAAGCCCTTGGTCGTCCCCGACGAGTCCGAGCGGTGCACGACGGTGATGTTCGTGCTGGGGAGCTTCATGCCCGGGTTGAGCTTAGCGATCGCGGGATCGCTCCAGGTCTTGATCTTGCCCTGGAATATGTTGGCGATCGTCGGCCCGTCGAGCTTGAGGCCGCTCTTGACCCCTGACAGGTTGTAGGACACGGTGATCGCGCCGAACGCCACCGGGAACTGCAGCACCGGACCCTTCATTCCCTTCCTGTCGGTCGGCTTCAGCGCCGGGTCCGAGCCGGCGAAGTTGACCGTGGCGGTCTGCAGCGAGGCGATGCCGGCGCCCGAGCCGACCGGGTTGAAGTTGACGGTCAGGCCCTGGGACTTCAGCGTCGAGCCCCACTGCTGGTAGATCGGCGCTGCCAGGGTCGATCCCGCGCCGTTGAGCGTGGCCGAACCCCCGCCGCCACTTGAGCTCGAGCCTCCGGATGCGGGAGCCGGGTTGCCGGAGCTGGAGCTCGAGCTACTGGAGCTCGAACCGCACGCGGCGATCCCGATCGCTGCGGCCAGCGTCACCGCGGCCGCGCTGATTCGACTTGTACGCACTTTTCTTTCTCCTTGTCTTTCCGAGTCCGGCAGAGTCTCGACGCCTACAGGCCCAGCGGTGTTATCGAGTTGTGAACGACCCGTTGGAGAGCTGTTGGGGTTCGGCGGCCAACCGGTACCCGAAGCCGAAGTGGGTGTGGATGAAGCGCCACCCCGGCAGGGCCGCCTCGAGCTTGACCCGCAGCTTGCGCACGTACACGTCCACCGACCGGTCACGGGCTCGCATCTCACGGCCCCACACGAGCGAGAACAGCTCCTCCCGCGCGACGATCCGGTCAGCGCGCCGTGCCAGCTCGGTCAACAGCCGCAGCTCTTGGATCGACAGCATCAGCGCGCGACCCTCGGCCCGTGCGAGGCGCTCGTCGGGGACGATCTGCAGCGGCCCCACCTCGAGGATCTCGGGCGCTGGCTTGGCGACCTGCGGCATCGCGCCAGATGCTGATGAGGCAGGCCGCCGACCGCGTTATCGAGTCGTGACGACGATGTGAACGACCTGTGAAGCCAGGACCATCGCGCCGGGGTCAGAGCGCCTCGGCGCTCGCCGGTCAGCCGGTGAGAGCCGGATGCAGCCCGTCGACCGGCGTGTCCGGCACGAGCTCCAGGTCCGGGCCCGAGCCGTCCTCGCGCTCGGGCGCGAACCGGTAACCGACGCCGAAATGGGTGTGGATGTAGCTCCACGCCGGAGAGCCGGCCCGCAGCTTCTGGCGAAGTTTGCGCACGAAGACGTCAACCGAGCGATCGCCATGAGCCATGGCGTAGCCCCAGACCCGCTCGTAGATCTCCTCGCGGCGCAGGACCCGGTCCGAGCCGGAGAGCAGGTACAGGATCTCAAACTCGCGGGCCGTCAGCTCCAGGCTCACCTCGTCGACATACCCCTGGTAGAGGTCCGGACGCACCGTGATCTCGCCGAAGCTGGTCGCCGCCTCCAGCGCGGGCATCTCGGTGCGCCGGTGACGCCGCACCGCCGCCTCGATCACGCAGATCAGCTCCTCGGCGTGGCACGGCTTGGTGATCCAGGCGTCGGCGCCGAGGCGCAGGCCGCGTACCCGCTGGGCCACCGACGAGGGACCGGTGCAGACGATCACCGCGAGGCCGGGCAGCCGCGCGCACACCTGCTCCAGATACCCCCAGCCGTTGGGTCCGAGGATCGCCAGGTCGACGACCAGCGCGTTGAGGCGCATCGCCACCAGTCCGTCGGGTCCCATCGGCGCCGCCAGCGGCCGGTACTCGCAGCCGAGGGCGTCCAATCGCTTGGACAGCACCTGCATGAATCCCGGATCGCGGTCTACGACGGCGAGCCGAAGCCGGCTATGTGCTCGTTGCGCTGATCCAGCTACGGGAGGCAGCGTTGCGCTGCTCTCGGGCGGCATGGCCGGAACTGTAGTGCACGTCCCCGGCGCAATCCCGTGGCGCAAGGCCCGGTCACAGGATCTTTACATGCAAACAGCGGGGGTTTAGTCGGCCGTGCGGGCCC
Source organism: Solirubrobacteraceae bacterium (assembly GCA_017882405.1). The sequence continues at coordinate 16,125 of JADGPO010000042.1, read as the reverse complement.
CGACCGCACCGCGGTACGCTCTGGCATCGTGCGGTTTTCTTTGCCCTGCCCGGGGCGTGTCTCAGCCCGCGATCGGCGCTCGCGGGCCGGTCTGGTCGTGGTAGTAATCCTGACAGCGGTCGCGCTCGCTGCCTGCGGCTCGTCGTCGCAAAGCGCGTCCACAACATCCAGCCCGGCCACGACGAGTAGCGCGGCGAGCAACGCGGCCACGGGCGCTGCGCCCGCCGTCACTGCGCAGCTGGCCGCCGCCGAGCACCCGTCACGCGGCGCGTTCCCCGCCGCCCACGGACGCAACTTGCGCCAGCTCGCTCGGCTGGTCGGCTCCTCCGCGCAGCTCGGGGCCGCCACCGGTACTTTCACCCCGGGGACCCGGCGCTTTGCCTTCGCGCTGACCGACACGGCGGGCAGCTTCCTGTACGCCCCCACCGCGCTGTACGTCGCCCGCAGCCCCGGCGCGCCCGCCCAGGGCCCGTTCATGGCACCCGCCGACCCGATGGGGGTGGCACCCCAATACCGCAGCCGGGAGAACACCGGCCCCGGCGGGATCAAGGCGATCTACGCCGCCGCGCTGCCGCTGCCCCACGCGGGCACGTACACGCTGCTGGCGCTCACCCGGACCTCGCGCAGGTTGATCGGCGCGCCCGGCGAGGTGGCCGTCGCCGCCTCCTCGCCGATCCCCGACGTCGGCCAGCGACCCCCGGCGATCGCCACCGACACGGCCGCGTCGGTCAAGGGCAACACCGCGCTGCTCACCACCCGCCATCCGCCCGAGCAGATGGCGGCCGTCACGCTTAACCAGGTGCTGGGCAAGCGACCGGTGGTGCTGCTGTTCTCCACGCCGCAGCTGTGCACGTCGCGGGTGTGCGGGCCGGTGACCGACGTGGCCGTCTCCGAGCAGCGCCAGTTCGGCAAGCGGGTCGCGTTCATCCACCAGGAGGTCTACGTGGACAACGATCCCAGCAAGGGCCTGCGCCCTCAGCTGCAGGCCTTTCACCTGCGCACCGAGCCCTGGCTGTTCGCCATCAACCGGCGCGGCGTGATCGTCGCCCGTCTGGAGGGTGCGTTCGGCACCAGCGAGCTGCGGGCGGCGCTGCGGGCCGCGCTGCGGTGACCCGCCCTGTCGGAGCGCTGGTGGCGGCCACGACGGCCACGGCAGCGCTGCTGGCCGGCTGCGGGGGCAGCGGACCGACGACCGTGAGCGTCCCCCAGGTGGCGCCGGCGCGCACCTTCTCACTGGGCGCCTTCGCCCCCGCCGGCCGGATCGCCCCCGGCCGGCCGACGACGATGTCCTTCGACGTGCGGATGCCGTCCGGCAAGCCGCTGACGCACTACAAGACGGGCTCGGGTCCGCACACGGGAGTGCACCTGATCATCGTCCGCAACGACCTCGCCTACATCATCCACGAGCACCCGCCGATCGCCCCCAACGGCATGCTGCACCAGGTCGTCACGTTCCCGGCACCCGGCCCCTACCACGTGCTGGTCGACGCCTACCCGGACGTCGCGGGCGAACCGCCGAACTTCCAGCTGTCTCGCACCGTCCGCGTGGCCGGCCGTTATCGACCCGCCAGGCTCCCGCCCTTTCACGCGCGCGAGGTGATCGACGGCTACCACTTCGACATGCACGCCAGCGCGGGTGGGACCGGGTCCCCGAACATCCACGCGATCCAGGCGCAGTTCGTGCACATCGACGTCACCGGGCCCGACGGCCGGCCGGTGCACTTCACCCCCTGGTTCGGAGCGCTGGCTCACGCGATCTTCTTCCGTCAGGGCTCGCTGGACTACTTCCACACGCACGTGTGCGCGCCCGATGCGCCCAACTGCGGCGCGCTGCCGGGCGTGACCGCCTCGCGGATCAGCGGCCGGACGACGGCGCCGGGGAAGATCACGATCGGCGTGCTGCTGCCGGTGTCGGGCACGTGGCGGCTGTTTCTGCAGCTCAAACAGGGCGGAAGGATCCTCACCGCGCCCTTCACCCTGAAGGTCCGCTGACGAAAGCCATCGCTCGTCTTAAAGGTGGGCTAAGCAAGCCCTCGCTATGCTGATTTTCCGGGGCGTCCCGGCATTGCCGGACGTTGACTTCTTTTCATCGCATGGCCTCTCGCAAAGCACAAAAGGAAGCCGCCAGAGAGCGGCGGCTCGCCGAGGAGCGCGCTCGCCACGAGCGTGAGCGGCGCACCCGCCGGCTGCGCATGGTCGGCGGCGTGGTCGTCGGGGCGATCGCGCTGGTGGCGGTGGCGATCGCCGTCTCCAGCGGCGGCTCGAGCTCGGCCTCGGTGGTCAAGCCCAACAGCCCGGCCGCCAAGAAGGCGCAGGCATCGGTCAACTCGCTGCTGCAGGGGATCCCCCAGCAGGGCAACACGCTCGGCTCGCCGAGCGCCAAGGTGACGGTGACCGAGTTCGGTGACCTGGTGTGCCCGGTGTGCAAGACGTTCGCGCTCGGCGCCGAGAACCAGTTGATCGCCAACGAGGTGCGCTCCGGCAAGGTCAAGCTCGTCTACAGCGCACTCGAGACGGCCTCGAAGACGGCCAATGACTCGATGTTCGTCCCGAGCCAGACAGCGGCGCTGGCCGCCGGCCAGCAGAAGCTGGGCTGGAACTACATCGAGCTCTTCTACCACGAGCAGCGCGACGAGACGTCGAGCTACGTCAGCGACAACTTCCTGGGCGGCCTGGCCAAGCAGGTGTCGGGCCTCAACTACGGCCAGTGGAGCTCTGACCGCCAGTCCTCGTCGCTGTCGACGCAGGTGAACAAGGACATGCAGTCGGCCTCCGCGGCGGGCTATTCCAGCACCCCTACCCTGCTGGTGGCCGGCCCCAGGAGCCAGGCCAAGCCAATCGTGGGGTCGGCCGACTACTCCTCGCTGCAGTCGGCCATCCAGTCGGTGTCGTGAGTCTCAAGCTCCGCCGGGGGATGCTCGTCCTGACGGTGGTCGGCCTGGGCGTGGCCATCTATCTGACCTACGTCCACTACTCGGGCACCAAGCCGGCCTGCACCGCCGGCGCGTCGTGCATCAAGGTCCAGACCTCCCAGTGGTCCAAGCTGGCCGGCGTGCCGGTGGCGCTGATCGGCCTGATCGGCTACATCTCGATCCTGGGCAGCCTGGTGGTGCGTGATCGCGAGGAGAGCCGCCTGGCGACCCTGGGCCTGACGTTGATCGGCTTTCTGTTCAGCGGCTATCTGACCTACCGCGAGCTGTTCTCGATCCACGCGATCTGCGAGTGGTGCGCCTCCAGCGCCGTGATCCTCACGATCCTGCTCGTCTGCGCGGTGATCCGCTACGTGACGGGCGACGACCTGGGCGACGTGGCCGAGGTCAGCACCGCGCCCTCGCAGCGCGCCACCGCCTCGCGCGCGTAGGCTCGCGCTGTAGCTAGCCGTCCGCGGTCGCTCCCATGATCCAGGTGTGAGCTGGCGCACCACGCGCATCTCCGGACAGCGGCCCGGGACCAATCAGCAGGTGGCGGTCGTCGACCTGGGCTCCAACTCGTGGCGCCTGGTGGTGTTCACCTACGGCGCGGGACCCTGGTGGAAGCTGACCGACGAGCTGTATGAGACCGTGCGGATCGGCGCCGGCCTGGCCTCGACGGGTCGGCTGAGCGACGAGGCGATGCGGCGCGGCCACGAGACGCTTCAGGTGTTCGCGCGCTTCTGTCGCGCCAATCGAATCGAGCCACGCGACGTGCACGTCGTCGCCACCAGCGCGATCCGCGACGCCGCCAACGGGCAGGCGTTCCTGGATCAGGCCCAGCGGGAGACCGGACTGCAGATCGAGGTGCTGGACGCGCGCGCCGAGGCCTTCTTCGGCTACGTGGCGGCGGTCAACACCACCACGCTGGACGATGGCGTGGTGCTCGATATCGGCGGCGGCAGCATGCAGCTGACCGCCGTGCGCGACCGCCGCTCGGGTCCGACGGTGTCCTTCCCGCTGGGCGCGGTGCGGGTCACCGAGGAGCTGCTGGCGGGCGACGGTCCGGCGAAGCGAAAGCAGCTGGCCCGGGTGCGCTCTCGCGTCGAGGAGTCGCTGGAGCAGGTCGACTGGCTCGCTATGTCGGGCTCTCGCCTGGTCGGGATCGGCGGCGCGGTCCGCAACCTGGCGGCGGCCGCCCAGCACGTCGACGGCGGCGTGGACCTGGGCGTGCAGGGCTATGTGATCACCCCGGCGACGCTCGACGGCCTGGTGGAGACGCTGGCGGAGCTGCCCAGCGCCGAGCGCGGCTCGGTGCCGGGGATCAAGCCGGGCCGCGGCGACATCATCCTGGCCTCGGCGGTGGTGCTGCAGACGGTGGTGGCCGCCGGGGGCTTTGCCGGCATCGAGGCGACCGAGGCCGGCCTGCGCGAGGGCGTGTTCCTGGCCCGCACGCTGCTGGCCGAGTCAGACCCCCTGATCGCCGACGTGCGCGCCGCGGCGGTGCGCAACCTGGCGATCCAGTACGAGTCAGACCTCGTACATGTCGAACACGTCGCGCTGCTCTCCGAGCAGATGTTCGACTCGCTGGTCAGCTGTGGCCTGTTCTTGCCGATGCCCGGTGAGCGCGAGCTGCTGTGGGCGGCCGCGATGCTGCACGACGTCGGCATGGCGATCTCCTATGACGATCACCACAAGCACTCGCGTTACCTGATCGAGTCAGCCGAGCTGCCGGGATTCGACCCGCGCGAGCGCGCCCTGATCGCTCAGATCACCCGCTATCACCGCAAGGGGGTTCCCAAGCTGGGCGAGCTCGCCACCGTCACCCACGCCGACGATGAGGCACTGCTCGATCGCTGCGCGGTGATCCTTCGCCTGGCCGAGCACCTGGAGCGCGGCCGCGACCAGTCAGTATCGGAGGCCAGGCTGCACACCAACGGCGACGGCGTCGACCTGCACCTGAAGGCCGGCGGCGACCTGACGCTGCCCCGTTGGAGCGTGGAGCGCTACGGCGACGACGAGGCGTTCGAGCGCGTGTTCCACCGCCGGCTGCTGATCGACTGAGGGCTTCACAGGACCGTCACCCGGCGGGGGGACCGCGGTCCTATGGTGGGCCGCGAATGAAGCGTTTGCCAACGCGTCGTAGAGTGTGCGCATGCTCTGGCTCCTGCGCCACGCCGAGGCGGCGGACGGCGGCCCCGACGACGAGCGCCCGTTGACGGAGCGAGGTATCCGTCAGGCCGAGGCGGCCGGGCGCGCCCTGCAGACCGTGGGCGCCAACATGGACGTCTGCTTCTCCAGCCCCAAGCTCCGCGCCCTGCAGACCGCCCAGCTGGCGTGCGCACCGCTGGGAGTCGAGGTGATCGTCGACCGCCGCCTGGCCGGCGAGCCGTTCGACCTTAAGGAGCTGACCGCCGGCCAGGGCGACGTGCTCCTGGTCGGCCACGACCCCTCGTTCTCGCTGCTCCTGCACGACCTCACGGGAGCCCAGGCGCGGATGAAGAAGGGCGGCCTGGCGGGGATCTCCAAGGGCGAGCTGCTGGTGCTCCTGCGCCCCACGGAGCTGAGCGCGATCGCCGGGCAGCGCGTCGCGTGAAGGCTGACACCGACACCACCGACGAGACGGAGACCGTCACCGAGGCGCCGCCGCGCGACGGGGCGATCGGCACCAATGCCCGCGGCGGGCCCGATCTGCGCGATCCCGACCTGTACGTCAACCGCGAGCTGTCGTGGCTTGACTTCAACGACCGCGTGCTGCAACTCGCCGAGGACGAGTCGCTGCCGCTGATCGAGCGGCTGAAGTTCCTGGCGATCTTCGTCACCAACCTCGACGAGTTCTTCATGATCCGCGTCGCCGGGGTACACGACCAGGTCGATGCCCGGATCGACGCTCGCGGTCCGGACGGGCTGTCGCCCACCGAGGTGCTCCACGGGATCCAGGAGCGAGTGCGCGAGCAGGATCGCCGTCACGCGCGCCAGCTCATGCAGAACGTGATGCCGGAGCTGGCCGAGCAGGGGATCCGGATCGTCACCTGCGACGAGTCCGGCGCGCCGCGAGAGGCGATCGAGAGCCATTTCCGCGAGCAGATCTTCCCCGTGCTGACGCCCCTGGCGGTCGGCGCCGGGCGCCCCTTCCCCTACATCTCCAATCTCTCACTGAGCCTGATCGTGCGCCTGCACGACCCGGACTCCGACCATGACGCGTTTGCGCGGGTCAAGGTGCCCAAGGAGGTTCTGCCCCGGTTCGTGGAGATCTCCAAGGACACCTTCATCCCGCTCGAGGACATCATCGCCTCCAACCTCGACGCCCTGTTCCCCGGGATGAAGATACTCAGCTACGACCTCTTCCGGGTCACCCGCGACGCCGATTTCGAGGTCTCCGACGAGGCCGACGACCTGCTGCAGGCGGTGGAGGACGAGCTGCGTCGCCGGCGCTTCGGCGAGGTGGTGCGCCTGGAGGTCGGCTCCTACATGGACCCGGCGCTGCGCACCCGGCTGATCGAGTGGCTGGAGGTCGACGAGATCCAGGTGTACGACGTCGAGGGACTGCTCGACCTCGGCGATCTGATGCAGATCGCCTCGGTCAAGGACCGCCCGGACCTGCGCTGGCCGGGCTGGACCCCGGTTACCCAGCCCGATCTGTTTGCGATGATGCGCGCCTCCGACGTCCTCGTCCACTACCCCTACCAGTCGTTCACCACCAGCGTCGAGCGGTTCGTCAAGCAGGCCGTCGACGACCCCAACGTGCTGGCGATCAAGATGACCGTGTACCGCACCTCCGACGACTCGGCGCTGGTCCCGTCGCTGATCGCCGCCGCCGAGAAGGGCAAGCAGGCCGTCTGCCTGGTGGAGCTCAAGGCGCGCTTCGACGAGCGCCTGAACATCCGCTGGTCACGAGCGCTGGAGGAGGCCGGCGCGCACGTGGTGCACGGCATCCCGGGACTGAAGACCCACGCCAAGGCGATCCTCGTGGTGCGGCGTGAGCGCGGGTCGGTCCGCCACTACGTGATGATCGGCACCGGCAACTTCCACGCCAAGACCGCTCGCCTGTACGAGGACTTCGGCTTCTTCACCACCGATCCCGAGATCGGCGAGGAGGTGGCCAGCATGTTCAACACCCTGACCGGCTACGGCCACCCCGAGCACCATGGCAAGACGTTGGTGGCGCCGACCTGGCTGCGCGAGCCGTTGATCGAGCAGATCGAGATGACGGTTCGCGCGCACGAGGCCGGCGGGCCGGCGCGCATCGTGATGAAGATGAACTCGCTGGTCGATCAGAAGATCATCGAGGCGCTGTACCGCGCGTCGATGGCGGGCGTGCCGATCGAGCTCAACGTGCGCGGCATCTGCTGCCTTTTGCCGGGGATCCCCGGCGTGTCGGACACGATCGAGGTCGTCTCGGTGGTCGGGCGCTTCCTTGAGCATTCGCGGGTCTACTCCTTCCACCGCGGCGACGAGCACGTCTACTACATCGGCTCGGCGGACCTCATGCCCCGCAACCTGGACACCCGCGTCGAGCTGCTCACTCCGATCGAGCGGCCCGAGCTGCAAGCCGAGCTGGAGGACACGCTGGAGCGCTGCCTGCAAGACGACACGTACGCGTGGACGCTCGCCGCCGATGGCTCGTGGACCCGTCGGAACGGACGCACCCGCTCGGTCCACACCGAGCTGATGGAACGAACGCTGGCCTGGGCAGCCGCGAGCGCCGCGTCTTAGTGGACGTCTCCGCAGATCGACGCCGACGATCAGCGTCGATCCCTAGCCTTTCACCACGTGCGCAGTGAGCTCCTGCTGGTGGTGGTGGTGGTCGCCGCGCTGTCGTTCGACTTCACGAACGGCTTTCACGACACGGCCAACGTGGTCGCCTCGGCGATCTCCACCCGGGCGCTTGCCCCCCGCACGGCGATCGCGCTGGCCTCGATCCTGAACTTCGCCGGGGCGTTCGTCTCGCTCAAGGTGGCCGCCACGATCGCCACCGGGATCGTCGACGCCGGTCAGGTGACCGAGACGATCGCCTTCGCGGGGCTGCTGGGAGCGATCGCCTGGAACCTGATCACGTGGATGTTCGGTCTGCCCTGCAGCTCCTCGCACGCACTCATCGGCGGCGTGATCGGCGCGATGCTGGCCGCCGTGGGCGGCGGCGGGGTGAAGTGGAACGGGATCCTGGACAAGGTCGTGATCCCGGCGTTGATCGCTCCGGTGAGCGCGTTTCTCGTCGCCGCAATCGCGATCGTGATCATCTACCGGGTGTTCGGCCGGCGCCGTCCCGGACCCGTGACGCGCGCCTTTCGCCTGGGTCAGATCGTGACCAGCGCGGTGCTCGCGTTCGCTCATGGAACCAACGACGCGCAGAAGACGATGGGCGTGATCACGCTGGCGCTCGTCGCTCACGGCTCGCTGAGCGCCCACCACGTGCACGTCCCCACCTGGGTCGTGATCTGCGCGGCGACGGCGATCTCGCTGGGGACCTACGCCGGGGGCTGGCGGATCATCCGCACGGTCGGCAGCCGGATCATGAAGATGGACTCCGCGCAGGGCTTTGCCGCCCAGGGAGCGGGCGCCTTCGTGATCCTGTTCTCCTCGCACCTCGGCTACCCGCTGTCCTGCACGCACGTGATCTCAGGTGGCGTGATCGGCGCGGGCGCCGGCAAGCGGGTCTCAGCGGTGCGGTGGGGCGTGGCCGGCTCGATCGCCGCCGCCTGGGTGATCACGCTGCCGATCTCGGGGGTGTTCGGCGCCGTCGCCTACGAGATCGCCTCGGCTTTCGGCACGGGGGCTGCCGTACCGGTGGTGATGACGGTGGTAGCGGCGGGCGCCCTCGCCACGACGCTCGCGGCCCGCCGCCGTCGATGGGCGGAGGCCGCGAGCGCCTGAGTCAGACGGCGAGGTGTGCTCGCCGGTGGCCCGGGATCAGCCGCCGTTCTGCGCCTGGGCAGGCCGGGCGCCGAGCTTGACCGTGACGTCCTTGGACTGGCCCTGGCGTTTGATCGACATCTTGATCGTGGTGCCGGGCGAGTATGTGTCGAGCTGGGCGATCAGCTGATCGGTGGTGGTGATCGCGTTGCCGTTGACGGAGGTGACCACGTCACCGGGCTGCAGTCCGGCAGCCGTTGCCGGGGAGTTGGGCTGCACCGTGTGGATCTCGGCGCCGCCGCTGGCGCTGTTGCGCAGCGCGACACCGACATACGGATGCTTGATCGGGCTGCCGGCGATGATCGCGTCCGCAATCCGCTTCACCGCGTTGGACGGGATCGCGAAGCCCACGCCTGAGCTCGAGCCCTCGCCACCGGCCGTCGAGTTGTTGGTCTCGATCTGGTCGTTGAGGCCGAGCACGTGCCCAGAGGCGTCGAGCAGCGGGCCGCCGGAGTTGCCGGGGTTGATCGCCGCGTCAGTCTGGACGGCGTTGGGGATCGTGTAGCCGTTCGGGGCCTGGATGCTGCGGCCGGTCTGGCTGACGATCCCCGACGTGGTGGTCTCGGGCAGGCTGAACGGGCTGCCGATCGCCACCACCGGGTCGCCGACCTGGGCGGTGTCGGAGTCTGCCAGCGCGATCGGGTGAAGCTCGGTGGCCGGCGCGTTGACGTGGATCACGCCCACGTCGGTGGAGGCATCGGTGCCCAGCACCTTGGCCGGGTACTGCTTGCCGTCGGACAGGGTCACCCTGACCGAGGTCGCCCCGGACACGACGTGCTCGTCGGTGAGGATGTCGCCCCTGGTGTTGTAGACGACGCCCGAGCCCTCGGCCTGGCTCGGCTGCGAGCCGCCGCCGAACAGCGACTGGCCCTGGCCCTGGCCGTTGGTGGTGACGAGGATGTCGACCACGCCGGGACTGTCGGCCTTGTAGATCTGGTTGATGCTCATCCCGGTGCCGCTGCTCAAGGCGGTCGGAACGGCACGCGTGCTCGATTGCACGACGGTCGTCGTCACGTTGCGAGTCGAGCTTCCGTGGCCGCTGGCTACGACCAGCGCGATAACTCCCCCCGCGACGGCGCCGCCGATGATGGGAATCCATCGGCTGAGTTTGCGCATGGTTGTGGTGTCTCTCCTGAGATTGAGGTCAGAGGTCGGTTTCCTGGATCAACATCACCAACCGCTGGTGTGAAAGCTTTCAGAGTTCAACAAGAAGTCCGTAAGACCAGGGTAGGACGCCGACAATCACCCCTGGTCGGCAGCGAGCGAGACGAAGTAGTCCAGGGCCTCGGGGTTGGCCAGCGACTCGCGCGATGCGGCCTGGTCGGCCGGAGTCCCCGAGAGGATCCGCTTGACCGGGACCTCCAGGATCTTGCCTGACAGCGTGCGCGGGACCTCGGAGATCTGGCGGATCTCGTTGGGCACGTGGCGCGGCGAGCAGTCCTCGCGAACCCGCCGGCGGATCTCGGCCACGAGCGAGTCATCCAGCGACGCCCCCTCGCGCAGCACCACGAACAGCGGCATCCACCCGTCGGGATGGGCGGGGTCGTTTCCCGGCAGGTCGACGACCAGCGCGTCGACCACCTCGTCGACATCGAGCACCGCCCGGTAGATCTCGCTGGTCCCCATCCGCACGCCGCCGCGGTTGATCGTCGAGTCCGAACGCCCGTAGATGACGGCCGTCCCTCGAGAGGTGATCTCGATCCAGTCGCCGTGACGCCAGATGCCCGGATACATCTCGAAATAGGACTCGCGCAGGCGCTCTCCATCGTCATCGCCCCAGAAGAAGATCGGCATCGACGGCATCGGCTGGGCGATCACCAGCTCCCCGACCTCGTCGACCAGAGCGTTGCCGTCGGGATCCCACGCCTGCACGTCGGCCCCCAGGGAGCGTGCCTGCAACTCCCCAAGGTACACCGGCAGCGTGGGCACGCCGCCCACGAAGGCCGTGCACAGGTCGGTCCCGCCTGAGGTGGAGAACAGCCACGTGTCGGCGCCCAGCTTGTCGTAGATCCAGGAGAAGCCCTCGGGCGCCAGCGGCGAGCCGGTGGAGCCGACCGCCCGCAGCGCGCTCAGGTCGCGACCGCCGCCCGCCGGCTCGATCTCGCCCTTCATGCAGGAGGCGATGAACGCCGCGCTGGTGCCGAACGTGGTCATCCGGGACTCGGCGGCCAGGTCCCACAGCGCGTCCAGCGACGGATGACCGGGGTTGCCGTCGAACAGCACGATCGAGGCCTCGGTCAACAGCACTCCCACCAGGAAGTTCCACATCATCCAGCCGGTGGTCGAGAACCAGAACACGCGGTCGCCGGCCTGGGCATCCACGTGCAGGTGCATCTTCTTGACCTGCTCGAGCAGGATCCCGCCCTGGCCGTGGACGATCGGCTTGGGCAGGCCAGTGGTGCCCGAGCTGTACAGGACCCACAGCGGATGGTCGAAGGCCAGCGGCGCGAACGTCAGCTCCGAATCGGCCGGGCCGAGAAAGCCGTCCTCCCAGCCGGAGCCGTCCAGATAGCCCAAGCGCACCACCTTCGAGAGGCCGGGGATCTCCGAGGCGATCCGCTCCACGATCTCCGAGCGGTCGAAGTCCTTGTCCCCGTAGCGATAGCCGTCGATCGTCAACAGCACCTTGGGCTCCACCTGCGCGAAGCGATCTATCACGCTGCGCGCGCCGAACTCCGGGGCCGCCGAGGACCACACCGCGCCGATCGAGGCGCACGCCAGAAAGCAGGCCACCGTCTCCGGGATGTTGGGCATGTAGGCGACCACCCGATCCCCCTCGCCAACCCCCAGCGCCCGCAAGCCCGCGGCTACGCGTGCCGTCTCTGAGCGCAGTCGGCCCCAGGTCCACTCGCCCAGCTCCGGACGGACATCGGAGCGATGCAGGATCGCCACCGCGTCGTCGTCCTTGCCGCGGAACATGTGCTCGGCGTAGGAGAGCTCAGAACCCGGAAACCACTGCGCACCGGGCATCGACCGCTCGGACAGCACCACGTGGCCGCCAGTCGAGAAGCGCACGTCGAAGAACTCCACGATCGAGCCCCAGAACCCCTCGAGATCATCCACCGACCAGCGCCACAACTCGTCATAAGAGCCGAACGACAACCTCCGCTCGCCACCCAGCCACGCCATGTAGCGCGCGAGCGTCGTGCCCGCCACCCGCTCCCGGGACGGCTCCCACAGCAGCTCAGGCTCCTCGCTCACCGCCTCAAGTATGGCCATACACTCCGGCTCGTGTCGCCTGAGACCACGCTCGTCGCGCCGTTCGCCGGAACGGTCGTGTCGGTGCCGCACGGGGGGATGCGCAACCACCAGAAGAAGGACCGCGGGCGCGGTCAAGCTGGGGCTGCGGCGCGAGCTGGAGGCGATCGAGGATCCGGGCGAGCGCCGGGAGGCTTACGACCAGGCGGTGACCGCCGCCTACGAGCGCGGCCGCGGGATCAGCATGGCCTCCTACTTCGAGATCGACGACGTGATCGACCCGGCGGCCACACGGTGTTGGATCGCCACCCTGTTCGACGACGCCGACCCGCACTGGTCACAGCAGCCCGGCAAGCGCCTCCCGTTCGTCGACACCTACTAGTGCGACGGCGGCCCGAGCGCCCTCGGCACCGAGCCCGCGACCACTAGTTACACCGCGCGCAGGCGCCGCGCAGCAGCACGTCGTGGCTCTCGATGCGGACGCCGAGCCGGTCCGAGAGCTTGTCGATCGCGCGCTCCAGGCCGGGGTCGTCGAAGGCCACGAGCGCGCCGCAGGAGTCGCACACCAGGTGGTGATGGTGATCGCCAGAGGGCAGCAGCGGCTCGAAGCGCGCCTGACTCTCGCCTACGACGACGCGCTCGGCCAGGCCGTGCTCGACGAGCAGCTCCAGGCAGCCTGCCTGCCCTCTTCGTGTGCACCCTGCCTGCCCTCCTCGCGTGCACCCTGCTTGCCCTCCTCGCCGCCGGATGCGCCGGCACCAGCGGCGGCTTCAGCGGCCACGGGGTGCGCGTGGTGGCCGCCGAGAACTTCTGGGGCAGCCTCGCCCGCCAGCTGGGCGGTGTCCACGCCAGCGTGCAGAGCAGCATCGTCAACCCGGCCCAGGATCCCCACAACTACGAGCCGCGGGCCAGTGACGCGCGCACGATGGCCACGGCGCAGCTGGCGATCGTCAACGGGGTCGGCTATGACCCGTGGGCGCCCAAGCTGCTGGCCGCCAACCCGGTTGACGGCCGCCTCACGCTCACCGTCGGCGCGCTGTTCGGACTGCGCGAGGGAGACAACCCGCACCGCTGGTATGACCCCGCCGAGGTCCAGCGCACCGCGGGCGCGATCACCGGCGACCTGCAGCGCCTGGACCCCCGACACAGCAACTACTTCGCCCAGCGCTTGCGCCGCTTCCAGACTCGCGGCCTGACCGACTATCACCACCTGATCGACCGGATCAGCACGCGCTACGCCGGCGTCCCGGTCGGCGCCTCGGAGAGCATCTTCGCGCTGCTGGCGCCCTCGCTGGGACTGAAGCTGATCACCCCGCCGGGCTTCATGAAGGCGGTCAGCGAGGGCGGCGAGGCGACCGCCGCGGACGTCGCCCTCGCCGAACGCCAGCTGGACACCCGCGCGCTGAAGGTGTGGGTGTACAACTCCCAGAACGTGACCCCGGAGATCCAGCGCCTCAACGGCCTGGCCCGCGGGCATGGCATCCCCGTCGCCACCGTCACCGAGACGCTCTCGCCGGCCACCGACAGCTTCCAGCAATGGCAGGTGAGCCAGCTGCGGGCACTGCAGGCCGCGCTGCACCGGGCAACCGGCCGATGAACGCGACCGGGGCAGCGCTCACCACGCCGGCGGTGGCGCTCCGCGACGCCGAGATCCGCATCGGCGGACGCCGGATCCTCTCCGAGGTGACGCTGACGGTGGCGCCCGGGGAGTTCGTCGGGGTGCTCGGGCCCAACGGCGCCGGCAAATCGACACTCACGCGCGCGGTGTTGGGTCTCACCCCGCTGGCCGACGGCACGGTCACCGTGCTCGGCCAACCCCCTCGCCGCGCGCGCGGCCGGATCGGCTATCTCCCCCAGCGCCAGAGCTTCGACCGCTCGGCCCGGGTGCGTGGCGTCGACCTGGTGCAGCTGGGACTGGACGGCACCCGCTGGGGGGTGCCGCTGGCGCTGACCCCGGCGGCCCGGCAGCGACGCGACCGTACCGGGGGCTGGCGCTCTCCGGGGCGATCGCGGTGGGGGCGATGTGGATCGGACTGGCGCTCAGCTACGTGATCTCGGGGCTGCCGGCCAGCACGGCGATCATCGGCGCGGCGGCCTTCGCCTACGGCGCGGCACAGCTGGCGCGGCGCGCTGGAGCGCCGGCGGGGCGATACCCGGGGCGGCGCTACCGGCGGCTGCCGGCAGTTATAAAGTCGCGGGCCCGAAGTAGAGGCTGGGGATCCTTGCCCCGGCCGGTCAGCTCCGGATAGAGTCCGTGCGGGGCACGACTTGCCGATCGACGGCTCAACCATCGCGCGCACTCCGCCCTCATCTTGCACCATCGCCGACGGCGAGCTGGTCGCCCGTTGCCGGGCGGGCGACCAGTCCGCCTGGGAGGCGCTGGTGCGCCGCCACTCGGGGCTGGTGGCGGCGATCGTCCGCGGGGGCTTCCGGCTGGCGCCCGCCGACGCCGAGGACGTCTTCCAGGAGGTGTTCACCCGCCTGTACGTGCGACTGGACGGCATCCGCGAGGGCCAGGCGGTCCGCGGCTGGATCGCGCAGGTCGCACGCAACGTCGCCCTGGACCACATCCGGCGCAGCGGCCGCGAGGTCGTCACCGGTGAGCCCGTTGACGAGCACGCCTTCGATGAGCCCCTGCGCGACGTCGAGGAGGCGCTGAGCGTGCGGGCCGCCCTCGAGCGCCTGCCGCCCCACCAGCGCGAGATCCTCGATCGCTTCTTCGCCCGCGACCAGAGCTACGACACGATCGGCGGCGAGCTGGGCATCCCGCCGGGGACGATCGCCAGCCGCATCTCCCGGGCGCTGGCCGCGCTGCGCGTGGAATGGGAGGGGACCGGGGGAAGATCTGACGCCGCCGGTACGTCTTGTACGTAGATGGAAGATCCGGTTCTGATCGAAGCAGCGCTCGCCGACGCGCTGAAGCTGACCGCGGACGCGCCCGCGGCCTGGATCGATGCCGCGGCGCTGATCCCCTCCACGCTCGGTGACATCTCGCAAATCGAGCGTCTGACATCCGACCCCGGGTTTCGGGCGCGCTTCCGTGACGATCCGCCGACCGCGCTCGCCGCGGCGGGACTGACGCCGAGCGCTCGTCTGCTGGGCGCCCTGCGCGACCGCCTGGGGAGCTGAGCGGCCGCCGTCAGCGACCATCGGCATGGCCCCGCGCGCCCACGCGCGAGGACTCCGCCGCCCGGGCGAGCTCCCGGGCCCTCGCCCGGCGCGCATCACCGGGCGCCAGGGCCAGGTTGATCTCCACCAGCGAGGCCGCCACCCCGGCGGCGGCGGCTGCCAGCTCGGCCGCTCCGGCCGCGTCGGCGCGCAGCTCGGGCTCGCAGTGGGCCGCGATCTCGGCGGCCACCGCGGCACAGTCAGCGGCGGTGGCGGTGATCGCCAGCAGCGCGTCGGCGGCGGCCACCAGCACGGCCCGCAGCGCGGCGTCGCGCCCGGTGCCCGTCGACGTCGCTCGCTGCCCCAGCGCGGTGCGGGCAGCGGCGTAGGCCCGCGCATCGTCGCGTCCCGCCGCCTCGGCACGCCGGCGCAGGGTGAGCGCCTGGACCGCCGACCCGCGCGCCTGATCCCAGCTGCCCAGCGAAGCACGGGCGATCGACTCGCTGAGCCCGGCGGCCAGCCCCGCCACGCCGGCGGCCACGATCCCCGCGCCGGTCGGCGGGGAGGTCCCCGCCAATTCGGCGGCCAGCGCCGCGAGGCCCTCCTGCGCCTCGATCACGACACCATCGCGGCGATCGTGCTCTGCGCCTCGTCGAGGTTGCGGTCGATCAGCGCCAGCCCGGTGGCCCAGAAACCGAGATCGCTCAGGTCCATGCCCACGATCTCCCCCAGCTGCTGCGGCGAGCGTGACCCGCCGGCGGCCAGCAGCTCCAGATAGCTGTCCACGAACGAATCGCCGTGCTCCAGGTACTGAGCGTAGTCGGCCAGCCGCTCCAGGCCCATCGCCTGGGCCTTGAGCCTGCACCAGCGCTGCGGGAGGCGAGCAGCTCCTCGGCGCGGAAATCGCCGACCGCCAGCCATTCCAGCTCGAAGAACGTCACCAGCGTCTTCACGCGCGCCGCCACCTCCTCGGACTCGGCGAGCAGCGCCCCGTGCT
>JADGPO010000041.1 GCA_017882405.1 Solirubrobacteraceae bacterium | reverse complement strand
GACCCGCGCCGTCATCCGGCTATCCGCTTCAACTACCTCTCCACCGATCAGGACCGCCGGGAGTGGACCGAGGCGGTTCGGTGCGCTCGGCACATCCTCGGCCAGGCGGCTTTTGACCCGTTCAACGCCGGTGAGATCTCGCCCGGCCCGTCCGTCGAGAGCGACGAGGAGATCAGGGACTGGGTGGCGCGCGACGCGGAGACGGCGCTTCATCCCTCCTGCACGTGCCGGATGGGAGTCGGCGAGGATTCGGTCGTGGACCCCCGCTCGATGAAGGTCCACGGACTCGACGGCCTACGGGTCATCGATGCCTCCTCCATGCGCTACGTCACCAATGGCAACATCTATGCGCCGGTCGTCATGCTGGCCGAGAAGGCGGCCGACCTGATCCGCGGCGACACGCCACTGCCGCCGATCGAGGCCGAGTTCTACCGGCACGCGCAGTTCCGAGCCGGAGGCTAGGTCAGGTGCCGGCCGCGGGGCCGGCCGCTGAGCCCTTCGCGCGGCTCGCGTAGCCGAGGCGCGCTCCGATCAGCGGAATGACGAGCAGCGCGAAGAGCGCGCAGTAGAGCAGCGGGCGCCGGAAGCTGTGCGTCGCGGCGCGCTCGATCTGGTCGTGGACCTTCGACTCGAGCAGGGCCAGCTGGACCTTGGTCTGGGGACTCGCCTGCGCGGCGGCGAGCTTGAACGTCGGGCCGAGATCCGGGAGTTGGCTCTGGGGCGCGCTGGCGTAGGCCGCCAGCAATCCGCCGGCGATCTGGTTCTTCATCCCGATGGGAATCGGCGCCGTGTAGACGGCCGCGGCCACCGGTGGCACCGCCGTCTTTGACGCCTTGTCGAGCTCGTGCACGAATACCGGAGTGAGGACCACCAGACCCAGCAGGAGACCGGCATCACGCGCGGCGACGGTTCGGGCCGCGCGAGCCACCGGCTTGCCCGAGCTCCGCAGCGCGTCACCGGTGAGCGCCGGGAAGGCCAGACCCAGCCCGACTCCGCACAGCGCGAGCGACACGGCGACCCAGCCGAGTTCACGGTGGGTCACGAGCGCGAGTCCAACGAGCCCGGCCGCCAGCGCCACCGCGCCCGCGAAGGCCAGGAGCACGGGCGAGAGGCCTCGAGTCGCTCGCTCCGTAAGGAGGGTGGCAATCGGGATCGCGCTGACGATCGCGGCCGCGCCCAGCGGGGTCAGTCCCCAAGCGTTGATCAGGAGCACGGTGACCAGGAAGAGCGCCCCGATCAGCCCGGCCGAGAGGAACGTCAGCGCCAGGTTTGCGGTCGGGGGGTTGAGCCGTCTCCCGTGCGGTTCTGCCGCGGGTTCGAGGTCGAGGCTGGTGGTGTCGTCGGCGAGCTCGGCGGACTGCCTGGTGGTCTGGATGTGGGCACGCCAGGCCGCCCCGGCCGCGACGGCCGCAAAGGGCGCCTGCGCGAGGAAGATGGCGCGCCAGTCGAAGACCTGCGTCAGCAGCCCGCCGACGGCGGGCCCGACCGCCGCGCCAAACGCGGCGGCCGCGGCCCAGCTGGCCAGCGGCGATTCGCCCGGCCGCGCCGAGTCGGCAAAGAGCGGCAGCGAAGCACAGAGCAGAAGCGCTCCACCCAGGCCCTGGACGCAGCGCATGACCACGAGCACGGACAGCGAGTTCGCCAGCCCCGAGCCCAGGGACGCCAGCCCGAAGACACCGAGCCCCGTGATCAGCGCCGGGCGCGAGGTGAGCCGTCCGGCCACCGGAATGATGGCCAGCGAGCCGACGATCAGCGCGAGGTTGTAGGCGCCGATCACCCAGATGACGTGCGAGATCGACGTGTGCAGACGATCGACGATCTGCGGCAGCGCGAGCACGGCGATCGACGCGTCGGCGAAGGCCAGCGCGACAGCCACGGAAACGGACACCCTCAACCAGGTGCGGCTCGTCGTCGCGCCGGCCGGCATCGTCGTCGACGCGGGCCGGCTGCGGTTGTCTGGCTTGGTCTCCATGGGCGATCTCTGCCCTCGGATGCTAAAGCGGGCGGCCCTTCTGGGTGTGGATCCCCGATGTACGGGACGGAGCGTGGATCCTGTGCAGGAGGGTCCGGCCGGGGGATGGGTCCTGTTCGGGGGCGGATCCCGCCCGGGGGGGCGAGAACCGGGTGCTCGCCGACTAAGCACAGGTGATGCGATCGCCGCTGCCCCAGCATGAGTGCGAGGACGAGGTCCGCCTGCTCGTAGAGGAGGTTCTGCGGACCGGACTGATGCTGACGGACCTCGTCTGCACGCTGCTCGAGGACGTGCCGCAGGACGCGTTTCCGGGGGAGCGAACCGCAGACGTTCTGATCGAGATGCTCACCGGCACCGTCAGGCCGGCGGCCGAGGCGGCCGGCGTGGCCGCCGTCCAGAACGCCCGCGCGCTGCTCGGCGCCATCTCCGACCGAACCATCGCCGACCTGCTGGCCGCGCTGGACGCGTGACGGGGATTGGGTGGCTTCTGAAGGCGCCGCCGCCTGCAGGATCGCGCCCAGTGTGAGCACGACCACACTGGCGCCGACCCAGAAGTCGCTACGGTGGCTACGAACACTTGTTCGCCCGGACACTAGCTGTGGCCCCTTTGGCATGACGCTGAGCGCCTGCCGCCCACAGCCGAGTCGCCGGGCAGTGGCAGGAGCTTTGACGCACACACGTGCGCCTATCTCCTCGCCGCATCTCTCGGTTTTGCCGTGCCATGCGCGCGGGCCGCCGGGCTGAACCCGCAACCAACCAAACGGGATGACATGAGACCTCCTTTCGATCACCACGCCGTGCGTCTATGCGCCGCGATCGGCGCTCTCGGCGCCACCTGCGCGATGACCCTCGGGGTCCAGAACGCCCAGGCCACCCCCAACGCCCAGGCCACCCCCAACCTCCATGCCACGCCCAACGCCCGGGCCAGCGCGACCGCCGACGCGGCGCTGCTGGCCGATCGCGCGCAGGCGGTGGTGCTCAGCGTCCAATGGATGCCGAGCGCCGCTGCGCACGACCCCGCCCACCACCGCCCGGCCCGGCGACGTCGTCACGTTGACCCGACGCTGGCGACGATCAGGCGCATGGCGCGCGCGGGCGACCGGATCGCGACGCTCCCCTATACCTGGGGCGGCGGCCACGGATCCTTCGACTCAGCCGGATACGACTGCTCGGGCTCGG
The DNA here is from genome assembly GCA_017882405.1 of Solirubrobacteraceae bacterium. Next base: position 45 of record JADGPO010000041.1, on the reverse strand, counting down.
TGTCGTATGTGCTCCACGGCGGCGGGCTGCTGTCCGTGCCCATGG
>JADGPO010000188.1 GCA_017882405.1 Solirubrobacteraceae bacterium | reverse complement strand
GCGCGGCCTCCGAGCTGCTGGTCAGCCCGTCGTGGCGCCGGCGCACGACGAGCTTGGCCCGCTCCGCGTCCAGTGTGGCGACGGAAGCCTTGCGCGAGAGCACCAGCGTGTGCACCCGGGCCAGGGTCTCGCCCTCTTCCGCGGCGCGCCGCGCGCTCGCGCGCAGCTCGCGGAGCAGCTGATGGAGGTGACGGCGGTGGCGCGCCACGTGTTGCGCCGGCGCGCGTGAGAGCTGGGCGAGCGTTCGGGCCCGGCCCAGGATCGCCCGGCGCTGGTGACCGTGCAGACGCCGGCCCATGGCGGTCAGCTCGATCCGGGCGGCATGACAGTCGATCTGCACGGCGGCTTCCGCAGCGTGCGTCGGCGTCGAGCACGACACCGCCGCCACGTCGTCGATCAGGGTGCGGTCGGTGTGGTGGCCGACCGAGGAGATCACCGGGATCCGCAGGAGCGCGACCGTGCGGCAGAGGGCTTCGTCGCAGAAGCCGAACAGGTCCGCGAGGGAGCCGCCGCCGCGGGCCACGATCGCCACCTCGACGTCCTCGAGCGCGGCGAGCTCGCGCAGCGCGGCGGCGATCCGGGGCGCCGCGTGGCGGTCCTGCACGGGGGCGAAGGCCCAGACGATGCGCCCCGCCCAGCCACGGCGGTGCAGGCCGGCGAGCACGTCGTCGCGCGCCTTGCCCTGCTCGCCCGTCACGACCCCGATCGTGCGCGGCAAGAGCGGCCGGGCGAGGCGTTTCTGGGGCTCGAAGAGTCCCTCGGCGTCCAGCCGCCGTCGCAGACGCTCGAGTTGCACGAGCAGGTCGCCCTCGCCGGCGACGCGCAATTCGGTGACCGAGAAGCTGAACGAGGGGGAGGAGGTCGCGCTTCCGGTGTAGTAGTCGCAGCCGCCGTCGGCCACCACCCGCACGCCGTCGGTGAGCGCGATGTCCAGGGCGTAGAAATCGCTCAGCCACATCGAGCACGGAAGCGCGCCACCCGCGTCGCGCAGCTCGAAGTAGATGCGGGCCCGGCTCGTGCGCACACCCCAGACCTCACCGACGAGCTGCACCCGCGCGAACTCGAGCAGGCGACGCTTGAGCTGGGCCGCGTAGGTGCCGACCGGGTACGGGCCGGGGAGCCCACTGCCGGGGATGGCCTCAGGGCTGATCGCGTCCTCGTGCTCCATCGCTCCAGCCGAGGCTACACGGCGTCCAGGCGGGCCCCGCGGGGCGTCCGGGCGGGCCCGCCCTACTCGGGCCCCGCGCGGCCGAGCAGCTCCGTTCAGCGATGCCTGCGCCTCTTCGGGGCCACCTTCTTCTCGACCAGCGCCACCGCGACCTTGGTGCCGCCGGCGAGCTTCCGCCCGCCCTTGAAGTGCTGCGCGCCGACCACCAGCGGCCGCAGCCTGTGGCCCCGCTTTGCGCGAGGTCTGGTGACCTTGCCCAGAGCGCAGTGAGCGGCCCTGAGGAGCTTCTGAGCCTGCGCGAGCGTCTTGCCCGCGAGCTTGGGTACGACGCACGATGCTTTGGGCTGCGGCTGCGGCTGCGGCTGCGGCTGCGGCTGCGGCGGCGGCGGCGGCGGCGGAGGAGGCGGCGGCGGAGGCGATTCTGTGCCGCATTGCGTAGCCGTCCCGGCGCAGACCGTGGCGAAGCCCGAGCTGACGCCGTGGGCGGCGTCGCCGCCGTAGGAGGCGCTGATGGGCACGGTGCCGGCGTTCAGCGGCACGGCGCCGATCACACATGCTGCCCCTCCGGCCCGTGGGGTGAGTGTGCACGACGACGACGAGCCGGAGAAGAACGTCGTCCCATTGCTGCTGAAGACGACCGGGCCGGTCGGCGCGGCACTCGAGGCCGAGTCGGCCACGGTCGCTGTGCAGCTCGTCGCGCTGCCCGGCAGCACGGCGCTCGGCGCGCACGCGACCCTGGTCTGCGTGGGGTCGGTCTGATCATCGACGGCGACGCCGTAGGGGCCGCCGGGCTCGCTGACGAAGGACGGCTGGATGTTGGTGGCCCCCACGGTGCCGAGCAGCGCCCGGCCGATCACATTTGCGCTCGTCCCGCGATCCACCCAGTAGATCTCGCTGCCGTCTGTCGCCACGCCGCTCGGGAACACGAGGTTCTGGATGAAGTCCTCGTTCAGACCGGCGCCGTCGGTCTGGATCCGGCCGATGCTGCCGGCGGGTTCGGGCTTGGCCGTGTCGATCGCGGCCCAGTACACGTACCCGCCCGCGACTGCGACCGAGAAGGTGAGCTTGCTGCCGGAGAGGGTGGTGAGCATCGTTGGCGTCCCGCCCGCCACGGGGACCTGGTCGATCTGCGCCGGCTCGCTCAGATAGATGGTTCCGTTCGCGACCGCGATGCCGCTGGGGTACGAGCTCGAGCCGGCGTCGATGAAGCGCGGCTGCGGGTTGCTGCCATCGAGGTTGGCGCGCCCCACGTACCGTGCTCCGTCCGTCCAGTAGATATGGGTGCTGTCCAGCGCAACCTGGTCAGGGCTGGCGCCGGATGGGCCATTTGTCGCGTTGGGGATGAAGCTCTCCTGGACTCCGGCGCCGCTGAGGCCAGCGCTCCCGATCGAATTGCTCCCGGCGTTGGCCCAGTACAGGTGCGTCCCGCCGACGGCGATCCCCCCCGGAAGGGCCGCGTTGCCGACCAGGGAGTGGGTCGGGCCGCTGCCGTCATTGTTGATCCGCCCGAGCGTCGTGCCGTCGGAGGCGTTTCCCGGGCCCACGTTCGTCCAGTAGACGTAGGCCTGCGCCGGCAGCGCCCAGGCGCCGCCCAGCGCGCAGACGACCAGCATCAGCCCCAGCATGCGCAATCCGTGCTTCACGGCGTCGAAAGGTAGAGGCGGGAGGCGCGACTGTCAGTAGCGTCGCGGTCTCGATCGCGTATCGCGATGCCGCGGCTATTCAGCGCCCGGATCGTACGGATACCACCAGGACGATCGGCGCCACCGCGCGCGTCATTCGTCGGCGAACGGAACCACCAGCACCGGACGGTCGGCGAGCTGAAGCAGCTTGTGCGGCGTCGAACCGAGCAGGGCCCCTCGGATGGGGCTCTCACCACGGGTGCCGACGACGATCACCCGAGCGTCGCGTTCGGTGCCCAGCTCGGCGAGCCCCTGCGCGGGAGAGCGCTCGACGATCACCGTCTCGAGCTCCGCTCCGCCCCCGGCGGCCACCTCCTGCGCTTCCTTCAGCTGCTTCGTGGCCAGGTCCTTGAGGGCGGCATGGTAGTCGTGGATCTCGCCCGCCACCGGGTTGAGCTCGTAGGCGAAGGCGACGATCACCTTCTCCCTGTAGGCCTGTCCGACCTCGATTCCCGTGCGCAGCGCCGCCTTCGCACACGGCGACCCGTCGTAGCCAACGATCACACCGCTGCTCATGATGCACGTCCCGCGGGAGCGGTGGCCAGGACCGAGTCATCGACCACCTCTGGTTTGCGTTTGAAGAACTCCGGC
>JADGPO010000001.1 GCA_017882405.1 Solirubrobacteraceae bacterium | reverse complement strand
CGAAGTCGGCGCGGCCGGTGGCCAGCAGGCGGATCGCGTCGGTCGACGCCGACGGGGTGATCACGTGGAGGTTGACGCCGGCCGCGCGGTCATAGCCGCGGGCCAGCGCCGTGTAGATCCCGGCGTGAACGGCGTTGGGGGTGAAATCGAGCACGAGCGTCGCGGGGCGGGGCGCTCGCGAACGGGCCGGGTGGCGGGCGTGGGCCCCGCAGCCGGCGAGCATGCCCGCCAGCAGGAGCAAGGCGATGAATCGCCGCATCGGCGGCCAATATAGGCGGCGGCTTACAGGCGCTGCACCGCGCCGTTGGTCATACCGCGAGTGATCCCGCGCAGGTCGATGAACAGGTTGGCCGAATCGATGATCGACGGGTAGTCGAGGTCGGGGTGGGCGGTGACCAGCACGATGGCATCGGCGTCGAGTTGGTGCTCGAGGGGGGTGCTGTTGAGCCCCACTTGGGGAAGGTCAGGGACGAAGGGGTCGTGATAGGTGAGGCGGGCGCCGCGTTCCGCGAGGACGTCGATAATGCGCAGCGCGGGGGATTCGCGGACATCGCCGACGCCGCCCTTGTAGCTGACGCCGAGCACCGCGATGTGGGAGCCCTTGACGGGTTTGGCGGCGTCGTTGAGGGCGCGTTCGATCCGTTCGACGCAGTAGTAGGGCATCTGCTGGTTGACTTTGCCGGCCAGTTCGATGAATTCGGTGGACATGTGGAATTCCCGGGCGCGCCAGGTGAGGTAAAACGGGTCGACGGGGAGGCAGTGGCCGCCCATCCCAGGGCCGGGTTCGAAGCGCATGAAGCCGTAGGGCTTGGTGGCGGCGGCGTCGACGACTTCCCAGATGTTCAGGCCCATGCGGTCGGCGAGGATCGCCAGCTCGTTGACCAGGGCGATGTTGACCGAGCGAAAGATGTTCTCCAGCAGCTTGGCCATCTCGGCCGCCTCGGGGCTGGAGACGCGCACGATTTCGTCGCAGATCAATGAATACAGAGCGGCGGCGCGCTCGGTGCACTCCGGCGTGATGCCCCCAACGATCTTCGGCGTGTTGCGCATCGTGTAGTCGGTGCGGCCCGGATCCACGCGCTCGGGAGAGAAGGCCACGTTCAGACCAGCCCCGACCTGCAGGCCCCGGTGCTCCAGCCGGGGTACGACCTGCTCACGCGTGGTCCCCGGGTATGTCGTGGACTCGAGCACGATCAGCTGGCCGCGCTGCACGACCGCCCCCACGGCCTTGCTGGCCTCCAGCAGCGGCCTGAGGTCGGGCTCGCGATTGGAGGTCAGCGGGGTGGGCACGCAGATCAGCACGGCGTCGGTGCGGGCCAGCGCGGCGAAATGCGTCGACGCCTCGATCCGCTCGGCGGCCGCTCCCAGCCGCTCCGAGCTCACGTCCTCGATGTAGGAGTCGCCGCTCTCGATCATCGCGATCTTCGCCTCATCGACATCGATGGCGATCACCGACTCGCCCGCCTCGGCAAATGCGACCGCGAGCGGAAGCCCCACGTACCCCAAGCCGACAATCCCGACGGACATGCGCCGGGACGATACCGCCCGGCGGTGCTCGGGCGACGGCTCAAGCCCCAGCCACACGGTGGGCGCCACGCATTCGCCGCTCTCTAGTATGGGCACCGCGCATGCGACGTCGGGTCACCTTCAGCCGCAATCTCACCCTGTCGCTGTCGCGGACGTGCCGCTGCTACTGCAAGTACTGCGCGTTCGCCACTCATCAGCCGCACCTGCACCCGCCAGACGAGGTGCTCGAGACGCTCGATCGCGCCGCCTCGCGCCATCGCGTCAAGGAGCTGCTGGTGCTGACCGGTGAGCTGCCCGAGCATCACCGCGGGGTGGCCGCCCGCCTGGCGGAGTACGGCTTTCAGGATTTCGTGGGCTACGTGGCGTGGGTGTGCGAGCGGGCGCTGGAGCGGGGACTGCTGCCGCACACCAACCTCGGCGTGCTCTCGGCCGAGGATCTGGGCCGGCTGCGCGAGGTGACGGCCTCGCAGGGGCTGATGCTCGAGTCGGTCTCCGAACGGCTGATGGAGACCGTGCACGCCGGCTCGCCAACGAAGCATCCGGTCCACCGGATCGCCACCATCGCCGCGGCCGGAGAACTGCGCATCCCGTTCACGAGCGGGATCCTCGTCGGGATCGGGGAGACCGAGGAGGAGCGGATGGCCTCGCTCGCGCAGCTGGCGTCGCTGCACGAGGCCCACGGGCATCTTCAGGAGGTGATCCTCCAGAACTTCGTGCCCCACGACCGCTACTACGGGCGCGAGCCGGCCGACATCGCAGGTGCCGCCGCGCGTGAGTATTGGCGGACGGGGGTCGCCGACGGTCCACAGCTCGATGCCCCCGCCTGGGCGTGCCCGGTCACTTTGGAGGACATGACGCGGCTGATCGCCGAGGCGCGGCGGCTGATGCCCGAGATCGGCATCCAGGTTCCGCCCAACCTGTCGGACTGGTGGCCGGAGCTGGTGGCCGCCGGGGCCACCGACCTGGGCGGTCTGAGCGCCAACGGGGACCACATCTCGCCCGAGCATCCGTTCCCGTCGCCCGCCCAGGTGCGAAAGCGCCTGGCGACCGACGGCTACGCGCTGTCTGAGCGGCTGTGCGTCTACCCCGAGTACATCGACCCCGAGTGGGTGGCCGCCCCCGTGCTCGACGTCATCACCAGCCGCTACTGGTCATTCATCCCGCGGCGGGGCAGCGGGCGGCGGTCGGAGCTCACGGTCGCCGACGGCGTTGCGCCCCGGGCGGTGGAGAAGGCCCGCGACGGACGGGCGTTGAGCGCCGAGGAGCTGACGGCGCTGTTCGCCGAGCGCCGCCCGGCGGTGATCGAGGACATGCGGCTGGCCGCCGACGAGCTGCGGGCGCGGCTGGCCGGCGACACGGTCACGTTTGTCGTCAACCGCAACATCAACGTCTCCAACGTGTGCATCGTCGGCTGCGCGTTCTGCGGCTTCGGGCAGTCCAAGCGCTCCCCCGACGCCTACGAGCATTCCGAAGCCGAGTTCGCGCAGCGGATCGAGGATGCAGTGCAGTTCGGTGCCACCGAGCTGTGCATCCAATCGGGCATCCATCCCGACTGGGGGCTTGAGGACTACCTGCACTGGCTGCGGTTCGCCAAGTCGACCGCGCCACAGCTGCACCTGCACGCCTACTCGCCGATGGAGGTCGCCCACATGTGCGACGTGAGTGGGTTAACGCCGCGCGAGGTCTTCTCGCGGTTGCGCGAGGCGGGCCTCGGCTCCACACCGGGGACGGCGGCCGAGGTCCTGCACGATGGCGTGCGCGAGCGCATCTCTCCGAACAAGCTGCCGGTGGCCCGGTGGGTGGAGGTGATCGAGGCCTCCCATGCCGAGGGCATTCGCTCGACGGCGACCGTCATGTTCGGCCACATCGAGGAGCCGTCAGAGCTGGCCGAGCACATGCGCGTCGTCCGCGAGCTGCAGGAGCGCACCGGCGGTTTCACCGAGTTCGTGCCGCTTTCGTTCAT
>JADGPO010000187.1 GCA_017882405.1 Solirubrobacteraceae bacterium | reverse complement strand
ACGGTGACGTAGTTCCAGGTCGGCACGACCTTCCCGGGCTCCGCCGTGGTGGCGTAGTACGACGGCGTGATGTAGCCCTGGGCGCCCTGGAACACGACCATGGCCTCGACGTCGGCCAGATCGGAGCGGTGCGATCGCCACACCGGATTGGCGCGCGCGACGTGGCCGCGCAGCAACCCGAGCGCACCCGACGCGGGATCGATCTCCATCGGGATGTGATTCGCGACCAGGCCGCGGTCGTCCAGCGTGACCAGCGTCCCCAGCGGGTGCGCGCGGATCAACTCGTGCAAGACGGCGGTACGATCTTCCTTGAACTGGGCGGGCAGATACATGCGGCCTCGAGCCCCGATATATCATCGGCTCGAGCGCGCTGCGCCCTACTTCTTGGGCGGCGCCGGGGTCGGCGGCTTGGCGACCGGCGGCGCGGGCGCCTTGCCGAGCGTGTCGGCGCCGGCCTGGGCGCACTGGGCATCCTGCGGGGAGGTCCCGCCGCTGACGCCGATCGCGCCGACGATCTTGCCGTCGATCAGCAGCGGGATACCGCCCTCGATCGGGAGGACGCCTGGAAGCGACAGGATCGCCTGCCGGCCGCCGACCAGCGCGTCCTCGAACGCCTTGCTCGGCCGCTTGAACCGAGCGGCCGTGCGCGCCTTCTCTTGCGAGACGATGATGCTGCCGACCTGAGTGTTGTCCGCGCGCTCGAAGTACACGAGGTCGCCCGCGGTATCGACGATGGAGACCGCCACGTTCCAGCCGTTCTTCTTGCCCTCGGCGGCCGCGTTCGCCGCGATCTTGCGCGCGGTCTCGACGCTGATCGCCGCGCCATACGCATTGGGCAGCTGCGCTCTGGCGGTGAGCGGCGCGACCATCGAGAACACGACTCCGAGAACGATTGTCATCAGCGGATGAATCTTCATCGTTGTTTACCTCCGGCGAAGGCCAGGCGGCGTGACTATAAGGGAGCGCCCCGGCACCGAACAGGCCTCGGCGCGAACGCTGTGTACCGTCAGCCGGGACCTGGTCCAGAACACGCTCGAGAGTTTCAAGGTGTGGACCGAGCAGATCGTACCGGCATAGCCGCCCGAGGCCGCTGTTGTGCAGCGTCACGGGTCGAGGCCGGTGATCCGGTGGTCGAGATCTGCGACCACCGCCAGCCGGCGGCGGCGCGGCTCTGCGGTGACGAGGTGCGCGGCGGCGACCAGCGTCCCCGCGGCGAAGCACCCCCACCACAGGAGCGGCGCGCCCAGGCGGTGCAACACCTGGCCGCCCACGATGGGCGATATTCCCATGGCCAGGCCCCATGCCATCGAGTACGTACCCTGGTAGCGGCCGCGCAGATCGACCGGCGCGAGGTTGGACACGAGCGCCGAGGCCACCGGGAACCCGACCACCTCGCCGACCGTCCAGAACGCCGCCCCCACGAGGTATGCCGGCAGCGACGACGCGAACACGTTCGCCCCGTAGCCGAGGCCGAACAGCAGCGCCGAGGCGGCCAGCAGGCGAGCCGGGTCGCACCGCCGGAGCAGCGGGGCCAGCCAGGGCTGGAGCAGGACGACGCCGATGCAGTTGCAGGCCATGAGCCACGAGAAGCCCCGGGATCCGATGCCGTGGTCGGCCATGTCGAGTGGCAGCGCCAGCAGGAACTGCGTGAACACCACCAGCCCGGCGATGGTGAGGACGACGAAGACCACGTAGGGACCGTCCCTCAGCACCCGCATGAGCCCGCGCAGCTCCGACTCGTGCGTAGGGAGGGCCGGCCGGGTCTCGGGGACCTTCCAGGCGATGAGCCCCGCGCACACGAACGTGGTCGCTGCGTCGGCCAGGAACAGCCCCGGCAGGAACCGCGACGGCACCAGGCCCGCGACGAAGAAGCCGAAACCGAGGCCCAGGTTCATCGCCCAGTAGACGTGCCCGTACGCCCGCGGCCGGTCGGCGGGTGGGACGACGTCGGCGATGGCCGCGCTGGAGGCGGGGGAGAACAGCTGCTGGGTGGCGCCGCCAAGGAACGACAGCACCACGAGCAGCATGGCATCCTCGACGACGGTGATCGCCACCACAGCCAGGCCGCTCAGCGTGAGGCCGAGGAGCATGGTGGCCCGCCGGCCGACCCGATCGGTGAGCGTCCCTCCGATGGGCGCAGCCACTGTGCTGCCCAGCCCCCACAGCCCCACGACCCACCCGGCCTGGGCACCGTCGAATCCGTGCTCCTGGCGCAGGTAGAGCGCGAGGAAGATGCCGACGAAGCTCGCCATCCGGTTGACGAGCGTGGCCCACCAGATCACCCAGAAGACGGGCGAGAGGCCTCCCACCGCAGCGCGGTATAGGTCGCGGACGGCGCGCAAGAGCCGTGCTTTACCGCAGGATCCGGTGCGCTGCCAGTCGCCTGGGGGCCAGCCCGCGGCGAGAACCGGCGAGGCCGATCGAGGACTCGAGGTTTTCGATCGCGTGCGTCACAGCGAGGCCGCTGCCGGCTACCGGAGCGACACCAGCTTGTGCTGGCTGTCCTCCAGCCTGTGCTGGCCGCCACGACCGCTGTCCCGTCACTCGGTGCGCAGCGCGACGATCGGGTCGACGCGCGACGCGCGGACCGCGGGGTAGAGACCGAACACGACCCCGACCGCGATCGACGCGACCACCGCCACCGCGCTGGCCCCGGGCGACATCGCGAGCGTCCAGCCGAGCTTGTCCTCGAACACGTAGCCGCTGAGCTCGCCGAGCACGACCCCGAGCACGCCGCCGGTGACCGCCAGCATGACGGCCTCGCCGAGGAACTGCAGCTGGATCGCCGACGGCCGGGCGCCGACCGCGCTGCGCAGCCCGATCTCGGTGATCCGTTGCGAGACCGAGGCCAGCATCACGTTCATCACGCCGATCCCACCGATCGCCATCGCGATCGAGGCCAGCAGCAGCAACAGCAAGCGCAGCGTGTTGCTGGTCTTGATCCGCGCCTGGAGCAGCTCCTCGGGATGACGGATGTTGAAGTCGTCGTCGAGGCCGGGCTCGATGTGGTGGCGCTGGCGCAGCAGCTCCGAGATCTGCCCCGCGGCCGGCGCGATCGCGTCCGCGGACCGCGCGGAGCACAGGATGTCGTCGAGCCAGGTCTGGTCCTTGCCGACGATCCGCTTCATCGCGGTGGTCCACGGCATCATCACCGTGTCGTCCTGATCCTGGCCGGT
>JADGPO010000186.1 GCA_017882405.1 Solirubrobacteraceae bacterium | reverse complement strand
GCGCTGTCGGGCGCGCTGGGCCGCGGCGGCTCGCGCAAGTGGGGAGCCGGCGAACTGCGCCAAGGACCCGATTTCGAGCTCGACACGGGCGTCTTCGCCGGGGTCTGGGAACGGGCCACCCTGCTCGAGTACGGTGGCTGGGACGAACGCTGGCCGCGCAACTCCGACTCGGAGATGGCCGCCCGCTTCCTGGCCCGTGGCGAGCGGCTCATCTGCGTCCCGGCCATGGGCGCCGAGTACGTGCCCCGCGACAGCCTCTCGGGACTGTGGCGGCAGTACTTCGGCTACGGGGAGTTCCGGGCTCGCACCTCGCGCCGCCATCCCCATTCGATGCGGTCCTCGCATCTGCTCGCTCCCGCGGTCGTGCTCGGTGCCGCCACCGCCGTGGCCGGACCCCGGTGGCTCCGCCGGCCAGCACGTCTCGGTCAGGTGCTCTACGTCGTCACCCTGGCCACAGCCAGCGCCCGCGCTCGCTCGGTCGCCGACTCCCCGACCGACGCCGCACTCGTCGCCCCGGTGCTGTTCGTGATGCACTTCGCCCACGGTCTGGGGCAGATGTGGGGCTGGCGCAAGTACGGCCCACCGCTGGCGGCACTGGCCAGCCTGAGCGGCGTCGGGACCAGGCCGGGGACTCCGGGTCCGCCCGCGGCCGGGGTCTACGCCCCGTCCCTGCATCACCGGCGCGCTCACCCAGTCGTGGCCGCACCCCAGATGCCCTGACGCGGACGGCTGCCACCCGCGCGGCGCCCGGCGGCGATGAGGAGCTTTCGCTACGATCGGCGCCGATCACAGAACCCAAAGCCAAGTCACCAGGCGCCAGTCGCCACGGTGAACGGGGAGACCATTCAGGGGCGGATGCCCCAGGGGCGAATCGCCGGAGCTCCGGTGTAGCGCTGCTCTTTCAGCGCGAGCCCGACAGCTAACCCCGTAGGCACGAGAAAGAGACGGGATGTCCATGTCAAGGTCGTTCATCGTGCCGCGTAACTCCGCAGCACGCCCCTCCCGCCGCGACGGTCTGCACGTGTTCCGGGGTGCCCTTGCCCTCGCCCTGATCGCCGCTGCGGCGATCACCTTCTGGCCGGCGACCACGTCGGCTCGCGGCGGCGCACGCCCGGCTCAGGCCCCCCGGTCCAAGACCCACATCGAGACCTGGGCGTTCGACGACGGCTGCACCGGTGGCAGCGGCGCGAGCTCCTCACTCGTGCGCGGCTGGGTCACCTTCGCTGAGAGTCACTGCGGCTTGAGCGCCCGAAAGGCTCGGGCCAACTGCCACGCCGGCGGGCACATCTACTGCTATGTCATGCAGTACCTCGACGCGCAGTGGTACTTCGCCAACGACCACATTCGCCTCAGTCATCCCAGCTCGGGCTGGTGGCTGCACACCGGCGGCGCCCACGGCGGCCAGCGTATCCTCAGCGGCGGCGACGGGGGCGTGCTCCTCAACCAGGGCTCGATCGCCGTCCGCGCGTTCTACAGCGCGTTCGTCCGCAATCATTTCAACGCCGATGACGGCCTGCTGATGGACTGGCAGAGCCCGAGCCTGTCGCAGTTGCTCTACTACAGCACCTGTCACTGTGCATCGACGCGCGAGATCCACGCCAATTCCGCGCTGCGGGGCACGCACACGGCGATGAGCTCGGTCCTCAAGCATCGTGACGGCACGCCGTTCCTCCAGGTCGACAACACGCTGCCGCCCAACCCGTTTCTCCCTCAGGGCCTGGACATGCTCAACTCCTCGATCGGCGTCCGGGCGTGGATGATCGAGAGCCAGCCGATGGACAACGGGACCTTCGATCCCTTCTACGCCACGCTGCTGGATCAGATCGCCTACGTGACCACGCGGACCAACAGCTTCATCATCCCGATGTCGGTCGGCTCGGCCGGGGCCCCGTACCAGCTGCTCAGCCGGCGAGTCCAGGAGGGGACGATGCTGCTCGGCTACCAGCCCCAGCAGATGGTCGACTGGGCCAACCTCGAGGAGGGCAGCCGTGACCTGCCCGTGTGGCCGGAGGAGGGCATCTACCCAACCGAGCCGCGCCAGTCGATGACCGCGCCGGGCGGTCCGGGCTGCCTGGCCGGAACCGGCCACGTGTGTTCCCGCGGCGGCCACAACAGCCTCCGCGTCACCCGGGGCGTGTTCCGCCGCGAGTTCAGCGCCTGCTATCGCCGCGGCGCTCTGTTCGGCGGCTGCGCAACGATCGTCAACACGACAGGCCACGCGGTGCGCGTGCGGCCGGGGTGGCTCAGCGGCCACTACAGCCATCAGATCGCGATGCGCGGCGGCGACGTCCAGTCTCACGGCCAGCTCGATCTCGTCCATGTCCGGTTCACCGCCGGGACGACGCAGGTCGGCGCCCACGACGCGATTCTGCTCGCCCCCTAGACCGTCTAACTAACGCGACGAGCCACGGCGCACGCGCGCGGTGACGGAGGCGATCTCGGCCACCGTCACCTCGCGCGTGCCCAGCAGGGCGCCGGCATAGAGCAGCGTCCCGAAGAGCAGCCCGACGATCCATTGCCAGACGGCGAGGTGCTCTGTGCCGACGGCGAACAGCAGCAGCGCCATCAGGGCGGCCGCCAGCAACGTCCGGGCCACCGACACCGCGATCCGTCGCAGATCGATGTCGATCAGGCGGGCGCAGATCCACAGGTGAGCCCCCACGTAGACGACCTGCACGAGGTCATCGCCGATCGCCGCGCCGACGACCCCCACGGCGCGGATGAGGAAGTAGGTGGCGATCATTCCGAGGACAAACGTCCCGAGCACGATGCGCAACCGCCGGCGAGCCTCGCCGAGGTAGGTGACCGCCACCGAGATGAGCGAGGCCGGCGCAGCGACGAAGGCCTGCACGGTGAGCACGCGGAGAAGCGCCGGCGCGCTGTGGTATCCGGGTCCGAAGAGCAGGCTGACGATCGGGCCCGCCCAGATGACCAGCGGGGCGATCACGACACCCTGAATGACG
>JADGPO010000040.1 GCA_017882405.1 Solirubrobacteraceae bacterium | reverse complement strand
CCGTCGGCGCCCAGCAGGAAGCCGTGCACGAACACGTGCTCGGGCAGCGGCAGGTCGGCGGCCATCAGCATCGCCGGCCAGAAGACCGTGTGGAACTTGAGGATGTCCTTGCCGATGACGTGGAACTGGGCCGGCCAGAAGCGCTCGGTCAGATCCTCGCCGGGGCGGGCGTAGCGCAGCGCCGTGTAGTAGTTGAGCAGCGCGTCGAACCACACGTAGAAGACGTGGTCGGGATCCCACGGCACGGGGACGCCCCAGTGCATGCGCGCACGGGACAGGGACACGTCCTGCAGGCCCGAGAGCACGAACGCGTGGGCCTCGTTGTAGCGCGACAGCGGCATCACGAACGCCCGGTGCTCGGCGAACAGGCGCTCGAGCGGACCCTGGAAGCTCGACAGGCGAAAGAACCAGTTCTCCTCCTGCTCGAGCGTCAGCGGGGTCTCGTGGATCGGGCAGAGGTTGCCCTCGAGGATCTCGTTCTCGACCTTGAAGTCGGCACAGCGCGGGCAGTACCAGCCCTCGTACACGCCCTTGTAGGTGTGCCCGTAGTCGTGCACCCGCTGCAGCACCTCCTGCACCGCCTGCCTGTGCTCGTCGTCCGTGGTGCGGATGAAGAAGTCGTTGGAGATGTCAAGCAGGGGCAACAGCGCCTTGAAGCGCTCGGCGTTCTGGTCGGCCAGTGCCTGGGGATCCATGCCCTGGGCCTTGGCGGCGTCGGCGACCGGTTCGCCGTGCTCGTCGGTGCCGGTGAGAAAGAAGACGTCGTCGTTGCGCTGGCGCATGTGGCGCGCGATCACGTCGGTGGCGATCGCCTCGTAGGCGTGGCCCAGGTGGGGCACGCCGTTGACATAGGAGATCGCGGTGGTGATGTAGAAAGCCATGCCGATTCTCAATCTACCCGGCCGGGTGCTGACGGTCCGCCGGGCGTGATCAGCACCTTGGCGCTGGCGTCGGCGTCCAGGGCGAGCGCCATCGCCGCCGGCGCGTCGGCGACGTCGAAGCGATGCGACACCATCTCGTGCAGCGGGATCGAGCGCTGGTGGCGGTCCAGCAGGGCCAGCGTGCCGTCGTAGGCGTTGAGGTCCTCGCCGCCGACGCCCAGCAGCGCCAGGCTGCGCCCGCAGATCGACGCCGGGTTGAACGCCTCCCCGCCCATGTCGACGAACGCCCCCACCTCCACGATCGTGCCCCCGTCGCGCACGATCGCCTCGGCCTGCGCGAACGCGCCGGGAAAGCCGGTGGCGTTGACCACCAGATCGATTTCGCTGTCGATCGCGTCCGCGAGTTCTCCGGGCGCGAGCGCGACCGCATCGGCCAGCCGCGCGGCAAGCTCGCGCCGCCGCTGCGAGGGGTCGATCACGTACAGCCGCCCGGCGCCCATCAGCGAGGCCTTGATCGCGTGGGCCAGACCGAGCGCGCCGGCGCCGATCACCGCCACGGCATCACCGGGTCGCCAGCCGTTGGGGCGCGGCAGGCGCGCGGCCCGCTCCAGGCTGTGGGTGACGGCGAACACCTCCGTCAGCACGGCGATTTCGTCGGGCAACGTACCGGGTACCCGGAACAAAGCTGTACCGGGCTTGAGGTACAGGTACTGCGACCAGCCACCGAACAGGTGGGGCGCCTGCGCGCATGTCATCGAGTTGCCGTAGTTCTCCAGGTTGCGACACAGGAAGTACGGAAACCCGCGGGCGCACATGTGACAGTGGCCGCAGGCGCGGTTGGGCGCGGGGACGACACGATCGCCGGGTCCGAGCGGGCTGCCGTCGAACGCTCGGGCGCCGCCGTCTCCAATTTCGGCGACGACGCCGATGTTCTCGTGGCCCTGGATGATCGGAAACGGCGTGGAGCGCTCGTATTCGGTGCCCACGTACTGCTCGGTCTCGCCGCGGAAGGTGTGCTTGTCGGTGCCGCAGATGCCGGAGGCGAGCATCCGCAGCAGCACGGCCCCCGGCTCGAGCTCTGAGGGGTACGGGTACTCGCGCACCTCTAGCTGGTGGGGGGCGACGAGGGTGGCGGCGAGGACGGAGGTCATCGAGGACGAGCGGTGGTGGAGCGTACGACGAGTGTCGGCTCGACGAGGCGCACGACGCTCGGGCGGCGCTGCTCGATGCGCGCCAGCAGCAGCTCGAGCGCCATGCGACCCATCTCGGTGCGGGGCTGGTCGACGGTCGTCAGCGACACATGAGCCAGATGAGCGATTGAGATGTTGTCGTAGCCGACGATCGAGACATCGTCGGGAACGGCGACACCGGCGCGGTCGAACTCGCCGAGCAGACGGGCCGCCACCATGTCGTTGGCGGCGAACACGGCGGTCGGCAGCTCCGGCTCGGCCAGCAGCTCGCGGGCCGCGTTGGTGCCCGCCTCCTCGGTGAAGTCGCCGGGGATGACCCGCGCGTAGGAGCCCAGGCGACGGGCGCGCATGCCGCGCAGATAGGCCGAGCGGCGCTGCGGACCCCCGGCACCGCGCCCGGCGCCGACGTGGACGATGCGCTCGTGCCCGAGCGAGGTCAGGTGATCGAGCACCAGCCCCGTCCCGTGGCGCTCGTCGATCAGCACCGAGTCGCCGTCGAGGCCTCGCAGCTGCCGCCCCACGACCACCACGGGGACCTCGGCCGCGGCCCCCGCGATGTCAGCGGCGCGCATCCGGGGGCTGACCAGGATCAGGCCGTCCACCCGGTACTCCAGGAGCGTGGCCAGCGCCTCCCGCTCGCGCCGCGCCAGGCGGCCGCCGGCACCCAGCAGCAGCTGGTACCCGAGCTCGGAGGCCAGCTCCTGCACCCCGCCGGCGATCTCGGCGAAGAACGGATTGCGCAGATCGTCGAGCACCACGCCGACGGTCCGGGTGCGGCGGCTGGCCAGGCTGCGCGCCGTCGCGTTGGGCCGGTAGCCGAGCCGATCGGCGACCTCCAGCACGCGGCCGCGTCGGACCGGGGAGACGTTCGCCTGATCGCGCATCACCAGCGAGACCAGCGCCCGCGAGACGCCCGCCTCCCGCGCGACGTCCTCCATCGTCGGCGATCGCTGCGCAGGAGGGCTCTTGGGGCCGCGCTTGGGCATCCTCGAACGGGGCGAGCTTACTCAGCGCGCGGTGGCCGCGCAACCGGCGTTGTCGCGCTCTAAAGCCCCGCCGTTCTTGACTTCCTCCCGCCGTCGGGGATATAGTCGCCGCCTCCGGACTTAGAGCGCTCTAAGCGCTCCGGTCACGGAGAGGGAAAGAGGTGCAATGGCCGAGACACGAGAGCAGCCGGCGAGCCGGGCCCGTCCGATGCTGGAGCGGCTGGCGGGCGCGCCGATCTCGTGGGGCGCCTGCGAGGTGCCCGGCTGGGGCCGGATGCCGGCCGCCGAGACGGTCCTCGCCGAGATGGCCCAGCTGGGGCTGCGCGGCACCGAGCTGGGGCCGCCCGGCTTCCTTGCATCACAGCCCGCCGCCCTGGCCACGCTGCTGCGCCACCACGGCCTGGCGTTCGTGGGCGCGTTCACGCCGCTCGTCCTGCACGACGCCGACCGGGAGACGACCGCCCGCCTGGCCCGGGAGACGATCGACCTGCTGTCGCGCGCCGACGGTCAGGTGCTGGTGGTGGCCGCCGTGCAGGACCTCGCCTGGAGCACCCCTGAGCCGCTCGACGACGCCGGCTGGCAGCGGCTGGCGGCCCACGCGGCGCAGATCGAGGCGCTGGCCGCCGAGCACGGGATCACGTTCGCGCTGCACCCCCATGTCGGCACGCTGATCGAGACCGCCGACCAGGTGGCGCGGGCGCTGACCGAGACCCAGGTCGGCTGGTGCCTGGACACCGGTCATCTGCTGATCGGCGGCGCCGACCCGGCCGCGTTCGCCTCCGAGCACGGCGAGCGCATCACCCACGTGCACCTCAAGGACGTCGACGCGGCCGTGGCCGCCGAGCTGCGCGCGGGGCGTCTGACTTTGCTGCAGGCCACCCAGCAGGGACTGTTCGTGCCGCTGGGACAGGGCGCTGCCGCCGTGGCGACGGTGCTGGAGGCCTTGGCCGAGCACCAGTACGACGGGTGGCTCGTGCTCGAACAGGACACCGCGATCATCGCAGACGAGCCGGCGGTGGACGGCGGACCAATGCGCGACGCCACCCAGAGCATCGCGTTCATCAACTCGGCTCAAACGGAGGAGAACGATCGATGAGACGACTGCCTCGCAGTCTCGTCGTACCGGCGTTGGTCGCAGCCGCAGTGCTGCTGCTCGCCGCGTGCGGCGGCAGCTCCAAGAGCTCCAGCTCGAGCGGCGGGAGCGGTGCCAGCACGACCAAGGCGGTGAACATCGCCGCCAGCGGCAAGCCGTGCTCCGGGCTCACCTTCGCCGTGATCACCCACGGCGACAACGGCAGCTTCTGGAGCGTCGTCTACAAGGGCGCCAAGAACGCCGCCGCCGATTACGGCTGCAAGCTGAGCGAGGTCTACGGCTCTCAGCAGCAGGGCCAGGCCGAGCCCGACGACCAGGCCGAGAACTCCCAGATCACGGACGCGATCAACCAGCACGTCGACGGTCTGGTCGTCTCGGACCACGACGCCAGCCTGATGAACCCGACGTTGTCCAAGGCCGCCAAGGCCGGGATCCCCGTGGTCCTGACCAATGACGGCTGTGACGCCACCGACATCGCCGCCTCGAACGCCCTCACCTGCGTCGGCCAGCCGGAGATGCTCGCCGGCCAGTCCTCCGGGCAGCGCTTCAAGCAGCTGGGAGCGACCAACGTCCTGTGCGTGATCCACCAGTCCGGCCAGAACCTGCTGGACCGCTGCAACGGCATCGCGCAGGGGCTCGGCGTGGGCTCCACCTGCAAGTCGGGCTCGGCCCCCTCCAAGGGCCCCGCCTGCACGCAGCTGACGCTCTCGACCCCCAACGCGGCCTCCAACCCGCAGCAGGCGGTCGGCCAGGTGACCTCCTACCTGCAATCGCATCCGGGCATCAACGCCGTGATGACGCTCAACAACGCGATCGGAACGGCGGTGGTCAGTTCCCACCCCCAGAACGTCAAGATCGCGACGTTCGACACCAACGCCGAGGTGCTCAACGACATCAAGAGCGGCTCGATGTCGTTCGTCGTCGACCAGCAGCAGTACCTGCAGGGCTACCTGCCGATCGTCATCCTCTACCTGTACAAGAAGCACGAGGGCAACACCGTCGGCGGCGGAGCTTCGGTGCCGACCGGTCCGTTGCTCGTCGACAAGACCAACGTCTCCAAGGTCCAGGCGGCGATCGCCGCGGGTGACGACTGACGCGGAAGCCACGCAGTGAATGAGCAGGGCCACCGGGCGGGGCATCGGCCCCGCCCGGCGGCAGACCACCTTCCGAGCGAGGACGATGGGCGCAACCACCACCCCTCCCCCCGAATCAGCGACACCGGCCGGCTCCGACGAGCGCCTGGCCCCGATCAGCCGCGTCACGCGGGTGATGCGACGCCCCGAGCTGGGTTCGCTGATGGGCGCGATCGCGGTCTTCGTCCTGTTCGCGATCACCGACGCCAGCGCCAACCACCTGTGGCTCAAGCAGGTCGGCCTGGCCGCCTGGACCCAGCAGGCGGCGTTCTTCGGGATCCTGGCGGTACCGGTGGGGCTGTTGATGATCGGAGGCGAGTTCGACCTCTCGACCGGCGTGATGTCGGGCATCACCGCGATCGTGATGGCGCTGCTGGTCGGCAAGTACCACTGGGACACGTGGCTGGCGATCGTCGGCACGGTGGTGTTCGCGACGATCGTCGGGCTGATCAACGGGATCGTGGTGGTCCGCACCAAGCTGCCGAGCTTCATCGTCACCCTGGCGACGTTCTTCGTATTACGCGGGGTCAGCGTCGGCGGCGTGCTGCTGCTCAACCACAACTCGACGCAGGTCTCGGTCACCTCGCTGAACCCGGCGGGGCTGAACAGCGCCAAGACGATCTTCGGCAGCTCGTTCTTCAAGAGTGGCGCGCTCACCAACGGCTACAGCACGGGGATCATCTGGTTCCTGGTGGTGACGGTCATCGGCTCGTGGGTGCTCAGCCGCACGACCTTCGGCAACTGGATCTTCGCGGCCGGCGGCGACCAGAACGCGGCTCGCAACGCCGGCGTGCCGGTCAACCGGACCAAGATCCTGCTGTTCCTCAGCACCTCGCTGGCGGCCGCGCTGGTGGGCATCATCTCCTTCACCCAGTCCTCCTCGGCGGTCTCCGAGCAGGGCGTCGGCTACGAGTTCTTCTACATCATCGCCGCCGTGGTGGGCGGCTGCCTGCTCGACGGCGGCTACGGCTCGGCGATCGGCGCGGCGCTCGGCGCCTGCATCATCGGGATGGCATTCGAGGGCGTGATCTACGCCGGGTGGGACAGCTCCTGGAACTTCACGTTCCTGGGCGCGATCCTGTTCCTGGCAGTGGCCGTCAACACGATCATCTACCGGCGCGCGCTCAAGGCGCGGCGGTGAAAGGCTGGTTAACGGTGAGCGTTCCTGAGAAGACTGAAGCCCCGCTGCTGGAGGCCCGTGGCCTGACCAAGTACTTCGGCTCGGTCAATGCCGTGGAGGACATCTCGCTGACCGTGGCCGCCGGCGAGGTGACGTGCGTGCTGGGCGACAACGGCGCCGGCAAGTCGACGCTGATCAAGATCCTCTCCGGGGTGCACCTGCCCGACAAGGGCACGCTCCTGCTGGAGGGACAGGAGGCGCGGTTCAGCAACCCCCGGGAGGCACGCGCCGAGGGCATCGCCACTGTATTCCAGGACCTGGCCACGGTGCCGCTGATGTCGGTGTGGCGCAACTTCTTCCTCGGCAACGAGCCGACGCGCGGTCGCGGCCTGCTGCAGCGCCTGGACATCCGCAGCGCGCAGAAGATCATGCGCCAGGAGATGGCCAAGATGGGGATCGACGTGCGCGACCCCAACCAGACGGTGGGCACGCTCTCCGGCGGCGAGCGCCAGGCGGTGTCGATCGCGCGGGCGGTGTACTTCGGCGCCAAGGTGCTGATCCTCGACGAGCCCACCTCGGCACTGGGCGTCAAGCAGTCCGGGATCGTGCTCAAGTACATCATCCAGGCGCGCTCGCAGGGCAAGGGCGTGATCTTCATCACCCACAACCCCCACCACGCCTTCCCGGTCGGGGACCGCTTCGTGCTGCTCAAGCGCGGGCGCCTGATGGGTTCGTTTAGAAAGTCCGAGACCTCGCTGGATCAGCTGACCGCGATGATGGCCGGCGGCGAGGAGCTGGAGCAGCTCAGCCGGGAGCTGCAGGGCATCGCCGGCGATCCGGAGATCGCCCAGGTCGCCAAGGAGCTGGCCGTCGAAGTCCAGAAGACCTCGGTGTAGGCGTGTCGGCGGCTGGGCTGGATGTTCTGACGGTCGGGCGGATCAGCATCGACCTCTACTGCGGGGAGCTGAGCGCGGGTTGGCAGCAGTCCCGAACGTTCTCCAAGGCGGTTGGCGGCAGCCCGACCAACGTCGCGATCGCCGCCGCCCGGCTCGGTCGCCGGTCGGCTGTCTACACCAAGGTCGGGGACGACCCGTTCGGCGAGGTGGCGCTGGGCGAGCTGCGGGACTTCGGGGTCGACGTCAGGTATGCCGGCGTCCAGGAGGGCGCGCTCACGCCGCTGGCGTTCGCCGTGCTCGACCCGCCGGAGGACCCGCCGCTGCTGTTTCGCCGCGAGCCGCCCGTCCCCGACTTCCAGCTGCTCCCGGATGAGGTGGAAGCGACCATGGTCCGCGAGTTGCCGATCCTGTGGGTGTCGGGCGGGGCGCTGGCGGTCGATCCCTGCCGGTCGACCGTGCAGGGCATGCTGGCAGCGCGCGCGCGGCGTCGGCACACGATCCTAGACCTCGATTACCGCCCCAGCTTCTGGTCCTCGCGTGACGAGGCGTCGGCGACGATCGGCGCGGCGGTGTCGTCAGCCAGCGTCGCCGTGGGCAATCGGGAGGAGTGCGCGGTGGCTCTCGGGACGAGCGATCCGTCTCAAGCCGCGTCCGTGCTGCTGGAGCGCGGTGTCGAACTGGCGATCGTCAAGCTGGGCGGAGACGGGGTGCTGGTCGCCGACGCCGCCGGGCAGCGCACGGTGCCCCCCGCCCCGATCGACGTGCTCTGCGGGCTGGGTGCCGGGGACGCGTTCGGCGGCGCCCTGTGCCACGGCTTGCTGTCGGGCTGGCCGGCCGAGCGCGCGGTGGCGTTCGCCAACGCCGCCGGGGGGATCGTCGCCTCGCGACTGCTGTGCTCGCAGGCGATGCCCGACGAGCGCGAGGTCCGCGAGTTGCTGGAGGGCTCGCCGGCGTGAGCACGTCCGCTTTTTCGTCGGCGTCGAGCGCGCGGACGGGTGGCCGCGGGGCCCGCCGGCGAATCGGCGTGGGCGTGATCGGCTTCGGCTGGCTCGGTCAGGCCCACAGCCGGTCACTGGCGCGGATCCCGATGCTGTTCGGGGACCGCACGTACGAGCCGGTGCTGGTCGCCTGTAGCGACGCCGTGCCGGCCCGAGTGCAGGAGGCCCTGACGTCGTTCTCGTTCGCTCGCGGCTCGGTCGACTGGCGCACCGTGGTCGAGGACCCGGAGGTCGACGTGGTCGTCATCGCCGCCCCCAACATGCTGCACCTGGAGCTGGTGCAGGCGGCGGCCGCCGCCGGCAAGGCGGTGTTCTGCGAGAAGCCCGTCGGCGGCACGCCCGAGCAGATCCTGGCGGCCGCGCTGGCCGCCCGCGCGGCGGGGGTGATCAGCGGCGTGGGCTACAACTACCGCTGGGCGCCGCTGGTCCGGTACGCGCGTGAGCTGATCGCCGGTGGGGAGCTGGGCCAGATCACCAACTACCGGGGCCGCTTCTTCTCGACGTACGGCGCCGACCCGCTGGGCGTGAACTCGTGGCGCTTTCAGCTCGATCAGGCCGGCTACGGGGTCACCAGCGATCTGCTCAGCCACGCCGTCGACCTGGCGCACATGCTGCTCGGCCCGATCGAGTCTGTGGTGGCCACCACGGAGACGTTCATCACCGAGCGCCCCGCGCCTGCGGGGCTTGTGGGCCACTACGGGCGTGGGACTGCCGACGATCCCCGCGCGCCCGTCACCAACGAGGACTACGCCGGGATGCTGGTGCGCTTCGCGTCGGGCGCCCGGGGCACGTTCGAGGCCAGCCGCACGATCGTCGGGCCCGAGAGCCAGATGGCGTTCGACGTCCACGGCACCGAGGGGGCCGTCGGGTGGAACTTCGAGCAGCTCAACGAGTTGGCGCTGTACCGGCGCACCGAGGACCGGGGCCGCGGCTACACCACCGTGCTCGGCGGCGACCGCTTCGGCCACCACGGAGCGTTCGTACCCGGCAGCGGCAACGCGATCGGCTTCGAGGACCTGATCACGATCGAGGATCACGAGTTCTGCCTGGCGGTGGCCGAGGGACGGCCGTTTTCGCCCAGCTTCGAGCAGGCGCTCGAGTGGGCGGGGGTCCAGGCGGCGCTGCTGCGCTCGGACGCCAGTGGCCGGTGGGAGACGGTGGAGGCGCTGGCGTGACCACCACCACCGCCGTGGCGCCCCTACGCATCGGCGTGATCGGGACCGGCCGGATCGGCCGCCTGCACGCCGAGCTGCTGGCCCGCCGGGTCCCGGGGGCCGCGCTGGGGCCCGTGTACGACGTGTTCGCGGCGGCGGCGCGCGACCTGGGGCAGGCGCTGGGGGCACCGGTCGCGGTGAGCGTCGAGGAGGTCCTGGAGAGCGACGCCGACGCCGTGGCGATCTGCTCCAGCGCCGACAGCCATGCCGAGCTGATGATCGCCGCCGCGAGTGCCGGCAAGGCGATCTTCTGCGAGAAGCCGGTGTCGCTGGACCTGGCCGAGCTCGACCGGGCGCTGGCCGTGGTGGAGCAATCCGGGGTGCCGTTTCAGGTCGGCTTCAACCGCCGCTTCGATCCCGCTCACGCGGCGGTGCGGGCGGCCGTGGAGACCGGTTCGGTCGGCGAGCCGCACCTGGTGCGGATCTCCAGCCGCGACCCCGAGCCGCCCCCGCCTCAGTACGTGGAGAACTCGGGCGGCCTGTTCCTGGACATGGCGATCCACGACTTCGACATGGCCCGCTTTCTCACCGGCAGCGAGGTGGTGGAGGTGTTCGCGCGCGGAGCCGTGCGGGTGGAGCCGTGGTTCGCGCAGGCCGGCGACGTCGATACGGCGGTGATCACCCTGGTGCACGAGGACGGCTGCCTGACGACGATCGACAACTCCCGCCGCGCCGTGTACGGGTACGACCAGCGGGTGGAGGTGTTCGGCTCGGCGGGCGTGGCGGCGTCGGAGAACCCGCCGGCCCACACGGGATCGGTGCTGAACGCCGAGGGCTTGTCGGGGCCGCCCCTGCACCACTTCTTCGTGGAGCGCTATCTGGCGAGCTACGAGCACGAGTGGCAGACGTTCGTGACGGCGGTGCGCGGCGGAGATCGGCCGTCTCCGTCGGTGAGCGACGCGCGCGCGCCGCTGGTGATCGGGCTGGCGGCCTGGCGCTCGGTGCACGAGGGGCGGCCGGTGCGGGTGGAGGAGATCGTTTCATGAGCTCGGAACGATTGACCGTCGCCCAGGCGTTGGTGCGCTTCCTGGCCGCCCAGCAGGTGGAGCGCGACGGCGGGCGCCGGCGGTTCTTCGCCGGCTGCCTGGGGATCTTCGGGCACGGCAACGTGACCGGGCTGGGACAGGCGCTGGCCCAGTACCCCGACCGGCTGCCCTATCACCCGGCGCGCAACGAGCAGTCGATGGTGCATGTGGCGAGTGGCTTTGCGCGCCAGCGCAACCGGTTGGCCACGTTCGCCTGCACCAGCTCGGTGGGGCCTGGGGCAACGAACATGGTCACCGGGGCGGCCCTGGCGACCGTCAACCGCCTGCCGGTGCTGCTGCTGCCGGGTGACACGTTCGCCACCCGGAGGCCGCACCCGGTGCTGCAACAGCTCGAGGTGCCGGCCGACGCCACCGTGTCGGTCAACGACTGCTTCCGGCCGGTGTCGCGCTTCTACGAGCGCGTGGAGCGGCCCGAGCAGCTGTTCGAGGCGGCCCTGTCGGCGATGCGGGTCCTGGTCGACCCGGCCGAGACGGGCGCGGTCACGCTGGCGCTGCCCGAGGACGTCCAGACCGAGGCGCTCGACGTGCCGGCGGCCTTCCTGGAGGAGCGCGTCTGGACGGTCTACCGCCAGCCGCCGGCGCCCGAGGCGCTGGCCCGAGCGGTGCAGCTGATTCGGGGCGCCCGCCGGCCGCTGATCGTGGCCGGGGGCGGGGTGATCTACGCCGAGGCGCTCGCCGCGCTGCGCGAGCTCGTCGACGCGACCGGCATCCCGGTGGCCGAGACCCAGGCCGGCCGAGGCTCGCTGGTCTCATCGCACCCGCTGTCGCTCGGCGCGGTCGGCGCCACCGGCACGGCCGCCGCCAACCGGCTGGCCCGGGTGGCGGACGTGGTGATCGGTGTCGGCACCCGCTGGGCGGACTTCACCACCGCCTCCAAGTCGGCCTTCCAGGATCCCGACGTGCGCTTCGCCAACGTCAACGTCGCGGGCTTCGACGCGGCCAAGCTGAGCGGCCTGAGCGTGGTCGGGGACGCTCGGGTGGTCCTGGAGGAGCTGGCGGGCGCGCTCGGCGGCTGGCGCGCGGATTCGGAGTGGTCGACGCGGGCCCGGAAGGAGGGTCTTGCCTGGGCCGAAGAGGTGGAGCGTCTGGTTGCTGTCTCGGAAGGCAGTCTTCCGTCTCAGGCGTCCGTGATCGGCGCGATCAACGACGCCGCCGGCGAGACCGGGGTGGTGGTGTGCGCGGCCGGCTCGGCCCCCGGAGACCTGCATAAGCTGTGGCGCGCGCGAGACCCGGACGGCAAGGGCTACCACGTCGAGTACGGGTACTCGTGCATGGGCTACGAGATCCCCGGAGCGATGGGGATCAAGCTGGCGTCGCCCGAGCGCGAGGTGATCGCCCTCGTGGGCGACGGCTCCTATCTGATGGCGCCCGGCGAGCTGGTCACGGCGGTCGCGGAGGGGATCGCGATCACGATCGTGCTCGTCGAAAACCACGGGTACGCGTCGATCGGGGCGCTGTCGCGGTCGGTCGGGGGTGCGGGGTTCGGGACGCACTACCGCTTTGCTCGCAATGGCTCGCTACCGATCGACGAGGAGGGGGTCGTTCGGGCCGAACCGCTGCCCGTCGACCTGGCCGCCAACGCGGCCAGCCTGGGCGCTTCGGTGATCCGGGCCGGGAGCGTCGACGAGCTGCGCCGCGCGCTGGACGACGCGCGGTCGGCCGCCGGCCCGGTGGTGGTGTTCATCGAGACCGATCGCTACGCCGGCGTGCCCAGCTACGACGGCTGGTGGGACGTCCCCGTGGCCGAGGTCTCGGAATCGGAGAGCGTGCGCGCCGCCCGCCTGGAGTATGAGCGCGCGCACGGCGCCCAACGAAGCCACCTGGAGGCCGCCGATGAGTGAGATGCTCGTCCACCCCGCGTCATACCCCGCCGCCGACGGCACGATCCTCGACGTCACGCCGGCCACGGCGGGCTGGAGCCATGTGGGCTTCGAGGTGGTGGCTCTGGCGCCGGGAGTGGTGGCCGAGCGCGCCACGCGCGAGCGCGAGGTGTGCGTGGTGGTCGTCTCCGGGACGGTGGCGATCGTCTCGCGCCACGGCGAATGGGGCGACGTGGGCGGGCGCCCCGACCCGTGGTCCGAGCCGCCGGATGCCGCCTATCTGCCGCCGCGCACCGCCTTCTCGGTGGAGGCGCTGGGCAAGCCGGCCGAGGTCGCGCTCTGCTGGGCTCCCGTTCTCCATGGCGGCGGCGCGCGGGCGCGGGTGCTGCCGGGCGCCGAGCTGGAGGTGGAGACCCGCGGCTACGGCGCTCTGGAGCGGACGGTGTCGCCGATCCTGATGGCCGATCGCGAGGCCGACTCGCTGCTGGTGTGCGAGGTGATCACCCCGGGCGGGCACTGGTCCAGCTATCCGCCCCACAAGCACGATCGTGACGACCCGCCGCGCGAGACGTTCCTGGAGGAGACCTACTATCACCGGGTGGCGCCGGCCCGCGGGTTCGGACTCCAGCGCGTCTACTCCGAGGACCGGACTTTGGACGAGACGCTGTCGTTCGGCGACCGAGACTGCGTGCTCGTGCCGCGCGGCTACCACACCGTCTCGGCGCCACCCGGGTATGACCTGTATTACCTCAACGTGATGGCCGGCCCCGCTCGCCAGTGGGCCGTGGCCAACGACCCCGACCACGAATGGATCCTGAACCCATGACCGCCACCGGTGTCCGCCTGCTCGATAACTACGTCTCTGGGGGTTGGGTGTCGGCCGCGGGAGCGACGGGGGAGCTGGATGTTGTGAATCCGGCGACTGGAGAGGTGCTGGCGCGGGTGCCGTTGTCGGGCCGTTCGGATCTCGACGCAGCCGTCTCGGCAGCCCGGGCGGGGTTGAGTGAGTGGCGGGCGGTGTCGGTGATCGCGCGGGCGCGCAAGCTGTTCGAGCTGCGCGAGCGCTTGCTGGCGCGCAGCGAGGACCTGGCGCGCTCGGTGACGGCGGAGATGGGCAAGACGATCGGCGACGCTCGCGCTGAGGTGGCACGCGCAATCGAGATGGTGGAGGCGGCGTGCGCGGTCCCCACCACGATGCAGGGGCGGATTCTGGAGGACGTCTCGCGGGGGATCGACGCCGAGACCGTCCGCCAGCCGGTCGGGGTGTGCGCCGCGATCGTGCCGTTCAACTTCCCGGCGATGGTCCCGTTCTGGTTTCTGCCGTTCGCGATCGCCTGCGGCAACACGTTCGTTTTGAAGCCGTCCGAGCAGGTCCCCTTGACCCAGCAGATCGCCTTTGAGGAATTGGATGCGCTGGGTTTGCCTGACGGGGTGGTCAACCTCGTCAACGGCGGGCGGGAGATCGTGGAGGGAATCCTCTCGCATCCGGACGTTGATGCCGTCTCGTTCGTGGGCTCGGCCCCGGTGGCGCGCCTGGTCTACGAGGGAGCGGCCAAGGCCGGCAAGCGGGTGCAGGCGCTGGGCGGCGCCAAGAACCACATGGTGGTGATGCCCGACGCCGTGATCAAGCCGACGGTCGACGGGATCATCGGCTCGGCGTTCGGGGCGGCGGGGCAGCGGTGCATGGCCGGCTCGGTGGTGGTGACGGTCGGCGACGCCCACGGGGCGCTGCTCGATCCTCTGGTGGCCGCCACCCGGGAGCTCTCGGTGGGTGGAGGGCTGTCTGAGAGCACTGACGTGGGCCCGGTGATCTCGTGCGCGGCGCGCGACCGGATCGCCGAGTGGGTTCAGCGCGGGGTGGATTCTGGGGCGTCTGCCGTGGTGGACGGACGGGGCGTCTCGGGGGTCGATCCCGCGGGCGCGTTTCTCGGCCCGACGATCCTCGACGGGGTGCGCCCCGAGATGGCGATCGCCCAGGAGGAGGTGTTCGGGCCGGTGCTGTGCATCATCCACGCGGAATCGCTGGACGAGGCGATCGAGATCGTCAACTCGAGCCGCTTCGGCAACGGCACCTCGATCTTCACCGAATCCGGCGCCTCGGTCCGCCGCTACCGCCACGAGGTCCAGGCAGGGATGGTGGGCGTCAACATCGGCGTGGCCGCCCCGGTGGCGTTCTTCCCGTTCTCGGGCTGGAAGGATTCCTTCCTGGGCGACCTGCACGCCCACGGCACCGACGCCGTCGACTTCTATACCCGCAAGAAGACCGTCACCAGCCGTTACTACTCCAGCGGCCAGGGGTCAGACAGCTACTTCGTCGAGCGCTAGGCCGTCAGCGCTTTGTACAGCGCGTTGGCGCTGACGCCGGTCAACTCGGCGACCACGCCGGCGGCCGGCCGCGGCTTGGCGCCCGCCTCAACGAGCTTCTTGAGCTGTTTGAGCGGGTTGTCGAGGTCGATCGACTTCGTGGTGGCCGGGCCGACGACCAGCACGATCTCCCCCTTAGGCGGATTGTCGTCATAGCGCTCGGCGAGCTCGGCCGCGGTACCGCGGACGATCTCCTCGTGCAGCTTGGTCAGCTCGCGGCATACCGCCGCGGGGCGCTCGGGGTCAAGCTCGGCGAGCTGCTTCAGCGATGCGCCCAGCCGCCGGGGCGACTCGAAGGCCACCATCGTTTCCGGGTTGCGCAGCACGCGCTTCAGCTCTCCCTTCTTGCGCGGGAGGAAGCCGACGAACTGCCAGCGCTCGGCCGCCAGCCCGCTGGCCACCAGCGCGCTCAGCGCCGCCGACGGACCGGGCAGCACCTCGACGCCCAGGCCGGCGGCCATGCACGCCTGCACGAGGATCAGACCGGGGTCGGACACCAGCGGCATGCCGGCGTCGGAGACCAGGGCCACCGTCGCGCCATCGCTCATCTGCGCCACCAGCTCGTCGGAGCGGGCGCGCTCGTTGTGCTCGTGGTAGCTGACCAGCTTGCCGCCCACCCCGTAGCGGTCCAGCAGCACCCGGGTGCGCCGGGTGTCCTCGCAGGCGACCACGTCGGCCTCGCGCAACGCGGCCAGCACCCGCAGGGTGACGTCCTCGAGGTTGCCGATCGGCGTCGGGCACACGACCAGCCGGCCGCCGCTCATGCGGTCAACCGCGCGATCTGGTCATAGGCCAGCTCGGCCGCACCGACCATGCCCGCCTCGACGCCGAAGCGGGCGGCCACGATGCTCACGTGCTCGCTGAGGAACGGCAGCACCCGCTCGGCCACGACGGTCCGGGCCGGGCCCAGCAGCAGCTCGCCGGAGGCGATCACCCCGCCGCCGATCACCACCACCTGGGGATTGAAGATGTTGACGAGGTTGGCGATAACGATCCCCAGCCGTGAGCCGATCAGCTCGATCGCCTCCAGCGCCGCCGCGTCGCCGTCGTGGGCCAGCTCGGTGACCAGTGGGCCGGCCAGCGCGCGGCCCTCGCGGATCAGCTGCGCCAGGCCCGAGCCGGGACGGATCGCCCCTAGGCGCTCGGCCTCCCTGACCAGCGCGGTGCCGGAGGTGTAGATCTCGGCGCAGCCGTGGTTGGGACAGTTGCCCACGCACTCGGGGCCGTCGAAGTCGATCACCATGTGGCCGATCTCGCCGGCCGCTCCCAGCGCGCCGCGGTACAGCTCGTCGCGCAGGATCAGCCCTCCGGCGATCCCCGTCCCCAGCGTGAGCACGATCGCCTCCGACGCACCCCGGGCCGCCCCGGCGCGGTGCTCGGCGAGTGCCGCCGTGTTGCCGTCGTTGTCGACGAACACCGGCACGCCGAGCCGCTCGGCCATCACGTCGGCGAACGCGATGTCGGTGAGCGGGGTGTTGACGCCCACCACGGCTCGGCCGGTGGTCTGGTCCATCAGCACCGGGATGCCGAAACCGACGGCCTCCACCTCCGTGCCGGCCGCCTCGCGGGCCTCTGCGACGGCATCGACGGCCACGTCGAGGAGCGCTCGCTGGTCCAGACCCGTGACGGTTCGCTGCGTGCGGTAGTGGACTCCGAGCTCGGCATCCACTGCTCCGGCAAAGAGCTTCGTGCCGCCCAGGTCGACGCCGATCATGCGTCGCTGAGGCATGGCGGTCACTATATGTGTGTTTGGGCGCCGCAATCGGGTGCCCGCCAATTGGCCGCAGAAGCCGTCACAATTGCCTGGCTCGATGCCGAACGACCCACGCGATCGAGCGCCCACGGACGACCCGCCGTACAAGGTGTACCGGTCCCCGCCGACCAGCGGACCGCGCGAGTCCGACTCCGAGGAGCGCCCCTACAACCTCTATCGGTCCCTCCCCCGGGGACTGCGCTCCCGCCTGCGCGGCGAGGAGGAGTCGGCCGAGCTGGACGCCGATCGCCCCGGCCGCCGTTTCGGCGGCCGTTTCCGGCGCGGCTCCGGGGGTGGCTCTGGCGGTCCCGGCGACCAGGAGGGCGTGCCGTGGTGGCGGCGGCGGGTCACCCTCCGGCGAGCGCTGAAATGGCTGGCGGTGGCGATCGTCGCGTGGCTGCTGCTGTCGGTCGTCCTGTTCCTCGTCTCCGCCCAGATCCAGAGCGGCACGATCCCCCAGTCCGCTCAGAATGCCCTGCACTCCGGGAGCAACATGGTCACCGGCGCCGACACAGTGCTCGTGCTGGGGACCGACCAGCGGCCCAAGGGCTCTCACGAGCCCGGGGCCAACACGAGCGACAAGGGCAGCCGGTCTGACTCGATCATGCTCTGGCGGATCGGCGGGGGCACCTCGCGTCGGCTCTCCATCCCCCGTGACACTGTCGCCGACATCCCGGGAGTCGGGCAGTCGAAGATCAACGCCGGCTACGCCTATGGCGGTCCCGCCCTGGAGATCAAGACGATCGAGAAGTTCACCGGAATCCCGATCAACCACCTGATCATCGTCAACCTGGCCAACTTCCCGAAGTTCATCGACGCGATCGGCGGAGTCGACGTCAAGACCGGGCGGATCTGCTCGAACATCAGCGGCGGCACGAAGAACGGCGGCTTCTCGCTGTTCCTGCGCCCGGGCGTTCATCACCTGACGGGGATCCAGGCGCTGACCCTGGCCCGCACCCGCGAGAACGCCTGCAACGCCTCCTACAACGATTTGACGAGGGCCGGTTACCAGCAGAAGATCCTCAACGGCATCAAGTCCCGGCTGCTCTCGCCCGGGATCTTCTTCCACCTGCCCTGGGCCTCGTGGGCCGCGCCCAAAGCCGTGCGCACCGACATGGGCGGCTTCACGCTCCTGAGCCTGTTCCTCGCCTCCGAGATCGGCGGCTCGGCGCCCACCGACGTCCTGAAGCCGACCGGTTCCACGGTGCTGCCGGGCGGCGGGGACGCGCTGGTGGCGACCCCCGGGGAGATCCACCGGGCGGTCAACAAGCTCTTGAACGGGTGAGACGTTGTCGTAGGTTGACGGCCTCGTCGTCGGTCAGCTGCTCGCCGGTGTAGCGGATCGTGTCGTAGCCGATGGCGCGGTGGGCAGCGTCACGGGCGTGGTCGTTGTTGAACGCCTGGCGGCCCTGGTGATAGCGCCAGTCGTCAAGCTCGATGATCAGCTTCTGGTCTTCAAAGAGGACGTCGACCTCCTTGCCGTTGACGGTTGCGTTGATCTGCGGCATCGGCAGACGGTGCTTCTTGATCCAGGTGACGAAGTCGTCCTCGAGATACGACCGGGTGGGGTGCTGTTCCGGGTCGACGAGGTCTTGGAGACGAGGGCATCGAAGGAGGAGCCTGGAGAGGTTGGTGGCAGTCAGGTGCTTCTTCAGGCGCGCCTCGTTGGTGAGGCGGACGAGCTGGCGGTCGGTGCGACGGGGCGCGATGTCGCAGATCGTGCGGACCGGGCTGGTGGTGTGGACGGCGTGACGGGTCCACACGTCGCCAGCAAGGGTGGTGCTGCGGTGGGTCCGGATCCCGGGACGGCGCCTATCTCTCGGTGCCGTGACCTCAGGCGTGAAGGGCCACGTCTTCAGATCCCAGAGCGCCAGCGCCGACTCGTGGCTAAGCGCCGCCTCCGGCCCGCAGGCCAGAACGGCAGCATGGGCGCGCGCCAGCGCGCTTCGCTCCGCGTGCCCGACGGCATAAACACCCGCGTGCACGACCACCAGATCCAGCATCGCGATCCGGTAGCTGACCGTTCGCTCGGGCACCCCGAGCTGCAACAACTGCTGACGGGTCACGTGCCCGTGTTGCCGATCCGCTAAGCGCGCAATCCTGGCAGCTATTTGTCCTCTATCCAGCACCACCTCCTAAGAGGCGACGACGGACGAGGATTCACCCCTCCTTTGTTGCCTTCGCCTTCGAATCGGAGGAGGCGGGCTTGGAATCCGAAGACGACTTCGAAGAATCCGAGGAGGACGACTTGGAGTCGCTCTTGGAATCCGAGGACGAGGAGGCCTTCTCGCTCTTGGCGTGGGCTTCGTTCTCCCGTGAGCGCTTGCGGGTGCCGTAGTCGGTGTTGTAGAAGCCCGACCCCTTGAAGTGGACCGCCGGGGCCCGAAACACGCGGGAGGCGAGCGCTCCGCATACCTGGCAGACGTCCACCGGGTCATCGTGGAATCCCTGCCTGTGCTCGAACGTATGGCCCTCCTCGCACCGGTACTCATAGATCGGCATGGCACCTGAGAATATAGCCGTGGTGGGCTGGCACTCCTGCATCACGAGTGCCAGCCAGACCGTCGCGGCTACCATCCACGCTCGCCGATGCCCGCCGACAAAGTCACCATGGACAAGATCGTCTCGCTGTCCAAGCGACGCGGCTTCGTGTTCCAGTCCAGCGAGATCTACGGCGGGATCGGCTCGAGTTACGACTACGGCCACTACGGTGTGCTGCTCAAGAACAACGTCAAGGCCCAGTGGTGGCGGGCGATGCTGCAGGAGCGCGACGACGTGGTGGCGCTGGACTCGGCGATCATCCAGCACCCGATGACGTGGGTGGCGAGTGGCCACCTGGCCGGTTTCACCGACCCGCTCGTCGACTGCCGCACGTGCAAGCTGCGCTTCCGCGCCGACCACCTGGACGTCTCGGCGTGCGGGCGCAAGCCGTCCAAGCACCCCGGCGAGACACCCGACTGCGATCTGACCGAGGCCCGCGACTTCAACCTTATGTTCGAGACGACGGTCGGCCCGGTCAAGGAGGAGGGCTCGACCGTCTACCTGCGGCCCGAGACCGCCCAGGGCATCTTCCTCAACTTCAAGAACTACCT
>JADGPO010000005.1 GCA_017882405.1 Solirubrobacteraceae bacterium | reverse complement strand
CTCGACCTGGACGCGGGTGTTCATCTCCAGGAAGAAGTACTCGCCGTCCTGCAGCAGCCCCTCGATCGTGCCCGCCCCCGTGTAATTGACCGCGGCGGCCGCCTCGGTGGCGATCTTGCCGATCTTCGCGCGCAACTCGGGGTCCACGGCCGGTGCCGGCGACTCCTCGATCAGCTTCTGGTGGCGGCGCTGCAGCGAGCAGTCGCGCTCGCCGAGGTGGATCACGTTGCCGTGCGAATCGGCCAGCACCTGCACCTCGACGTGGCGCGGGTCGGGCAGGTAGCGCTCCAGGTAGACGGTGGCGTTGCCGAAGAACTTCTCGCCCTCGCGTGCCGCGCCCTCGAAGGCGTCCTTCAGCTTGTCCTCGTTGAGGGCGACGCGGAAGCCCTTGCCGCCGCCGCCGCCCGCCGCCTTGACCGCCACCGGATAACCGATCGTCTCGGCGATCAGCTTCTCGGCGTCCTCGATCGTCTCCACCGGCTCGGTGGTGCCCGGCACGATCGGCACGCCGGCCTTCTCCATCAGCTCACGGGCGCGGGTCTTTGAGACCATCGCCTCGATCGCGCTCGACGGCGGACCGATGAACACGATGCCGTTGTCCTCCAGCGCCTTGGCGAAGGCGGCATTCTCGGCGAGGAAGCCATAGCCCGGGTGCACGGCCTCGGCGCCCGACTTCTCGATCACCTGCAGCAGCTTGTCGACCACCAGGTAGCTCTCGTTCGCCGGCCCGGGCCCCAAAAGGTAGGCCTCGTCGGCGCGCTTGGCGTGCAGCGCGTCGCGATCCAGCTCGGAGTAGACGGCCACCGTGGCGATGCCCAGCTCCTCGCAGGCACGGATGATTCTCACCGCGATCTCGCCGCGGTTGGCGATCAGGACCTTCGAGAACATGCGCCGCGGGACTTTATCGGCCGCCGGTGTGCGCGGGGCTCAGAGCCATCGAGGCCTCAAGCTCCGTAGGCTTCGGTGGGCCTCATGGACGACTCGCTCTCACCCCGCAAGCTTCACGCGCTGGAGCTCTTTCAGGGCCTACCCCGGTTCTACGACCAGGTGGGCGCGTTCATGAGCTTCGGCCAGGATCCCCGCTGGCGGCGGGCGCTCGTCGACGCCGTCGATCCCCGGCCCGGGCAGCGCATCCTGGACGTGGCCAGCGGGACGGGCATGGTCGCCTTCGCCCTGGCCGAGCGCGCCGGGTGCGAGGTCGTCGGGCTCGATCAGTCACCGGCCATGCTCGGCGTGGCCCGGAGTCGCGCAGACGGCCGGGTGAGCTTCGTCCAAGGTGAGGCCGAGCACCTCCCCTTCTCAGACAGCGAGTTCGACGCACTCAGCTTCACCTACCTGCTGCGCTACGTCGACGACCCCGCGGCGACGATGCGCGAGCTCGCCCGCGTCGTCAAGCCCGGCGCCCGGATCGGCATGCTCGAGTTCGACGTCCCGCACTCGCCCCCACTGAAAGCGCTGTGGCGCGTCCACGCGCGGGTCGGCCTGCCGCTCCTGGGGCGCGCCGTCTCGCGGTCCTGGTATGACGTCGGCCGCTTCCTGGGCCCGAACATCGAGCAGTTCCACGCCGGCCATCCGAACCTACCGCAGCTGTGGAACGACGCCGGGATCCACCAGGTCACCCAGCGTCGCATGAGCTTCGGAGCCGGGCTGGTCATGTGGGGGGTCAGAGACGGCAACCCGGCCGCATAAGCTCGACCGGCCGGCGTTCTACGCGCTGGCCCCGGGTGGGTGGCGGGATCTCGTCACGCTTCTGCACCCGCCATACACGGCCTGGCATCTGAGCTACGTCGCTATCGGCGCAGCGGTCGCTCCCGACTTCCACGCCGATCGGCTGGGCGCGGCTCTGGTGGCCTTCTTCCTCGCCGTCGGCGTGGCCGCCCATGCGCTGGACGAACTCAAAGGTCGCCCGCTCGGGACCCGGCTGAGCGACGGCACGCTGACAGCGCTCGCCGGCGCCGGACTCGGAGGCGGCGTCGCCATCGGCATCGCCGGCGCCATCACCGTCTCGCCGCTGCTCATCCCGCTCGTCGCCATCGGCGCCTTCCTGGCGCTCGCCTACAACCTGGAGCTGTTCGGCGGCCGCTTCCACAACGACACGTGGTTCGCTTTGGCCTGGGGCGGCTTCCCGGCGTTCACCGGCTACTTCGCGTGCGGCCTCGCGATCCGGCCCGCGGGCCTGCTCGTCGCCGGCGCCTGCTGTCTGACGAGCGTCGCCCAGCGCCGCCTGAGCACGCCGGCGCGCGACCTGCGACGGCGGACCACCGAGGTCTCAGGGACGCAGCGGTTCGCCGACGGCCACGTTGAGGCCCTGGACGCCCAGCGACTCTCCGAGCCACTGGAGGGCGCGCTCAGAGCCCTGGGCCTGGCCCATGTGCTCCTGGCGATCGGCCTGATCGCCGCGCGGATCTAGCGCCCTAGCGGAGCCCCTAGCGGGCGTTCAACACCATCCCGGCGGCGACGGTGTCGTTGGTCGACTCGTCGATCAGGATGAAGCTGCCGGTGGTGCGGTTGCGGCTGTAGGGGTCGACGACCAGCGGCGAAGAGCAGCGCAGCTTCACGCGGCCGATCTCGTTGAGCGCCAGCTGCGAGGCCGGCACGTGCTCCAGCGTGTTGATGTCGATGCGGTGCTCGATCTCCTCGACGATCGCGCGGGCGGTACGCGTGGTGTGCTTGATCGAGTAGCGGCCGCGAGGCTGCAGCGGCTGCTCGCTCATCCAGCAGATCATCGCCTCCAGCTCGCGGGCGGCCACCGGCTGGTCGTCGTGGCCGACGAGCATGTCGCCGCGCGAGACGTCGACCTCGTCCTGCAGGCGCACGGCCACCGACATCGTCGGGAAGGCCTCCTGCACCTCGCCGCCGTAGGTGTCGATCGCCGCCACCCGCGAGCGCTGGCCGCCCGGCAGGACGGTGACCTCGCTGCCCGGGCACAGGATCCCGCCGGCCACCTGCCCGGCGAAGCCGCGGTAGTCGTGGTGTGAGTCGGACATCGGGCGGATCACCCACTGCACGGGGAAGCGCACGTCGTTGAGGTTGCGGTCGGGCGCGATCACGACGTGCTCCAGGTGGTAGAGCAGCGGGGCGCCCCCGTACCACTGCATCCGATCGGAGCGCTCGACCACGTTGTCGCCCTGCAGCGCCGAGATCGGGATGAAGGTCGTGTCCGGGATCGCCAGGCGCGCGGCCCAGTCGGTCATCTCCTCGAGGATGTCGTAGAAGACGTTCTCGTCGTACTTGACGAGGTCCATCTTGTTTACGCACACCACCACGTGGGGGATCCGCAGCAGCGAGGCGATGTAGGCGTGGCGGCGCGTCTGCTCCGAGACGCCCTTGCGCGCGTCCACCAGAACAATCGAGACGTCCGCAGTGGAGGCGCCGGTGACCATGTTGCGCGTGTACTGCTCGTGGCCCGGGGTGTCGGCGATGATGAACTTGCGCCGCGTCGTCTGGAAGTAGCGGTAGGCGACGTCGATCGTGATGCCCTGCTCGCGCTCGGCACGCAGGCCGTCGGTCAGCAGCGCCAGGTTCACGTAACCGTCGCCGCGCCGCTCCGAGGTCTGCACGACGTGGTCCATCTGGTCGGCCAGGATCGCCTTGGAGTCGTAGAGCAGCCGGCCGATCAGGGTCGACTTGCCGTCGTCGACCGAGCCGGCGGTGGCGATCCGCAGCAGCTCGGTGGTGCGCCGGGGCATCGCATAGCCGGAGGTGGCGCCGTTGCCCGAGGGGGCCTCATTCGCACTCGTGCTCATTTAGAAGTAGCCCTCGCGCTTGCGGTCCTCCATCGCGGCCTCGGTCACGCGGT
>JADGPO010000039.1 GCA_017882405.1 Solirubrobacteraceae bacterium | reverse complement strand
GTCCGGGGTGGCCCCAGACGACGAACGCCTCCACCGTCCCGGGACTCGCCACCGTCACCCAGCAG
Organism: Solirubrobacteraceae bacterium; assembly: GCA_017882405.1. The sequence continues at coordinate 13,157 of JADGPO010000039.1, read as the reverse complement.
CCCGGCGACGCGACGGCGCTCCCAGGGTCAGCGACGCCCGCCGAGCAACTCCGTCGCGTCAACCTCATCGAGCGCCAGCGAGATCAGAGCGAGAGCGAAGCGGTCTCCGACGCGCGCACCTGACAGCGGCCCGTTCCCTCCCCACCCGTCGTTGCCGCCGTTGACCTGCCACCAGCCCCAGCCGCTCATGGCTTCACCGCACACGCTCCCTCCTATCGCCCAGAAGGAGGCGTGCAAGTCAGACACCGATCCCGGTGCACACTGCCGTGCCTGCCTACTGCTCGAGGAGTTGCACGACATCGTCGGCCTTGAAGGTGACGCGACCGTGCGTGGTCTCCGCAGTGATGACACCGAGATGCTCGAGTCGACGGAGGGCGTTCATCGCGGCTTGATGGGTCACGCCATACCGGTCGGCGACCTCGCCGGCACGCAAGACCGGAACGCCGATGAGGTCGGCGGCGAGTCGTTCGGCAAGCCCAGACGCGCGGGCCTCCCTGACGCGCCGCAGGCTGTCCTCCTGCCACGTGAGCAGGCCGTCGACGCGGCGGTGGGTTGTGTCTGCCGCGGCCTCGACGCCCGTTGCGAAGAAGGCGATCCAGGCGTTCCAATCTCCGGTGATGCTGAGCGCGAGGAGCGCGTCCTGGTACGCAACGCGCCGGGCCTCAAACCACGGGGACACGACGAGGATGGGATCGCAGCTCGCCCATCAGTCCGCTCGTGAGCGGACGATCCTCGACCCATTCAAACGCCACCTGCGCCGCCGCGACGTAGTTGAGGATTTCCAGTACAGCGAGGGAGAGCTGGCCGCGCCGCTCCAGGTCTGACTCGAGCACCGTCGCGAGTGGAGCGAAGGTGCCTTCGAGCGCACTCGTGCTCTGCGCCTCGCGGCGGATCGCCGGGTCGCGCAGGAGCTCTGGAGAGGGGACCTGACGGGCGGCTTGATCGAGGCGGGCGAGGGCCGCCTCGGCACGGGCGACGATCGTCCACGTATCCGACGCGAGCTCTACCGACTCAGGCAGGGGGTCAGCGAGGTAGGCGAACGACTCGTAGCGTTCCCCCGTCCGCCCGTCGACACCACTGATCGGCACGAGCTGGCCGATCGGCGATCCGCGAAGTGCCTCAAGATCCATGATCCAAGTTTAGGCGCAAATACTTGGATAGTCTGCAGCTATCCCAACTGCGCTTGGATCGGGACCGACCTTTGATCGGAGCGGTCTCAGAACCCCCACCGGCCCCATAAGCAGAGACACAGACTGTACGCACCAGGGTGCTGGGGGCGAAACGTCCCAGAACGTCCCCGGCGCTCCGCAGGGACCGCGAGCGCGGATGACAGGCCGCCGCCGCCCGCGGGAGAAAGGCGTCAAAAGGGGCCCGCCGGGGCCTTGAGAGCTGGACCGCCCGGCGCGTCCGGAGCCGTCTCGACGGCGAACGCCTCGGCGACCAAGCGGGCGTCCTCCTCGCGCGGGGCGTAATGCAGGTAGCGCATCGTGGTCTGGATGTCGGCGTGGCCCATCCATTCCTGGACGCGGCGGATGTCGGCCTTGGCGATCATCCGAGTGCCGAATGTGTGGCGCAGGTCGTGGAAACGGAGCGGGCGCAAACCCGCGGCGGCGAGGGCGAGCTTGTAGCGACGACGGAGAGCTGACCCGTCGAGGTAGCCGCCGGCGTCGCCGACGAATACCAGGTCGTCGTCCCCGACCCAGTGCTCGCGGCGGCCGAGCTGCGCGAGCGCGGTCGCCACGTCGGGGGCCAGCGGCACGGCGCGCACCTTGCCGGACTTGGGTGTCGTCAGCTGGCCCAGGTAGTAGCTGGCACGGACGCGGACCGTGTTCCCCGCGAAGTCAACGTCGCGCCAGTGCAAGGCCAGCAGCTCCCCCATTCGAAGCCCGGTGAAGGCGGCGGTCAGAAACACAGCAGCGTCCTGCTCGGAGGCCGCGGCCCGCACGAGCGACCAGACCTCCTCGGGCGAGAAGACCTCGATGTCCCCGCTCCGCCGCTGCGGGAACTTCTCGACCTCGGCCGCTGAGTTGACGCGCAGGCCGTAGACCTTCTTCGCTCGCCCGAGGATCCCGTGCAGCTGGATCAACAACTTGTTCCGCGTCCGGACCGACCCGCCGAACCCGGCGACCCATTGCTCGATGACCTCGGCGGTGACCGCTTCCACCGGCAGTGTGCCGAATGCCGGAAGGAGGTGCGCGGTGATCGCCGAGCGGTAGCCGCGAACCGTGGACGGCTTACGCCCCCGGTCGTGCTCGATGTAGCGCAGGTACTCGGCGGCGGCGTCTTCAAACGTCGCGCCCGTGCGGACCAGACCCGGAAGCGTCCCGCGGCGCGCCTCGTCCAACACCTCGCGCAGCCACGCCTCCGCCAGGCGCTTGGTGAAGTAGCCGGCCGGCGGACGACCGCGCTCCGTCCAGGCCGGCCCGAGCTTCTTCTGGACCTGGCGGCCGTCAGGCAGTCGGTACTTGGCGTACCAGGCCGGACCTCGCGCGCGCTCAACGCGGAAGACGTGCCCTGTGGGAGGCTGGAAACTTGCCGCCATTCCGCAGATCGTACGCCGATCTCGGGACATATTGGGGACATGTTGGGGAGTTGGCACATGTCCCGAAACGACGAAAGCCCCGTAAAACAGGGCTGTCGGAGTGGGCCGTGGAGGGATCGAACCTCCGACCTTGGGATTAAGAGTCCCCTGCTCTACCAGCTGAGCTAACGGCCCTTCGAAACGGCGATGTTACCCCGGCTCCGCGGGGATGGTCAGCAGGCCTGCGCGACGATCGTGGGCTGGGTTTTGGCGGAGTCCACGGTCGAGCTGAGCTGCTTGCGGGTGGCCTTGGGACTCAGGGCGAGTGCCTTGGCCTTGGCGAGGTCGCCCTTACGGGTCTGCTTGGCCGCGTAGGCGGACATGGCCAGGCAGGCGTAGCCCTTGGCCTCGTTGGGATTGGCCTGAGCCTCGGTCTCCCAGGTGTTGGCCGCGCCGCCGTACTGGCCGAGGAAGCCGTAGGCCCGGGCGGCCAGGATCGCCAGGTCGGGGTCGGGCTTCTTGGTGAGGGTCAGGTAGCGCTGCCAGGCCTGGGTGGTGCCGGCCAGCTCCTGCTTGCCCTTGGCGCTGTACTGGATGCCGACCGTGGTCTGCTGGCTGCCGGCGCTGGCGCCGGCCCAGCGGGCGTTGATCAGCCCGGCCCAGGCGGCCGGATCGGTGGGGCGGGTCTTGGTCTGGCGCAGCGCGGTCTTCTCCTGCTGGCTGATCGCCGAGCCCTGGGAGTTGCTCGAGCTGTTGCCGGTGAACGCGTCCAGCAGGCCACCGCCGCTGCCGGTGCCCACGCCGAACAGCACGAGACCCAGGCCGAACACGATCGCCAGAGTCAGGTAGACCACCTGGACGGTGCGCCGGCGGCCGCGGCTGCGCAGATCGAAGAGCATGTCCTAGCCGCCGACGGGGTCGTGGTCAGACGGCTCGCGCTCGGACGGGTCGCTCTCAGACGGGTCGTGCTCGGTCCAGTCCATCGACGTCAGTTCGGCGGCGGCGCGCTTGGCCTCACGTCGGTCGGCGTATTTGAGCATCACGATGCTGGCGAGGAAGAGGATGATGAGCGGCGCAGTCTCCAGCGCGGTCGTGACCGGATCTGCCCCAGGCATCGCCGCCGCGATGACGGCGATGATCACCGTAGCGTAGCGCCAGTGCCGGGTCAGGGTGCTGCCGTTGATCACGCCCAGCTGCCGCAGGCCGAGCAGTCCCAGCGGCATCTGGAACGTCAGGCCGATCGCGGCCATCGTCAGCACCTCGAACGAGTACAGCGGCTTGGCCTGGACGAGGGCGTTGAATTGATCGGCGTTGTAGCCCTGCAGGAACCGGACGGCCGGGGGTAAGACCACAAGGTAGGTGAACACGACGCCGACCACGAACAGCAACGGCGCGGCGAGCATCACCGGCAGGGCCACGCGCCGCTCGTGAGGACTGAGCGCCGGGATCACGAACGCGTAGGCCTGGTAGAGGATCACCGGCATCGAGAGCAGCAGCGCAAAGTAGAAGCACACCGTCAGCGTGGTGGTGAAGCCCTCACCGACGCCGATCGTGATCGGCACGTTCTTGGGGGCCTTCTGGGGCAGATCCCGAGCGGCGCCGGCGGCGTAGTGGCCGGCGAGCGCCAGCAGAGCCTGGTCCTGAGCGGAGAGGGTGGTCGTGGTCGACCGCGAGATGGCGCTCAGCGCCGCGCCGAGGCCGCGCAGGTCCTTGGCCTCCTTGACCGCGTCGCCGGTCAGCCCGCCCAGGTGGTTGGTGGGCGTTTTGGAAGAGGACGGCAACGGCCTGTTGAGCGCGTTGAGGATCAGGTTGTTCTGCCAGAAGCTGAACCCGAAGGCCACGACCAGCACCACGCCGCAGAGGATCAGGCGACCGCGGAGCTCGTCGAGATGATCGACGATGCTCAGTCGGTCCTCATGGCCGATCGGCCGCAGCTTCGGCATCGATTGGTCCCGCGCGCTAGGTACTAGGGACGGCGTTCGGAGCCGGTCTCAGCCCCCGGGGTGGCGGCCGGCTGCGCCGGGCGGTCCTCGGCGGGGGGCTGGGGAGCCGCAGTCGCCTCGGTGATCTCCGGCTTGTCCTCGTCCTTGGACTCGCCCGTGATCCCCTCCTTGAACTCGCGCATGCCGACACCCAGCCCCTTGCCCAGCCCGGGCAGCCGCTTCGGCCCCAGGATCAACAGGGCAATGATGAGAATGACGATCCCGTCAACGACTGGACTGCGGAACATGGATGAAGCCTCCGGGTGGGGAGCAACCAAGCGTAGCCAATTGCGCAGGTCCTAGATGCGTCCAGACGGTTCTCAAGCGCATCCCGTGACACGCCGATATAGCCCTCGAACAGTCATGCAACCGAATCCCGACCCCAACTCCATCCGCCGCATCGTCCTCCCGAGCGGCCGCTCGATCGAGGTCGTGCGCTTCTTCCCCGACGAGGTCACCCCCCGCGGGCTGCACCTCTGCCCCGAGTGCGACTCCCGGCTCGTCCAGCCGATCGACTGGACCGAGGCCCCGCAGGGCTTCTGGGAGCTCACCCTGTACTGCCCCAACTGCGACTGGTTCGACGACGGCGTGTTCGACCAGGACCAGGTCGACGCACTCGAGGAGACGCTCGACGCGGGCCTCACCGAGATGCTCTCAGACCTGCGTCGCCTGACGCAGTCCAACATGAACGAGGAGATCGAGCGCTTCGCCGCAGCGCTGCACGCCGATTTCATCCTCCCCGAGGACTTCTAGAACCCGTTGAAGACGACCTCGCCGTCGACGACAACAGCGTTGACAGTGACGCGGACGCGGCGTCAGGCGTAGCGCGCGACGACGCCGTCGGCGACCAGCTCGAGCGCCGCCCGCTGCGGCGCCGGCAACTCCGGGAGCTCGCGCTTGGCGCAGGCGACCATCGAGAGGGCGCGTTCGGTGGCCTGCTCCAGCGCGCCCGTGCCGGCGATCCGCGCGCAGACCTCGGCGGCGGCGTCGGCGTCCTGCACGGAGCGCAGGTCCAACGCCGCCAGCCCGGGATCTGACCGGCGGGCCAGGATCAGCGGCAGCGTCACGGTGCCATCCAGGAGGTCGGCTCCCCGCGGCTTGCCGGTGCGCTCCGGCGGTCCGGTCACGTCGAGCACGTCGTCGAGCAGCTGGAAGGCGAGGCCGATCTGCTCACCGAAGGCAGCCAGCTCGCTGATCGTCGCACCCGCAGAGCCGCCGGCGAGCGCGCCCAGCTCGCAGGCCGCCCGGAACAGCACCCCCGTCTTCAGGCGGCAGCGCTCCAGGTAGCGCTCCACCGCCACGGCCCGCCAGGTGTCGGCGCGCTGCATCAGCTCGCCGCTGGCCAGCTCGGAGCTGGCCCGCGACAGGACCCGCACCGACGCGCGCGACCCGGTCTGCGCCAGCTCGGCGAACGCCCGGGAGAACAGCAGGTCGCCGGTGCAAGTCGCGGTCAGCCGGCCGGCCGCAGCGGCCACCGTGGGACGCCCCCGCCGTAGGTCAGAGCCGTCGAGCACGTCGTCGTGGACGAGCGTCGCGGAGTGCACCAGCTCGACGGCCACCGCCGCGCGCAGTAGCTCGTCGGACTCGGGTGGCGGAGCCCCGGCGGCGAGGAACACCAGCAACGGGCGCAACCGCTTGCCGCCGGCGGCGATCGTCGAGCCGGCGTGACGAGCCAGCAGCTCGCCGTGCCCGGTGGTCAGCTGCGCCAGGCGCTCCTCGAGCGCCGCCAGCAGCCGCACGGCCGGCTCTCCGCCGGCGTCGAGGACCGCCTGCACCGAGGCGTTCACCGGCTCGGCACCCGCCCGAAGTGAAGCGCGATGATCCCGCCCGCGGTCAACCGGTAACCCACCTCGCGCAGCCCGCAGTCGTGGAGGATGCCCGCCAGCGTCTCGGGGCCGGGAAACCGGCGCACCGAGTTGGGCAGGTACTCATAGGCGTCGGGATCGCCCGCCAGGCGCCCCAGGGCGGGCACGATCCGATCGAACCACAGACCCAGCAGCGTCGACAGCGGCGGGCGCGTGGGGGTGGTGATCTCCAGCACCACGACTCGCCCGCCGGGGCGCACCACGCGCACCATCTCGGCCAGGCCGCGTGGCAGGTCGGAGAAGTTGCGCGCCCCGAAGCCGACCGTGGCAGCGTCGAATTCGTCGTCGCGATAGGGAAGCTCCAGCGCGTTGGCGGCCTCGAAGCGCACCGCGCCGCCGGGCGCCTTGGTGCGGGCGATCTCAAGCATCGCTTCGGAGAAGTCGGCGCCCACCACCTCTCCGCCGGGCGCCACCCGGCGAGCCAGCTCGAGCGCCAGGTCGCCCGTGCCCGTGGCCACGTCCAGCGCGCGATCGCCGGGGGAGACGGCCGCCAGATCGGCGGCGCGCTCGCGCCAGCGGCGATCCAGGCCGGCCGTCATGACCGCGTTCATACGGTCATAGACGCGCGCGATGCGGTCGAACATCGCCTGCACCTGGGGCTCGGGCAGGGTGCCGGCCCCGGCTGCGCCGGCAGCGGTGGTGCCGGTCCGGTCGGACTCGCTCGGCCCGCCCGGCGGCGAGGGTGCGCTCGCCGTCATCGACGCGACCGAGCTACTGCAGCTCGGACAGGAACGTGACCAGGCTCTGGAACTTCTTCGGGTCGTTCTGGGCCAAGCTCGCGAACGAGGGCATCGGCACCGTCGGGTTGCGCAGCGTCGACGCGATCGCGTCCGGGCGCAGGATCGATCCGATGTGGGTAAGCGGCGGTCCGGGTCCGTTGTTGCCGTTGTCGCCGAGCACGTGACAGGCCAGGCATCCCGACTCTCCCACCACGTCCTCGCCGGCGCGGAACTGCGTCGCCTGCGAGGCGTTCAGCGACGCCGGCGGGGGCGTGTCGACGGAGTTGGGCGAGCCGGTGTTGGCCCCCGAGTAGGTCAGGAAGGCGATCGCGAAGATCGTCGTCAGGCCCGCGGCCAGGGCAACCGGCCGGCGCCAGATCAGCCGCTCCGGGCCGCGGTCGTAGAACGGCAGCAGGAACAGCAGGACCATGCAGATCGTCGGCACCCCGATCGTCGCCATGTCGGTGAGCTTGGGGACGTTCTTCATCACCCGGAGCACCTCGAACAGGAAGAAGAAGTACCAGTCCGGGCGGGGCACGTAGGTGGTGGTCGTCGGATCGGCCTTGGGCCCCAGCTCGGCGCCGAACATGGCGGCCAGGAAGATGATCACGATCATCACGACCACCGCCATGACCGAGTCCTTGGCGACCGCGTACGGGAAGAACGGCTTGCCCTGGTTCTTCAGGCTCGAGTACTCGCGGAGGTACTGCTCCTTCTCTGCCTGGTTCATCTAGACCTGTGCCTCGCGCAGCTCGGGCTCCTCTTCGGCCTTGATCCACGGGGGAGCCGAGATGCCGAGCTTGGTGATCAGATAGAGGTGCGCCCCGATCAGGGCAGCGATCAGCCCAGGGATCAGCATCATGTGGATCGCGTAGAACCGAGACAACGTGGTCGCCCCGAACTCGGGGCCGGCTCTGAGGAAGTCAGAGAGATAGGGCCCGATGAAGGGGCCTGTGCCGTTGATGTTGACGCCCACGATCGTCGCCCAGTAGGAGCGCTGATCGAACGGCAGCAGGTAGCCGGTGAAGCCCATCGCCAGCGTCAGGATGAGCAGCACCACGCCGATGATCCACGTCAGCTCCCGCGGGTACTTGTAGGCGCCGAAGAAGAACACCCGGGCCATGTGCAGGAAGATCAGGATGATCATCACCGAGGCGCCCCACTTGTGCATCGCCCGCACCAGCTGGCCGAGGTACGCATCGTCGGTGATGTAGCGCACCGACTCGTAGGCGCCGCCGGCGGCATCGGGCCGGTAGAACATGGCCAAGAAGACGCCGGTGACCGCCTGGTTGAGGAAGGCGAACATCGTCGCCGAGCCCAGCGTGTAGAACCAGTTGATCCCCTTGGGGACCTTGCGGAACAGCAGCCAGCGGATGCCGCCCGACATGGAAGTGCGCTCGTCGATCCAGTCGACGACGGTGATCCCCGCCTCCTGGGCCTGCTCGACGGGCGACACCTTGCCGTTCCCGTCGCCGTTCTGGCCAGGCCGCTTGGGCTTGGGCTGGAGGACCTTGGGGAGCGGCGGGGCGGGAAGCTTGGGCATCAGGCGGGGCTAGCTGTTGGGAAGAAGCGAGGTGTCGAACCGCTTGGGGTACAGATATTGACCGATCCCGTCCAGCGGCTGGCCCGGGTCGCGCGGGGAGAAGCGGTGAAGCTCGGAGTTGACCGAGTACCGGGGCCCGATCTGGACGAGGCCCGTGGCCTTGTCCACGCGGGTGTAGAAGCGGTCCAGGGGTCGCACCGGGGGGCCGCTGGAGACCAGCCCGCGGAAGTCATAGACGCCGCCGTGGCACGGGCAGATGAAGCGCTCGGCCGCGGACACGAAGCGCACCGGGCAGCCGAGGTGATTGCAGCGCGAGGACAGCGCCACGTACTGGTTGTACTGGTCGGCCGGTTCCTTGTCGATGGCGGGGTCACGCTCGCGCACGTAGGCGATCGAGTTGCCGGCCTCGCCGATGCCCTGCACGATCGTGAGCACCTTGGTGGAGTAGGTGGTCTTCGTGAAGTCGCTGGTCGGTCCGATCGTCTGCCATTGGAACGGCACGCGGCTGAACAGCGGACCGAGCGCAAACCCGAGGGCGGGAAGCGTAAACGCCATCGCAGCGACGGCGCCGGCGCCATTCGTGACCACGTCCATGAACCGCCGACGGGTGACCGTCTCGCCCTCGAAGGCGCCCGGCATCTGCCGGTCGGCGGTGTATTTGGGTTTGCTTCCTTCTTTGTGTCTGTCTGCCACGTGCGCCTCTGAAACTTAACGGCCGCTTAGCCGTATTGAACGCCCGCCAAAGCGTACAGTCAACAAAGAGGCGGGCGTCACATACCCCGTCCTCATTGGGGACCGACGGGGTCGCGCCGAGCGCATTGAAGCAGCGCCGCCACGGCGGCGCGGTCTCCCGCCCGGGCCAGCGCCTTGGCCGCCTCGTGCTCCGTGGTGCGGCCCCAACCGATCGCGGTCGCGCCCGCCTCCCAGATCGCTTCGGCCAGCGGCGCGTCGTGCGCGGCGCGCGCCTGGGCCAGCAGCGAGATCAGGTCGGCCAGCTCGCCCACCGCCTCCAGATCCCCCAGCTCGGCCAGCCGCGAGAGGCCGAGCGCGTACAGCTGGTCGCCCAGCAGCAGCGCCAGATCCGGGTCCTCCACGTGCACCACCCGCGGGGCGCCGTAGTGCAGCAGCGAACCCTCGAGGATCATCTCCAACAGCAACTCGTAGTCGGCGGCGCGGGAGCCGGCCCGCGGGCCGCGGGCGGCGAGCCGGGGCGGCGTCTCGGCCAGCGCGTCCGCCTCCGGGGTCGCGGTGACGAGCGTCGCCACCGTGCCCCCGTGCGCACGCAGGGCGTCGGCCAGCGCGGGGAGGCTCACGCGCCGATCGCGGCGAACGCGGCGGCCGCCGCCTGGATCGTGCGGGTCAGCTCCGCCTCGCCGTGGGCCAGCGACGGGAACCACGCCTCGAACTGCGACGGCGGTGGATAGACGCCGCGTTCGAGCAGCTCACGGCACCAGGCTCCATAGGCCTGGGTGTCGCAGGCCGCGGCGTCAGCGTAGCTGTGCACCGCATGCGGGGAGAAGAACACGGTCATCAGCCCTGGGAGGCTGTGGACCTGGACGGCGCGCCCGGCCTGCGCAGCCGCGGCGCTCATCCCGGATGCCAACGCCTCGGTGGTGGCCGCCAACCGCGCGTAGGCACCGTCGTCGAGCTTGCCCAGCGTGACCAGGGCAGCCGCCACCGCCAGGGGGTTGCCGCTCAGCGTTCCCGCCTGGTAGACGTCGCCGGCGGGGGCGATGTGCTCCATCAGCTCCCGCGAGCCCCCGTAGGCGGCCGCCGGCAGCCCGCCGCCGATCACCTTGCCCATGATCGTCAGATCGGGGAGCACGCCGTACAGGTCCTGGGCGCCGCCGCGGGCCACACGGAACCCGCTGATGACCTCGTCGAAGATCAGCAGCGCGCCGCTGGCGTCGGCGATCTCGCGCAGCCTCTCGAGGTATCCGGGCGAAGGCGGTACGACGCCCATGTTCGCCGGGACCGGCTCGGCCAGGATCGCCGCGACGTCGTCGTCGGTGGTGGTGTCGGTGGCATCCGATAGGGCGTCGGGGTCGTTCCAGGGCACGATCACCGTCTGGGCGGCGGCCGCGGCGGGCACTCCCGGGCTGGCCGGGATCCCCTGGGTGGCCAGGCCCGAGCCAGCCTCGGCGAGCAGCCCGTCGACGTGACCGTGGTAGGCGCCGGAGAACTTCAGGATCTTCTCCCTGCCCGTCACCGCCCGGGCGAGGCGGATCACGCTCATCGTCGCCTCGGTCCCCGACGAGGTCATGCGCAGCATCTCCACCGACGGCATTCGTCGGGCCACCTCTTCGGCCAGTTGCACCTCACCCTCCGTGGGCGCGCCGAAGCTCGTCCCGCGGGCGGCCGCCTCGGCGACGGCGCCGATCACCTCGGGGTGGGCGTGGCCGAGGATCAGCGGGCCCCACGAGCTGACCCAGTCGACGTACTCGTGGCCGTCGACGTCCCAGATCAGCGGACCGGCGCCGCCGGCGATGAAGATCGGATCGCGCCCGATCGAGCCCATCGCCCGCACGGGCGAGTTGACGCCGCCGGGAAGGACCTTCAGGGCCCGCTCGTAGAGCTCTGCCGAGCGGCGAGTGGTCCTGCTGTCAGTCGCGACGCCGCTCACACGCCGGCGTGCTCGCGCTCCCAGTCGCGGTGCTCCGAGGTGAAGTACAGCAACCGGATCTTCTTGAACTCGGTCGAGGAGTACAGCGTGGAGCGCTCCTCGATGCCGGTGTCGGCGGCGATCGAGTCGAGGATCGCGTCGCACTCCTCCTTGGAGCGCCCGTGGGCCATGGTGAACACCGAGTAGGGCCAGTCGGCGTAGGTGGGCCGCTGGTAGCAATGCGAGATTCCGCGAAACGAGGCCATCCGCTTGCCGACCTCGAGGATGCTGTCGTCGGGCACCTTCCACACGCCCATCCCGTTGGCGGAGAACCCGGCCCGGCGGTGAAAGAGGATCGCGGCCACGCGCCGCAGCAGCCGGCGCTCCTGCATGCCGTTGAGATGCTCCAGCAGCCGCTCCTGGGGGATGCCCAGCTGCTGGGCGGCGGGCGCGTAGGGCTCTGGGATCACCGGCATGTCGCCCTGCAGCGCCCGGATCACGTCCCGGTCGAACTCGTCGTAGGATTGGGCCTCAGTCTCGACCGGCTCGACCGCCTGAGCAGCCTTGGACAGCGCGTCGGTGCCCTGCTCCATCTCCAGGTCCATGCGGATCTTGAACAGCTTCAGGGTGGGCAGCTGACGGACCGACTCGGCGCCGGCCAGCTCGGCGAGCTTGTTCAGCGTGCCCTCCAGCCCCAGCTTCGAGTCGGGCTCGGTGGCGATCGTGAACCAGATGTTGAACTCGTGGTTTCGCAGATAGTTGTGCGACACACCGGGGTGCGCGTTGATCACGTTGGCCGCCCTCCACGGATGCTCGGGGTCGACCTTCGCGGCGACCAGCATCGAGGAGTACCCCAGCGCGCGGGTATCGAAGATCGGCGTGATCTGGCGGATGATGCGCTCCTCGAGCAGGCGCTGGACGCGGGCCATGACCTCGTCCTCGGTGATGCTCGCCTGGCTGGCGACGTGCTGATAGGGGCGGGGGGCGATCGGGAACTGGCCCTGCATCAGGTTGAGCAGGCGCTTGTCGAGGTCGTCGAGCGCGATCGCGGCCCCTTCCTTGCGGCTGCGCAGCTTGGGTCCGTGCCGGCCCTCCAGGGGAGCGTCTACTGAAGCCACTGCGCGGCCTCCTTGGCGTGGTAGGTGATGACGATGTCGGCCCCGGCACGGCGGATCGAGGTCAGGGTCTCCAGCACGGCGGTGCGCTCGTCCAGGTAGCCGGCGGCGACGGCCGCCTTGAGCATCGAGTACTCGCCGGAGACGTTATAGGCCGCCAGCGGCATCGCTGTGGCGTCCTTGACGCGGCGGATCACGTCCAGGTACGGGAGGGCGGGCTTGACCATCAGCATGTCGGCGCCCTCCTCGACGTCGAGCCGGGCCTCCCGCACCGCCTCCTCGCCGTTGGCGGAGTCCATCTGGTAGCCGCGGCGGTCGCCGAACGCCGGGGTGGAGTCGGCGGCCTCGCGGAACGGGCCGTAGAAGGCGGAGGCGAACTTGGCCGAGTAGGCGAGGATCGGCGTCTCGGTCAGGCCGTCCTCGTCTAGCGCCTGGCGGATGCTGCCCACGCGGCCGTCCATCATGTCGCTGGGCGCGATGATGTCGGCGCCCGCACGCGCCTGAGAAACGGCCGTGCGATTGAGCAGCTCCAGGGTGGCGTCGTTGTCGACGTAGGGCGGGTCAGAACCGGTTCGCAGGACCCCGCAGTGCCCGTGGCTGGTGTACTCGCACAGGCACAGGTCGGCGATCACCAACAGGTCCGGGTGGGCCTCCTTGATCGCCCGGGTGGCCAGCTGCACCACGCCCTCGTCATCCCACGCGCCCGAGCCCTCCTCGTCCTTGGCGGCGGGCAGCCCGAACAGCAGGACGCCGGGGATGCCGAGCGCCGCGGCCTCGCCGGCCTCGGCGACGGCATGGGCGATCGAGAGG
>JADGPO010000185.1 GCA_017882405.1 Solirubrobacteraceae bacterium | reverse complement strand
TCGTCGTCCACTACCAGCCGATCGTCGACCTCGACGACCGCACGGTCAAGGGCGCCGAGGGCCTGGTGCGCTGGGAGCACCCCGAGCACGGGCTGGTCCCCCCGGCGGCGTTCGTGCAGACGGTGGAGCAGACGGGGCTGATCGGGCCGCTCACGCGCCACGTGCTCGAGCGCTCGATCGCCGAGTGCGCGGCCTGGCGGCGTGACGGGCGCCAGCTCTCCGTGGCCGTGAACCTTTCGGTGCGCAACCTGCTGGACCGCGATCTGCCGCGCGAGATCGAGCGCATGCTCGACAGCTTCGGCGTGCCCGCCGACGCGCTGCAGCTGGAGATCACCGAGAGCATGATCATGACCGACCCCGAGCGCGCGCTGGCCACGGTCAGCCGCCTCTCGGACCTCGGCGTACGGCTGTCGGTCGACGATTTCGGAACCGGCTATTCGTCGCTGGCCAACCTGCGCCGGCTGCCGATCAACGACCTGAAGATCGACCGCTCGTTCGTCTCCCCGATGTTGCAGGACGAGAGCGACCTGATCATCGTCCGCTCGACGATCAACCTCGGCCACGACCTCGGCCTGCGGATCATCGCCGAAGGCGTGGAGGACGCGGCCACGCTGGAGCGCCTGGCGACGCTCGGCTGTGACCTGGCCCAGGGCTATCACCTGAGCCGGCCGATGTCGGCCTCCGCGTTCGGCACCTGGCTTGACGAATCCCCGCTGTCCGTCGAGCCCGGCGACTTCGGGCCCGTGACCGCGGGCGCGGCGGCGCCGCACGACGCGATCGGCTCCATCAAGGGGCGCGCGGACGGCAGCCTGGTGCTAGCCCGCGCCGCGCACTAGCCGGCACTAGCCCGCTAGAACAGCACCTCCTGGGTGGCCGGCGGGGGCGCCGCCAGGCACTCGGGCCCGTCGTAGCGGGCGTCGTTGACCGCGAAGCCGACCTCGCTGAGCCCGGTGTGGGAGCTCGGCAGCCCGGCGAGGATCTCCGACAGTCTCGGCGAGGGCGTGGACGTGTCCAGCCACTCGCGCTCGCCCTCCGGGTCGAGGATCACCGGCATGCGATCGTGCAGCGGAGCGATCGCCGAGTTGGCCGCCGTGGTCAGGATCGTGCAGGTGCGCAGGACCCGATCGTCATCGCCGTGCCAGATCGACCACAGTCCCGCGAACGAGAACAGCGCGCCGTCGTCGCGGGTGATGTGGAACGGCTGCTTGGGACTCCGATTCCCGCCGTCGGACCGCCGCCACTCATAGAAGCCGTCGGCCACGATCAGGCAGCGAAACCGCTCGAAGGCGCGACAAAAAGCCGGGCGCTCGCGCGCGGTCTCCAGACGCGCGTTGATCATCTTGAGACCGGTGTCCGAGCTCTTGGCCCACGACGGCACCAGGCCCCAGCGCAAGAGCTCGCCCCGGGGCTCGCCGGCACGGTCGGTGGTCACCGCCAGCACGTTGTCGCCCGGTGCCACGTTGAAGCGCTGCCGGACCTCGACCTGCTCGCCGATCGGGAAGCGGTCGCGGATCGCCGCCGGATCAGGCGCGGCCAGCGTGTAGCGCCCGCACATGGTCAGCCAAGCTCCATGTTCGCTCACGTCAGCGTGAGCGGGCGGAGGCGACCCTCTCGGCCTGCTCGGCCTGCGCGCGACGCTGACGCCGCCGGCCCACCACGGCGAGCGCGGCGATCGCCACCAGCAGCAGCACGAAGCCGTAGAAGATCCCGAGGTCCAGCGAGATGCCGCCGAACGGCAGCGCGACCAGGTTGACGATTCCGAAGCACAGCAGCAGGATCGCGATGACCAGTGCGACGGCGATCAGGATCCCCCGTCCCCGGGCCAGTCCTCCGGCGCTCTTCGGGGGGGCGACGAAGCCCAGCAGGCGCAGCATGAACACCTCGCGGCCGCTGGCCGGCTGTCCGATGCGCTCCTTGGCCTTCTTGTAGTCGCCGGCGCGCCGCTCAGCCTGCGCCATCGCCGTCTCGGCCATGCGACGCAGCGGCAGGCGCTCCTGCGGAGGCGCGGCGGCGATCGCCCGCTGGAAGTGGGCTCGCGTCTTCACCGGATCGAGCTTCTGCGCAGCGCGCGCGCCCAGGATCGCCTGGGCAGCCGCCCGGTACTTCGTCTCTGACTCCAGCTCCGCGTCGGAGCGGCTCTCCATCTGCTGGATCGCGGCGAGCTGACTCTTCTGCTCGACGCGCACCGCGCGTTGTTTGGCCATGGTGTTTCAGTCTACTTGCGTGGCTTGATCACGAAGATGCGCTCGCCCACCAGATACTGGCCGGAATCGCCGGCGCTGGCCGGTGGTGAGCGAAAGACGTCGATGTGACGGCCGTTGATCGCTGCGCCGGTGTCCTGGGCGATGAACCAGCCGCCGTGTCCGTCGTGGCGATAGGCCGGCACGTAGACGCGGCTGCCCAGCGGGATCACCCGCGGGTCGACGGCGATCGATTGGTAGAAGCGCAGCGGCAGCGAGGCTCCGACGGCGAACGTCACGCGGCGCAGCGGCACGTAACGGTGTCCGCCGCCGTTGGACCAGCCGCCGGCGGCCAGGGGAAAGGTGACCTCGCCGCGCCCGTTTCGCCAGTAGCCCCCGGCGCGCCAGTAGGGAGCGCCCGCCGACCAGTCCCGGGACGCAGAGGTGGAGGCACCTGCGGAGGTCACCCAGCCGCCGTCGCCGAGCGCATCGATGTGGTACTGGCGACCGTCGAGCCCGAGGCCGTCGCCCTCCATCGAGATGCCGGTCGCCGAGTACAGCCAGTCGATCCGGTGGCGCCCGATCAGTCCGGGGGCCGTCACCAGACGGCCGCGAAACCAGGACTCGGGGGCCGGCCAGTACTCGGTGATCGCCACGCTGCTCAGCCAGCGTCCATGGGCGTGCCTGCTCGGCGGGGCCGGCAGCCGGCTGGAGATGTGGGGCAGCGGTGCGAGGCCGCCGCCGTTGATCGAGGCGCCGCCGGAGACGGGCGCCGGGCCGTTGGTCAATCCCACGCCCCCGGCTCCCAGCGCTCGGGCGGCGACCAGCGTCGCCGCCGCCGCCATCAGGGCGACCGCGGCAAGCCAGGTGGATAGACGTTGACCGTTGCTCATCGGTGATCTGAAATCCGGCGATCGGGCGAGCTGTCGCGCACGTTCTACCCGGATACGGCGGCGGAGGCGCACGCAGCCTAACGTCGGATTCCACTCGCTGCCGGATCTGCCTGCCCGGCGCGTCGGGTGGGCGCCCGCTTGCGTCGTGGCGTCGGCGCATGATGCGCGCATGCGATCGGCCGTCGGGGCGTTGGTCACGCTGGCGCTCGTCCTCGGGGTCACCGGGGCAGCACTTGGCTCGCGCGTGGAGGTGATCGCCGAAGGGTGCGGGGCGCAGGGCGAACTGATCCAGGCCCTGGCCGCGCAGGCGCGTTGCGCGGCGCGCGATCGACCTTCGAGACCCTGGGCG
>JADGPO010000184.1 GCA_017882405.1 Solirubrobacteraceae bacterium | reverse complement strand
GCCGCGGCCGCCGAGCGGCCTCCCAAGCGCTCCGGGCGCGGCTTCCGGCGACTGATGGGCTTCTTCTCATTGCTGGCCGTGCTGGCATTGATCGTGATCGCCGCCGTGCTGATCGCCAACAGCACCTCGAACACGGTCGTGCATTACCAGAAGATCGTCTCTCACGATGCGCAGCAGGCGATCAATCAGGTGCAGAGCCTGATCAGCAAGTACACGAAGTAAGGGCGGGCGGGATCAGGTCGTCGCCAGCGCGGCGCCCGGAGCCGCGCCGGCAAGTAGTCTCGCGCTGACCTCGGCCAGGCGCCCGTCGTCGATCGCCACCCGCAGATCGGCCATCAACCCGCCGATGAAGCTCAGGTTGTGCAGCGTGACCAGCCGCAGGCCGGTCAGCTCGTGGGCGCGCAGCAGGTAGTGCAGGTAGGCCCGTGAGAACCCCTGGGCGCAGGCGGGACACGGGCAGCCCTCAAGGATCGGCTCCGGCGAGCGCTTGAACCGTCCTTTCATCAGGTCCACGCGCCAGCGGCCCGTCGGGTCGGGCACCAGCGCCATGCCGTGACGGGCCAGGCGGGTCGGCATCGCGCAGTCAAAAGTGTCGATCCCGGAGGCCACGCCGGCGATCAGGTCGTCGATCTCCCCGATGCCCAGCAGGTGGCGGGGCCGTTCGGGGGCCAACCGGGCAAGCTCCGCGGTGCTCCAGTCCACCACCTCGTACATCTGCGCCTTGTCCTGGCCCAGCGAGCCTCCGATCGCGATCCCGGCACTGCTGCTGGCGGCCACGACGGCCGTCGATTCCAGCCGCAGGTCGTGCTCGGTGCCGCCCTGGACGATCCCGTACACGGCCTGGCCGTTGGGGCCCTGGCGCTTGTGCCAGTCCAGGCAGCGCTCCAGCCATCGGTGGGTGCGCTGCATCGAACGCGCGATGTAGTCGCGGTCGACGTGAAACGGCGTGCACTCGTCGAACACCAGTGCGATGTCCGACCCCAGCGCCGCCTGCACGGCCATCGAGACCTCGGGGCCGATGAAGCGCTCGCCCCCGTTCAGATAGGAGCGAAACCGCACCCCTTCCTCCTCGATCGCCAGGATCGAGCCGTGCGGCTCGGCGGGGAGGGTGGGCCGGGTCCGCGACGGGCTCCCGCCCGCAGACCCGCCCGTGCGACGGCGACCCTTGATCTCGTCGGCCACGCCCCCGTAGCCCATCGAGAAGACCTGAAAGCCGCCTGAATCCGTGATGATCGGAGCCGGCCAGCGCATCATCTCGTGCAGGCCGCCCAGCTCGGCCACCAGGTCGGGGCCCGGCGCCAGCATCAGGTGAAACGTGTTGCCGAGCACCATCTCGTAGCCGAGCGCGGCCACGTCGCGCGGTTCGAGCGTCTTCACGGCTCCGCGGGTGGCCAGCGGGACGAACGCCGGCGTCGACACCTCGCCGTGCGTGAGGTGCAGCGTGCCGGTGCGGGCGCGCGACGAGGGGGCCTCCGTCCGGATCGTGAACACCGCCTGACCCTACTCAGTCGTGTCCTGCCTACGCTCTGCCGATGCTCCCCCGAGGTGGACGATGGCTGCTGGCAGCCGCGAGCGCGGCGCTGCTGGCCGGCTGCGGCAACACGCGCGCTGCCCAGACTCCGTCCGGGCGCGTCCTGTTCAGCGAGGCCTGCGGCTCCTGCCACTCGCTGTCGGGCGTCGAGGACCCGCGCCGGCAGGGCGGCGACCTGCTGCGCTTTCACTCCAGCCGCGCCCAGCTGATGGAGCTGGCGGGGGAGATGCCGGTCACCCGGCCGCTCACGGAGACCCAGCTACGCGCCGTGGTCAGTTACGTGATGGCCGTTGAACGCCGTCACGGCTGAGCCTAAGGGCATCCACATCAACCGCTCATCCGGCTCTCATCGATGAGTGGCAAGCTCCATCACGTGGCCGTTGCACCCCGCCTGTCCGGCCCTGCCTTGCGCCTGGCCATCTGCATCGCCCTGGCCTTCGGCTTGGCCGCCTGCGGGTCGACCTCCGATCCGCACACGCGCTCGACCGTCAGCCGACAAGGGCAGTCCACGACCGCGCAGGCCGGACACGCGGCCGGCCCGGCGCTCCCCACGAACGTCTACGCCGCCGACACGCCCGGCGATCTGAGCGCCGTGGTCCGCGCGGATCCGGCACTCGTCTACGTGCCCAACAGCATGAGCGCCACCGTCGACGTGATCAGCCAGCGGACGCTGAAGGTCGTCGCCCAGTTCCCCACCGGGGCCCTCCCCCAGCACGTCACGCCGTCGTGGGACCTGCGCCGCCTGTACGTCGACAACGACCTGGGCAACACCCTCACCCCGATCGATCCCCGCACCGGGCACCCGGGCACCCCGATCCCGGTCGAGGACCCCTACAACCTGTACTTCACGCCCGACGGGCGGTTCGCGATCGTCGTCGCCGAGCGGCTCCAGCGGCTGGACTTCCGCCGCCCGTCGTCGATGCGCCTGGTGCACTCCCTGTCGGTCCCCTCCTGCCGCGGCGTCGACCACATGGACTTCTCCGCCGACGGCCGTTACGCCTATGCCAGCTGCGAGTTCAGCGGCCAGATGATCGAGGTCGACCTGCGCACGCAGCGGGTGGTCGCCACGCTCGTCCTGCACGACGGCTCCAGCAGCCCCCAGGACGTCAAGCTCTCTCCGGACGGGCGGACCCTCTACGCCGCCGACCAGCTCAACGGCGGCCTGTGGGAGATCGACCCGCGCCGCTTCCGGGTGATCGGCTTCCTGCGCACCGGAGCGGGCGCCCACGGCCTGTACCCGAGCCGCAACGCCCGTCTGATGTACGTCTCCGACCGCGCCGCGGGGGCGGTCTCGGTGGTGAGCTTCAAGACCCGCCGGGTGGTCGCGACCTGGACGTTGCCCCAGCCCGCCAGCCCGGACATGGGCGGCGTGTCGGCCGACGGCCGGACGCTGTGGCTGAGCGGGCGCTACAACGCGGTCGTATACGCGATCGACACGCGCAACGGCCGGCTCCGGGCCGCCATCCCGGTGGGCAGCGGACCACACGGCCTGTGCGTCTGGCCCCAGCCCGGCCGGTACTCCCTGGGCCACACGGGGATCATGCGCTGACGTTCCAGCCGAAGTAGACCTCGGTCCGGCTGATCAGATCTCCGTCGAAGCTGAAGATCTCGGTGTTGCGAAAGCTGGTCCCGTCGGTGCGGGTCGCCTCGTAGGTCACCAGCACCTCGTCGCCGACCTCGGTGAGCCTCACGTACTCGAAGCGATCGATCGCCTGGGCGTTGGGCCAGCAGCGCTCGAAGTACCGGGCGCGGCCGATCCCGGGATCCGGCGGCGAGAAGAACTCGTAGTCGGGGCTGAGCAGCCCCTCGACCAGCTCTCGGTCGCCGGTCTCATAGGCGGTGTAGCAGTCGCGGACGGTCTGTAGACGGTCGGCCATGGGCGGTCTCCTTGTCGTTAGCTCATAAGGGAAGACCGCGTAACCGCCGTAAAGTGATCGGGCCGGGCCGACCACCGGTCGACCCGGGCCCGGGATCCGACGGGCTAAGCGGCCTGCGGCTCGCCGTCCTCGATCGCCTGCGGCTCAGCGGAGCCGACGCCGATCTGCACCTTGCGGGGCTGGCGCTGCTCGGGCTTGGGGACGCTCACCTCGAGCACTCCGCGCTCGAAGCTGGCGGTGATCGCCTCGGCGTCGACGCCCTCGGGGAGGCGTAGTGAGCGGCGGAAGCCGCCGGAGATGCGCTCCACCCGGTAGTAGCCGGCGTGGCCGTCCTGGTGCTCGGCCTTGCGCTCACCCGAGATCGTCAGCACGTCGTTGTCGAGCTCGACGTTGATGTCCTCCTCGGAGACGCCGGGGAGGTCGGCGCGCAGGACATAGTGGGTCTCGGACTCGATCAGATCGGTGGCGGGCAGCCAGCGACGCGGCGCGGCCCCGGACGCGGTCGCCGTGTCGAACAGCGAGTTGACCAGCCGGTGCATCGGGATCGGCTCCCAGCGAACAAGTGCCATGTGAAGACCTCCATTTGAGAATGCGGAACTGCTCATGTCAGCAGTATGAAATCTAAGTCTAGCGCTGTCAAGTTTTTTGGTTGAATTTTTCTCGCCGCGACCGGGCGAACGCAGCCGCCATCGGACGCGATCTCAGTCGCGACGCAAACGTCCAGATCATCAGCGCCCGATGGCCCATCCGGACGTTGACAGCCGTGACGGCAGCAAACGACCGGCCGCCGCAGGCGCGGCGGCGAAGATGGACGTTTGCCAACCCCAGGCGGCCCGCGGCCGGCCGGGGCTGTCAGCGCTCGATCAGCGAGGTGCCCGACATCTCGTCGGGCTGCGCGATGTCGAGCATCGCCAGAAGCGTCGGTGCCACATCGGCCAGCACGCCGCCCTCGGAGCGCAGCGACAGGCCGTGAACGGTGACGATCACAGGAACCGGATTCAAAGAGTGGGTGGTGTTGGGGCTGCCGTCGGGCTCGAGCATGTGGTCGGCGTTGCCGTGGTCGGCGGTGATCAGACACGCACCGCCGGAGGCGTGGACCGCCTCCACCACCGACGCCAGGCAGCGGTCAACCGTCTCGATGGCCTCCACGGCCGCCGGGATGACGCCGGTGTGGCCGACCATGTCGGCGTTGGCGAAGTTGATGATCCCGAATCGCGGGGGGTCGGCGTTCCACGACGAGACGAACGCCTCGGCGGCCTCCGGGGCGCTCATCGCCGGCTTGTGGTCATAGGTGGGAACGTCGCGCGGGGAAGGCACCAGCTTGCGCTCCTCGCCCTCGTACGGTGTCTCCTCCCCGCCGTTGAAGAAGTACGTCACGTGCGGGTACTTCTCGGTCTCGGCGACGTGCAGCTGGCGCTCGCCGCGGGCCGCGATCACGGCGGCGATCGTGGTCGCCGGGCGCTCGGGCGGGAACGCGACGGGATAGGGCCAGCCCTCCTCGTACTCGGTCATCGTGGCGTAGCGCTCCACCGGCTCGCCGTCGCCGCGGTCGAACTCGTCGAACTCCGGCTCGGCCAGCGCCTGCGTGATCTCGCGCATCCGGTCGGGGCGGAAGTTCAGCCCCAGCACCGAGTCGCCGGGACGGATCCGCGCCTCCTCGCCGACCAGCGTCGGCTTGATGAACTCGTCGGTCTCGTCGCGCTCGTAGGCGTCGCGGGCGGCCTGGGCGGCGCTGTCGACGTGATGCTCGGCCTGGCCGTGCACGAGCATGTCGTAGGCCAGCTTCAGACGGTCCCAGCGCTTGTCGCGATCCATCGCGTAGTAGCGCCCCACCACCGAGCCGATCCGCCCCGCACCGTGGGAGCTCATCCAGTCCGCCACCTGCTCCAGGTAGCCGGCGCCGCCCTTGGGCAGCGTGTCGCGGCCGTCGGTGAACGCGTGCACCACCAGGTCGGGGACCTTGAGGGAGGCCGCCATCTCGATCAGAGCCTTGAGGTGCTCCAGGCTCGAGTGCACGCCCCCATCGGACACCAGCCCGATCACGTGCACCCGCTCAGAGGCGGTGAACGCGTCCCGCAGGACCTCATTCTCGGCAAACGAGCCATCCTCGGCGGCGGCGTCGATCCGCGTCAGGTCCTGCACCACGACGCTGCCGGCTCCCAGGTTGAGGTGACCGACCTCGGAGTTGCCCATCTGCCCCTCGGGCAGGCCCACGGCGCGGCCGCAGGCCGTCATGGTCGTCGTGGGGTAGGCGTCCCAGAACTCGTCGAACACGGGCGTGGACGCGAGCGAAACGGCGTTGCCGGGACCGTCCGGAGCCAGGCCCCAGCCGTCGAGGATGATCAGGACCGCCCGCTCGACGGGCAGGGAATCGGATCCCGCCCGCCCGCCCCCTGCCACCCCGTCGGTCAGTCCGCTCACCGCGCGACCGCGGTCACGATCGCCGCGAATCCCTCCGCGTCGAGGCTGGCGCCGCCCACCAGCGCGCCGTCTACGTCGGGCAGGGCCATCAGCTCGGCGGCGTTGTCGGGCTTGACGCTGCCTCCGTAGAGGATCCGGGTGCGCTCGGCGGCCTCTCGTGAGCGGTCGGCGACCAGCGCCCGCACGAACGCGACCGCCTCCTGCGCCTGCTCGGCAGTGGCCACCTGGCCGGTGCCGATCGCCCAGATCGGCTCATAGGCGATCACCACGTCGCCCAGGTGCTCTGGCTCCAGCCGCGCGAGACCCTCCTGGACCTGATGGCGCAGCTTGCGCTCGGTGTCGCCGCGATCGCGCTCCTCCTCGGTCTCGCCGACACACAGCACGGGCAGCAGCCCCGCGGCCAGCGCCGCCGGGACCTTCTGGGAAAGGGCGCGGTCGGTCTCGCCGAACAGCTCGCGCCGCTCGGAGTGGCCCAGCAGCACACCGGCGACATCCAGCTCGGTGAGCATCGGCGGCGATACCTCTCCCGTGAACGCGCCCTCGTCGGCGTGGTGCATGTTCTGCGCGTAGACGGCCACCCGTGAGCCGCGGGCGGAGTCGACCATCGCCTCCAGCGCCGTGAACGTCGGGCAGATGGCCACGTCGACCCCGTCGACCGACGACACCCGCGGCAGCAGCGCCGCAATGAACTCCTCGGCCTGCGCGATCGTCTTGTGCAGCTTCCAGTTCCCCGCAATCAGCGGCGTGCGCTCACTCATGACAGCACGGCCACGCCGGGCAGCTCGTGCCCCTCGATCAGCTCCAGCGCCGCCCCGCCGCCGGTCGACAGATGGGTCACGCGGTCGGCCAGCCCGAACTGCACCAGCGCGGCCGCCGAGTCGCCGCCGCCGACGACCGTGACCCCGGGGGCATCGGCCACCGACTGCGCGACCGACCGCGTGCCGGCGGCGAACGGCTGCAGCTCGAACGCCCCCATCGGCCCGTTCCAGAACACGGCGCCGGCGCGGGCGATCAGCTCCCCGTAGGCCTGGGCGGTGCGTGGCCCGACGTCGAGGCCCATCAGCCCGTCGGGGACGTCGACCCCGTCCAGCGGCCGGGGCGTGGCGTCGGCGCCGAAGTGGTCGGCAAGCACCAGGTCGACGGGCAGCTCGATCGTGGCGCTGCCCTCCCCGGTGGCGTCCTGCAGCGCCTGACGGGCCAGCTCCACGTCCTCGTCGGCGCACAGCGAGTCGCCGACAGAGTGGCCCTGGGCGGCCAGGAACGGAAAGCACATCGCGCCCCCGATCAGGATCGTGTCGGCCGTGCGCAGGAAGGACCCGATCACGCCGATCTTGCCCGACACCTTGGCGCCGCCGAGCACGGCCACCAGGGGACGGTCCGGATCGCGGAGCAGGCCGTTGAGCGTCTCCACCTCGCGCTGGAGCAGCAGGCCCGCCGCTCGCGGCTCCATCAGCTCGGCGGCGCCCACGGTGGACGCGTGCGCGCGATGCGCGGCGCCGAACGCGTCGTCGACGTAGGCGTCGCCCAGCCTGGCCAGGTCGGCGGCCAGTTCGGGGTCGTTCTTGGTCTCGCCGGGCTCGTAGCGGATGTTCTCCAGCAGCAGCATGTCGCCCTCGCGCAGCGCCTCGACGAGGTGGTCGACCTTCTCGCCACGTGCGCCGGGGGCGAGCTTGACCGGCTCGCCGATCAGCTCGGACAGGCGCTCGGCGACGGGCGCCAGCGAGAGCTCGGGCTCGTGGTCCTTGGGCCGGCCGAGATGGGAGACGAGGATCAGCGCCGCGCCGCGGTCGCGCAGCGCCTTGAGCGTCGGCAGGGCGGCCCGAATGCGGGTGTCGTCGGTGACCGAGCCGTCGTGGAGCGGGACGTTGAAGTCGACGCGGACGAGAACCCGCTTGCCCTTCAACTCGCCCAGGTCCGCTAGCGTCTTCACAGCAACCGCTGGACTAGGTCGGCGACTCGGTTGGAGTAGCCCCACTCGTTGTCGTACCAGGAGACGACCTTGACCATCGTGCCGTCCATGACCGCCGTCAGCTGGGAGTCGACGATCGACGAGGCGGGGTTCTTCACGATGTCCGAGGAGACGATCGGGTCCTCGGTGTAGAGCATCAGGCCCTTGAGCGGGCCCTCGTCGGCGGCCGCCTTGAGCGCCGCGTTGATCTCCTCGACGCTCGTCTCGCGGTTGACCTCCACGGTCAGGTCGATGACGCTGCCGGTGGGGACGGGCGCGCGGACGGCGAAGCCGTGCAGCTTGCCGTTGAGATCGGGGATCACCACCCCGATCGCCTTGGCTGCGCCGGTGGAGGCGGGGATCAGGTTGACGGCGGCGGCGCGGGCGCGGCGCAGGTCCTTGTGCGGCATGTCCTGCAGGCGCTGGTCGGCCGTGTAGGCGTGGATCGTGGTCATCAGCCCGTGCTTGATCCCGACCGTATCGTGAACGACCTTGGCGACCGGCGCCAGGCAGTTGGTCGTGCACGACGCGTTGGAGATCACCTCGTGCGAGCCCGGGTCGTAGGCCTCGTCGAAGTTGACGCCCAGCACCACGGTGGTGTCGGGATCGGTGGCCGGAGCGGAGATCACGACCTTCTTGGCGCCGGCATTGATGTGCTTGGCGGCGTTCTCGCGATCGGTGAACAGCCCGGTGGACTCGATCACCACGTCGGCGCCGAGGTCGCCCCACGGCAGCGACGCCGGATCGCGCTCGGCCAGCACCCGGATCTCCTTGCCGTCGACCGAGAAGCCCGCGGTGCTGGCCTCCACCTTGCCGGGAAACGGACCGTAGGTGGAGTCGTACTTGAGCAGGTGGGCGATCGTCTTGGGATCGACGAGATCGTTGACGGCGAGCCACTCGATGTCGGCCCCGCTCTCGTGGGCGGCTCGGAACACGTTGCGCCCGATCCTGCCGAAGCCGTTGATTGCAACCCGTACCGCCATGCTGAAAGCCTCCGTTTTCCACCTACCACGATCAAGACCAAGGGGCCGGAGCGCTTCACGACGTACCCCGGCTCGCGACAGGCTACCGAACCGAACCGGCAGCCGGTCTACCGGTGCGAGACGATCTCCACCCGCAGCCGGTCGGGATCGAGCAGGTAGGCGGCGTAATACCGGCGGCCGTACTGGGGCCGCTGACCGGGCGCGCCGTCATCGAACCCGCCGTTGGCCAGCCCGGCGGCGTGCGCGGCGTCGACCGCCGCCTTGCCGCTGGCCTGCAGCGCCAGGTGGCCATAGCCGGGAGCGAGCGGTCGCCCGCGGACCACGAACCAGATCATCGGGCCGTTGACCCCGTAGGCCACGGCATGCTCGGAGTCGATCAGCCGCCGCGCCCCCAGGGCAAAGAACACGGCGTCGTAGAAGCGGGTGCTGGCTTCCAGGTCTGAGACCTCGAAGCCGACGTGGTCGATCACGCCGCCTCGGCGGTGTCGCGGTGCACGACGTCGATCAGGTAGTCGCGCTCGCCGTCGTAGCGCTGGCCGAGGTGCTCGGCGATCGCCACCGAGCGATGGCGTCCGCCCGTGCACCCGATCCCCACGACCAGGTGCGCCTTGCCCTCCGCCAGGTACTGGGGCAGCAGGTAATCGAGAAGCGGGTGCAGGCGCTCGTAGAAGGCATCGAGCGCCCCGTCGCGGTTGATGAACGCCACCACGTTGGGATCGCGGCCGGTGAGCGGGCGTAGCGTCGGCTCGTAGTGCGGGTTGGGCAGAAAGCGCACGTCGAGCTGCAGGTCGGCGTCGCGGCTGGGGCCGTACTTGAAGCCGAAGCTCTGAAAGGTGATCGCCAGCCGGCCGGGCGTCTTGTTGGGCAACAGCTCGTCGGACAGCCGACGGCGGAGCATCATCGCCGTCAGGCCGCTGGTGTCGATCACGACGTCGGCCCGTGCACGTAGCGGCGCCAGCAGCTCGCGCTCGCGTTCGATCCCCTCGGCCACGCCGCCCTCGGGCGCCAGCGGATGGCGCCGGCGGGTCTCCTTGTACCGGGTCAGCAGCGTCTCCTCGCCGGCCTCCAGGAACAAGATCCGCGGCCGGATGCCGCTGGAGCGCAGACCGTCCAGCATCGCCGCCAGGCCCTCGAAGTAATCCCCGCCTCGGGCATCGGACACGACCGCCGCGCGCGCCACCTTGGACCCGGCATGCATGAACAGCTCCACCAGCGACTCGATCATCTCCGACGGCAGGTTGTCCACGCAGAAGTAGCCAGCGTCCTCGAACACCGCCATCGCGGTCGACTTCCCGGCCCCCGAGAAGCCGGTGATCACCACCAGGTCGGTGAGTGCGGAGGCTTCCATACGTCCCTACAGCTTGACGCGCTCGGCGGACAAGCGGCGGCTCGGATGTGAACCTCATGTGCCACCATGCCCCGCGTGCTTCGTCGCCGCGCCTGTCTCACGATCGCGGCGGCGCTGGTCACCATGGCCATCCTGGCCTGCGCCGCGTCCGCCGACACGCTCTCCGCGACCGTCTCGACCACCCCCGCGGGACCCTCGATGCCCTCGGGGTTCGTCGGCGTCTCCTTCGAGTATCGCGCCATGCATCAGTACACCGGGCGTGACCCGCGGACCATCAACCCGGTGCTCCTGTCGCTGCTGCAGGGCCTGGTGCCCGGCCAGTCGCCGATCATCCGCATCGGGGGCGACAGCACCGACGACACGTGGTGGCCGATCCGAGGGATGATCCCGCAGGGCGGGATCTACTACCGGCTGACCAAGGGGTGGCTCCGCACAGCTCAGGCGCTGGCCTCCGACCTCGATGCCAAGCTGATCCTCGGCATCAACCTGGCCGCCGGACGCTCGGCGATCGCCGCCGCCGAGGGGCGGGCGTTGGTCTCGGGCATCGGCCGCCGCTACGTCGACGAGCTGGAGATCGGCAACGAGCCCGACCTGTACCCCGTGTTCCCCTGGTACAGGGACGGCCGCGGCCGCGTCTTCCGCCGCCGCTCGTCCAAGTACGACCTGGCGGCCTACACCAAGCAGTTCACCCAGTGGGCCAAGGCTCTGCCCAACCTGCCGCTCGCCGGACCGGCCGTCTCGGGGCCCAATTGGATGCAGGGCCTGAACGGCTTCGTCAAGGCCGAGCCGCGCCTGAAGCTCATCACCTACCACCGCTATCCGCTGCGCAACTGCACCGCCGACCCCACCGACCCGACATTCGCGTCGATCCCCAACCTGCTGGCCGACTATTCCTCCGCCGGTCTGGCCGCTCCACTGTCGCCGTTCGTCAACACCGCCTCTCAGCACCGCCTCGGCCTGCGGATCGCCGAGATGA
The DNA here is from genome assembly GCA_017882405.1 of Solirubrobacteraceae bacterium. The sequence continues at coordinate 3,629 of JADGPO010000184.1, read as the reverse complement.
ATTCCGCCTCGTGCGAGGGCAAGGCGGGCGTCAGTGACACCTTCGCCTCCGCCCTGTGGGCCCTGGACACGATGTTCAACTTCGCCAGCCGGGGCGTGGAGGGCGTCAACTTCCACATGCTGCCCGGCTCGCACTACGAGCTGTTCACGGTCTCGCGCACGGCCCAGGGGGCGTGGCAGGCGTTCGTGCACCCCGAGTACTACGGGCTGATGCTGTTCGCCCAGGCGTTCCCACCCGGCGCCCGCCTGCTGCCCGTCAGCGCCCCGGCCGGGCCGGTCAAGGTGTGGGCCACCGAGGGCCCCGACGGCACCGTGCGCGTCACCGGCATCAATCAGGACGCCACCGCCGAGCACGACGTCCAGATGCTGGTGCCGGGCGCCACCGCCGGCGGCTCTGAGGAGACGCTGTCCGCCCCCAGCCTGGCGGCCCCCACCGGCGTCAGCCTCGGCGGCCAGTCGTTCGGCGACGAGACCACCACGGGCACGCTGCCGGCCGCTCCGGCGGCCACGCCGGTCACGCCCTCCTCCGGCGTCTACACGGTTCCGCTGGCCCCCGGGAGCGCCAGTCTGCTGACGATCTCCGGCTCGCAGGGCGGCACCGGCCTGACCCGCCACCGCTAAGTTCAACGGCTTTCTCCGCTACGAGATCCCGCTGGACCCCTACTAAGCGCAGGCCGCGCGTTGCAGGACGAGCAGGCTGTCGACCTCGGTCGTGATCGACCAGCCGGGCGGTGTGACCTCCCGCAGCTCGGTCGCGACCTCCGTGGGCCCGATGCTGCCGGTGCCCCCCGGAAGACCCCGGCGAGCGTCATGCATCGCCACGGCCCCGCCGGCGCGGACGTGCGGATGCCAGACCTCCCAGTCCTCGCGGCACCCCGGGACGCTGTGATCACCGTCGATGAACACCAGGTCCACTGGCGGTCCCTGCCACTCGCGGCCGACGTCTTGGCTGCGCGCGATGTGCCAGTGGATATTCGGGCCGCCACGCGCACGCCGTCGGACCGCGAGACGGGTCGCGAACGGGGTGCCATGCCAGCCGGGAACCATCGTCCATCCGGACTCGTCGATGAACGGGTCGATGAGATGAAGTTGCACCCCGGGGCCGAGTGCGTCGCAGAACGCGACGGCTGACGAGCCTTCATAGACCCCGATCTCGACGACGCAGCAGGCGCCGCGGGTGAGCTGACGCAGGGTGTCTGCCTCGGCGGACGTGTGCATCGGGCGCGGCGGGATCAGCCCGGCGGCAAGCGCCACGGCTCGGATGCCGGGGTGGTCCTTCAGCCTGAGAGGTGTCCGTGAGCGGACCGCGGTCGGGAGTGGCGTCAGTGACGGGACCTTAGCCACACAGGGATGGACTCGTCACCAAACGGTGGTCCTGGCACTTCACTGCGCGGAGAGTATCCGCGCCTCAGACGCCGGTGCGGTGCAGCTCGCGGTACATCTCGCGCGCCAGCTTGCCCGGCACTCCGGGCACCGCCTCCAGCTCCTCGCGTGAGGCCGAGAGGATCGCGTCCGGCGAGCCGAAGTGGGCCAGCAGGGCGCGCTTGCGAGCCGGGCCCACCCCGGGCAGGTCATCGAGCATCGAGGAGGTCATCGCGCGGTCGCGCCGGATGCGGTGGTGCGTGATGGCGAAGCGGTGGGCCTCGTCGCGGACGCGCTGCAGCAGCTGCAGCTCGGGGGTGTCGTGCGCCAGCACCAGCGGCGCGGCGCGGCCGGGGATGAACACCTCCTCGATCCGCTTGGCCAGCGAAATCACGATCACGCCCCGGTCGCGAAAGCCCTGCAGGGCCCGGAGTCCCGCCGCCAGCTGGCCCTTGCCGCCGTCGATCACCACCACGTTGGGCAGCGCCGCGAAGCTGGGGTCGTAGTCCTTGTCGTGCGGCGAGACGTCGCGCTGACTCTCCCAGCGGGCGAAGCGCCGGCCGAGCACCTCCTCCATCGAGGCGAAGTCGTCCGAGCCGGGGTTGGCATCTCCATTGTCGCCGCCGTTGTTCTGGTCGCCCGTGGTGAACACCCGGAAGCGCCGGTAGTCGGACTTCTTCGGGGCGCCGCCCTCGAACACCACCATCGAGGCGACTGTGTTGGTTCCCATCAGCGTGGAGATGTCAAAGCACTCGATCCGCAGCGGAATCGTGTCCAGTCCCAGCGCCTGCTGCAATCCGTCCAGCGCCTCCACGCGCTGCTGGCGACGGCGCTCGGAGCGCAGCTTCTCCTGGTCGATCGCCAGCCGGGCGTTGCGCTCCGCCAGCTCCAGGATGCGCCGCTTGTCGCCCCGCTCGGCCGCTCTGATCTCCACGGTGCCCCCGCGGCGCGCGCTCAGCGCCTCGGCCAGCCCGGGGACCTCGCTGAACTCACGCTGGACGACGAGCAGCGGCGGGACCGACATCGCGCTGGCGTAGTACTGCAGCACGAACGCCTGAGCGACCTCGGCCAGCTCGGCGTCGGAGGCGTTGTCCAGATAGAAGCTCTGGCGGTCAGAGAGCACGCCGTCGCGGACCTGGAAGACCTGCGCGTTGGCCTCGCTGTCGCCGACCGCCACCGCGATCGCGTCGAACGAGCCGGAGCCGTCGTGCGAGACCCGCTGGCGCTCCAGCAGCGAGCGGATCGCCCGCAGCCGGTTGCGCTCCCGCGCGGCGTCCTCGAAGCGCTGCTCGGCCGAGGCGAGGCGCATCTCGTACTCCAGCTTCTGCTCGATCTCCCGGTAGCGGCCCGACAGGAAGGCGATCACGCCGTCGATCGCGGTGCGGTACTCCTCCTTGGACACGTAGCCGACGCACGGCGCCTCGCAGCGCTTGATGTAGTAGTCCAGGCACGGCGAGCCGCTGCGCCGGCCGGGCTCGGGCCCGTCGCAGGAGCGGAACATGAACACCTTGCCGAGCACCTCGAGCGTCGAGCGCACCCGCTTGGCGTTGCTGTAGGGGCCGAAGTAGGCCCGGTCGCGGCGGTGGCGCTCGCGGGTGAAGTACACGCGCGGGAAGTCCTCGTCCAGCGAGATCGCGATGTACGGATAGGACTTGTCGTCGCGCAGTCGGATGTTGAGCCGCGGCTTGTACTGCTTGATGAAGTTCTGCTCCACCAGCAGCGCCTCGGACTCGGTGTGGACGACCAGGGCCTCGATCTGGTCGATCATCTCCAGGATCTCGCGGCCGGCCCGCGTACTGGGGTTGGAGAAGTGGGAGGCGACGCGCTTGCGGATCGACTTGGCCTTGCCGACGTAGATCACCTTGCCGCGTTCGTCGCGGAACAGGTACACGCCGGGCTCGTCGGGCAATTCACGGCGCCGGTCGGCGGCATATACGGACATCCTCTGATCGAATACTAGGAGCGCGCGGCCCCTGTCAATGGCGGCCGGCACGGCTCGCGTGTGCCACGATCCGCACGTGTCGCCGTCGAGCCCGTGGCGCCGGGGGCCGGATGTATGACGCGCTCGGCTACGTCTGCGGGGCGGCGCGGTAGGGCATCGAGGCTCCGGTCGGACAACGGTTCTACTGCGACACGGCGTTCTACATCGACGTGCGCAGCAACACCCTGGAGCAGTTCTTCACCACCAGCCGCCGCTATCACGACGACCACGGGGTCCACGTCGGGATGCCGACCGCCGAGGCCGACGGGCGCGAGCACCGGGCGGCG
>JADGPO010000183.1 GCA_017882405.1 Solirubrobacteraceae bacterium | reverse complement strand
CGGCCGTGGTCATCGCCCTCGGCGGCGTGAACGGCGTCCTGCACGTCTCCGCGCTGCGCGCTCCGCTGCTCGCGCTGCCGCCGCTGGTCCTGCTCCTCTTCCAGCTGCGCGGGCTCTATCGCACGCGACTGCGCGCGCTGGTGCTCGACGGGGTCATCCCGGTGCTCAGCGCTGTATCCGTGGGCGCGATGGCCGTGGCAGTGCTCGGCATCTTCCTCAACGAACACGTGCCCAGCCAGCACGACTGGCTGCGCGCCTGGTACTTCTCGCTCCTCGCCGTGGGTCTCGGGCGGATCGCGCTGTCTTCCACCCAGCGCTGGGCGCGTGCCCGGCGGCTGGTCGGCAAGCCCGTCCTGATCATGGGCGCGGGCGTGGTCGGGGCGCAGGTGGCGCGCCGGCTGGAGAACCATCCCGAGTACGGGCTGGCGCCGATCGGCTTCCTCGATGAGGATCCGCGGTCGGTGGCCGAGGTGGGAGGACGCGACGTGCCGGTGCTCGGCACGATCGAGGATCTGGACGAGACGGTCGAGCACACCGGCGTCAGGAACCTGATCGTGGCCTTCTCCTCCGTGGCCGACGCTCGTGTCAGCCGCCTGATTCAGCGCTGCCAAGAGCTGGGTGTGGACGTGTCGGTGGTGCCCCGCATGTTCGACACGATCAACGATCGCGTGCGCTACGACACGGTCGGCGGGCTGCCGCTGATGTCCTTCTCCGCGGTCGATCCCAAGGGATTGCAGTTCACCGTCAAGCACGCCCTCGATCGCGCTCTGGCGCTGGTGCTGCTGGTGGTCTTCTCGCCCGTGATGCTGTGCGCGGCGGTGGCCGTGCGCCTCAGCAGTCCCGGCCCCGCACTGTTCAAGCAGCGCCGCGTCGGCCGCGACGGGAAGGTGTTCGACTTCTACAAGTTCCGCTCCATGCGGGTGGTGCCCGGGCAGGCGCTGGAGCAGGAAGACACCAGCGCGCTGGACTTCCTGCTCGCGGGGGACATCGCGCCCGGTGGCGTCGAGGGCAAGGATCGCCGCACCGCCGTCGGCCGCTTCCTGCGGCGTTCCTCCCTGGACGAGCTTCCGCAGCTGTTGAACGTGCTGCGGGGTGAGATGAGCCTGGTCGGACCTCGCCCCGAGCGCCCGGAGTTCGTGGAGCTGTTCAGGCAGGACATCCTCCGCTACGGCGACCGTCACCGGGTCAAGTCGGGGATCACCGGCTGGGCGCAGGTGCACGGGTTGCGCGGGCAGACCTCGCTGGCCGAACGCGTGGAGTTGGACAACTACTACATCGCCTACTGGTCGCTGGGCCTCGACCTGAAGATCCTGGCGCTCACCGTGCTGGCGCTGTTCCGCAACGCCGAGTGACCGGCGAGGCGCTCCGAGGGCGACGCGAGCCCGACAGGTCGGCGGCGTCTGGGACGGCTCAGCCGCCCGACCGCGACGAGCTCAGATGCTCTTCTGTGCCGCCCTGCTCGGGCCCTCCCAGTACTGGTAGACGCTGACCCGCAACCCGCTCTGCCCCAGCACCGACGGAAGCCCCACCGAATAGCGGTTGTAGCGGTTCAGCGTGAACAGCGCCCTGTAGCGGAGGGTCTGGCCCTGGTACGCCTCGAGCTCCATGTAGTCGCCGGCCGGTCCGGCACCGCTCGCGACCACGCGCCCCCCACGCCGGCCGAGGCTCAGGGTGGCCCTCGCCGTGGCGCCGAACGGTGAGCTGAGCACGCGGGCGAGCGCGGCGAATGCCGGCTTGCGCCGGCCGCCGGCCGTCAAGACCCCGAAGTCTTCGGCGGGGAACCCCTGGAGCTTGTAGGCGATCTCGGCGGACACGTAGGAGGTGTGCGCCAGCGCCCGGAAGGTGTCGGTGAGGTTGGTGGCCTGCAGCTGCTGGCTCACGCAGGCCTGTTCCTGCTCGGTCTTGCGTTTCGGCAGGCAGCTGCTCCAACCGAACTCGTTGAGCCACAGCGGCTTGTCATCGCCGTTGGCCAGCTGGACTTCGTGGGTCGAGCGCAGCGACCCGAGCACGAGGTTGTAGAAGTGCACCGACAGGCCGTCGTAGTAGCCCTTGATCCCCGCCGCGTAGAGGGCGCGCAAGAACGCCCCATTGGACCCCACGAGGGAGCCGGCGAGAACCGGCAGGCCCGGGTCGGCCTGCTTGATTGCCGGGTAGGCGGCGCGCAGGATGGCCGCGTAGCGCTTGGGCTTTTCGGGTCCGGCGAAGTAGAGCTGGTTGGCCTGGTCGGGCTCGTTCCAGATTTCGATCGCGGCCAGCCGGCTCCCGTAGCGCTTAGCCAGAAACGCGACGAAGGCCGCGTACGGGGAGGGTTGTCGGGGTGGCCACGCAGTGGCCCTTCTCGGTGCCCCCGCGACGCATGCGCGCAGGAGCGACGCCGGCGCCGAGGAGGCCCAGCATGGAGTGCGGTCGACCATCATCACGACCTTGATGCCCACGCTCGCCGCATCGGCCACCAGACGATCCATGAAGGCGAGTGACGCGCGCGAGATCTGGCCCGGGGCGAGCGGTTCGATGTTCGACCAGGGAACCTCCGTGCGCACGATCTGGGCATGGAGGGCATGTGCCTGGGCGATCGCCTGGTCGGCGCTCGACAGCGGCTCGGCTCCGACCCCCACGAT
>JADGPO010000182.1 GCA_017882405.1 Solirubrobacteraceae bacterium | reverse complement strand
GGTGGGGTCGAAGAAGTGGGTGCCGAAGTGGCGGTCGGTGAGCAGCATCGTGACCGCCGCGGCCACCACCGGCAGCGCGATGATCAGCAGGATCGCGTACACCAGCACCGTCCACACGAACAGCGGCAGCCGGTTCCAGCTCATTCCCGGCGCCCGCATGTTGACGGTCGTCACGTAGAAGTTGATCGCGCCGACAAGCGAGGAGATGCCGGTGATGTGGATCAGGAAGATCCAGGCGTCCTGGCCCGCGCTGGGGGAGTACAGCGACTCCGAGAGCGGCGGATAGCTCCACCAGCCGGCGCTCGGCGGATGGAAGAAGAGCGTCGCGTAGAAGACGACTCCGCCCAGCGCCAGCAGCCAGAAGGAGAGCGCGTTGAGCCGCGGGAACGCCATGTCCCGGGCGCCGATCATCAGCGGCAGGAAGTAGTTGGCAAAGCCGGCCCAGACCGGCACCACGAACAGGAAGACCATCGTCGTCCCGTGCAGCGTGAGCAGCTGGTTGTAGTGCTCGGAGGTGAGCAGCGTGTTGTTGGGCACGCTCAGCTGGAGGCGCATCAGCAGCGCCTCGACCCCGCCCAGCATGAAGAACACGAAGGTGAGGACCAGGTACATGATCCCGATCTTCTTGTGGTCGGTGGTCAGCACCCAGTCGACCCAGCGCTTGGTCTCGCGGGGCCTCTGGACTTCATCGGCCGTGACCTGCGGGACAGGCCGGCTTACGGGTTCGGTGATCGTTGCCATTAGTTGCCGAGGTTTCCTTGGGAGGTCAGGATCTGCCGCAGCTGCGTCACCTGCGAGCTGGCGACGGTGATCTGCTGCTGCTGGATCTTGAGCCAGGACTGGTATTGCGAGGGGGTCACGACCTTCACGTAGGCGATCATCGCCGCGTGGTTGATCCCGCACAGCTGCGCGCACTGGCCCCGGAAGTTCCCGGTGTGCAGCGCCTTGAACCACGTATAGGTGGTGTAGCCGGGGACCGCGTCGACCTTGCCGCCGAGCGATGGCACCCACCAGGAGTGGATCACGTCCGTGGACTGGATCTTCAGCACCACGGTGGTGTGCTCGGGCACCTCCATCGTGGTGTAGGAGTACGGAAGCTTGGAGTTGAACGCGTTGTTGACGCAGTCGTTGCCGTAGGTGTAGCGCCAGATGTACTGGCGGCCCTGGACGCAGACGGTCAGCTTCTTGCCGTTGGGGGGCGTCGGCTGGGTCACCGAGGCCGACAGCGCCATTCCGTCGGCATCGGAGTTGGGCGGGTTGACGATGCCCGGCAGCTTGACGAACGTGATCACCGTGAGCACCACCAGGATCAGCGCGGCGGCCACCGTCCAGCCGATCTCCAGGCGCGTGTTGCCGTGGATCTGGGCGGCGACGCGGTTGCGCTTGGCGCGGAACCTGAACAGCGAGTAGAGCAGCGCCCCCTCGACCACGACGAACACGAACGCCGCCAGGTACAGCACGATCTTGTACAGCGAGGCGATCTCGTTGGCGTTTGGCGACCCGCCGGATTTCGGCGTGATGAAGTTGGCCAGCGCTTCGGGAGCCAGGATCATGGACGCCACCAGGAACGCGCCGAGCATCGGAATCCCGCGCCGGAGTGTCGTGCTCGGGACGTGGATCCGCGGGTGGCGTCGTCGGCGGCGGCGGGGCATGGCGTCGTGGACGTCGGGCTGCAAGGCGGCCGGGAGTCTATCCCTTGGGCTGGTTGGCTCGCTGCGCCGGCGGTTGGCTGCCCGGCCCGGGCTCGTGCGCCGATGGCTTCTTATACTGGCGGCCTCTTGCGAGGATCGAGGGCCATCAGAGCGGGAGCCTGGGCCCTGGTCGTCGCGGGGGCGGCAGCCCCTGCGCTGCGCCGTCGCGTTTCCCTGCCGCCGGCGGGCGTGATGACGGCCGCGGCCGCGGCCGTACCGGCGGCGGTGGTGGCGATGCCGCGCGGGCGGCTGCGCAACCTGGGAGTCCTCTCGCTGAACATGTGGGCCTACCTGGCCGCCTACGAGCTGCCCCACGACGATGCGCAAGCGCAGCAGGCGCGGGTCCGGATCGACTATCCGATCGCGGTCGATCGCGTGCTGGGGCTCGGGGAGGTGCCAACCGTGCGCCTGCAGCGTGGCTACTCGCGGGCGGGCTATGTCAGCCGCTTCGAGCGTGTGCTGGTGTGGTCTCACTGGGTGTGGTTCGCGGTGCCGCACGCCAGCATCGGCTACGTGCTGCTGCGTCGCCCCGAGCGCTTTCCCGCGGCCGCGGCGCGGATGTACGCGGTGTTCGACATCGGCGCGGCCTTCTATTGGGCGATCCCGACCGCCCCGCCGTGGTATGCCGCCCGCCACGGGAGATTCGGACCCGCCCGCCCGGCGGACTCCACCACGGTGGGCGGGTTCCGAGTCCGCCGGATGATGATCGAGTACGGCGAGCAGTTCTGGGGTGACCGCTGGCCTGGCCTCTACGATGTCCTGGGAGGAAATCCGCTCGCTGCTATGCCGTCGCTGCACTTCGCCACGTCGTTGATGGGGGCTCACCTACTGAGCGAGGTGGGACCGGTGGCCGGCGCCGTCGGCTGGACCTACGCGATGACGCTCGGTCTCGCCCTGGTGTACCTGGGTGAGCACTACGCCGCCGATCTGCTGGCCGGCGCCGCGCTGGCCGAGCTGGTGCGCGCCCGCGCGCCCGGGCTGGCGCCGGTCGCCCGGCGGATCGTCTCGGCCCTGGAGATGGCGCCGCAGCGGGCGAGGTTCGGGTAGTCCTGGCGATGAGCGGCCGGGCGCCCCGCGACTCACCCTTGACGGACAACGGTCCCGCCCAGTCGCCGAGCGCGGAGGGGGACGGGGCCGAGCCGGTGCAGGATCCGCGGACGCTGGAATCCACCCCGCCCACCCCGCCCAGGGCGGGCGTCGGTATGAGCGACCGCCCGCCCGTGGAGGAGATGCCCCGGGTGCGACTCACCCGGGGGCGGATCGTGGCCTCGCTGCTGTTCGTCGCCTCCACCGTCGCCTTCCTGTACTTCGTGTTGCCCAAGCTGCTGGGCCTGCGCGACACCTGGAGCCGGATCCAGCACGGCGATCCGGCATGGCTGGGGGTGGCGGCGCTGCTGGAGGTGTGCTCGTTCGGCGGCTACGTGATCCTGTTCCGGGGGGTGTTCGTGCGCGGCCGCACCCGGATCGGCTGGCGGGCCAGCTATGAGATCACGATGGCCGGGCTGGCGGCGACGCGCCTGTTCGCCTCGGCGGGCGCCGGCGGCGTGGCCCTGACGGCGTGGGCCCTGCGGCGGTCCGGGATGGAACCGCGCACGGTCGCCTGCCGGATGATCGCCTTCATGGCGCTGCTCTACGGGGTGTTCATGGGCGCGTTGGTGATCGTCGGCTTCGGCCTGTACTTCTTCGGCGACGAGAGCGCGTTCGCGATCACCGTGATCCCCGCGATCTTCGGCGCGGCGGTGATCCTCATCTTCCTCGCGGTCTCGTTCCTGCCGGGCGACGTCGACCGCCTGGTGAAGCGCTGGTCGCGGGGCGGACGGCTGGGGAGGCTGGCCGGGCACGCCGCGGCGGCGCCGGCGGCGGCCGCCAGCGGAGTGCGCACCGCGATCGAGCTGGTGCGCGAGCGCAATCCCGCTCTGTTCGGCGCGCTCGGCTGGTGGGGCTTTGACATAGGGGTGCTGTGGGCCTGCTTCCACGCCTTCGGGGGCAGCCCGCAGGTGGCGGTGGTGGTGATGGCCTACTTCCTGGGGCAGCTGGGGAACGTGCTGCCCCTGCCCGGCGGCATCGGCGGCGTCGACGGCGCCATGATCGGAGCCTTCTCGGCGCTCGGCGTCTCCTCGTCGCTGGCCGTCGTGTCCGTGCTGGCCTATCGGGCGTTCGCCTTCTGGCTGCCGACGCTCCCCGGCGCCGTCGCCTATCTGCAGCTGCGGCGCAGGGTGCACCGTTGGCAGGACACCGAGTCGAACACTAGCTATACTTTATGAAGTGACTGATCAGCGAATCGAGAACGTGACCATCGTCGGCAGCGGACCGGCCGGCT
>JADGPO010000181.1 GCA_017882405.1 Solirubrobacteraceae bacterium | reverse complement strand
CGCCCCCAGGCCGCAGCGGGATACGCACCTCGGTCAGCAGCTCACCGTCGGCGACGGCGGTCACATACGGTCCGATGTGGAACTTGTCCATCGCCACCACCCGCTCGCCGTCAGGTCCGCGGAGCACGACGGTCGCCTTGACCGCCGAGCACACCGCGCTCAGGTCCTCGGCGGCGTCGGCCTGGCACAGCGAGCCGCCGATCGTCCCCCGGTTGCGGACCACGGGATCGGCGATCACCTCTTCCGCGTCGGCGAACAGCGGGAAGTGGCGCGCCAGCACGTCTGACTGCAACATCTCGACGTGGCGGGTGAGCGCCCCGATGCGGACCTCGTCGGGCCGCTCGTCGACGTAGGCCAGCTCGTGGAGGTCGTTGATGTCGATCAACCGCTCGGGCTGGGCGAGGCGCAGCTTCATCATCGGCAGCAGCGAATGGCCGCCGGCGATCACCCGGGCGTCACCGTCGTACTTGATCAGCGCCGCGATCGCGCCCTCGACGCTGGTCGCCCGCTCGTACTCGAAGGGTGCAGGGGTCTGCATCTCAGCTCCTCTCCTGGGCGAGCGGCAACCGCTTGCGCGGGCCCCCGACCTCTTCATCGGGGTCGTACTGGACTGGCGAGTCGACGCCGATCACCGGCGAACGGGGCAGCGACGGCTGGCGTCCCGGCCGGCCATCGGGGTACAGCGCCGCGGACGCCTTCGATCCGTACACCGCGTTGCGCAGCGCCGGGCCGTTGGGCGAGGCCGCCGCGATCGGCGCCTCGCGGCCGAGCCGCGCGAGGGTCAGCGTCCCCCGGGTGTAGACCTCGGAGATCCGCGGCACCTTGACGCGCTTTGCGTCGGGGAAGTTGCGCAATCCCTGCGCCGCCGCCCCGGGATACAGACCGTCGATCAGCCCGACGGCGTCCGCCAGGCCGGCCTTCTTGACCAGCAGCCCCTCCAGCAGGTCGACGCCGGCGTCGAGGTTCTGGTTGATGGTGTTGACCACGTCGGCGACGGGCGCTGACTTGTCGATGATCGCCACCACGCCGGCGATCGCCTCGTCGAGCCCGTTCGTGATCCGGCGCAGAGCCACGATCGTGGACACCAGATAAAAGACGGCGGCCGCGACGATCGCCACCACGGCGATGATCATCACCACTCCGGCTGCGGGCATCGCGTCACGCTCCCTGTGCGTCGTCGAGGATCACGTCGAGTGACCCGCCGTAGTCGGCGACGACGCCGACCGTGGCGATCGTCTGCTCCTGCGTGTGCAGCAGCAGAGGCACTGCGTCCAGGTCGGCCGAGCCGCGCTGAGCGGCAGCGGCGATCCGGTTCACGCTGGGCACGATCGAGTTGGCGGCGGTCAGCACGCCATGCAGCAGGTAGATGACCACCGGCAGCACCACCACCAGCAGGATCACGTCGCCGATCCACTCGAGCGTCACGACGGCCTCCTCTCGGCAACGATCTTGGCTTTCGAGGCGATGCCGGGAAAGGCCGCCACGATGATGTCGAACTGGGCGTTAATCGCCTTGACGGCGGGCTCGAGCGGCTTCAGATGCTCGGACTCGACGGTTTCCAGGGCACCGGCCAGCGTGGCCAGCTTGGTCGACGTGGCCGCCAGGCTCTGGCGAACCACGATCAGAGCGGCCGCCAGGACGGCGATGATCACCACCGCCAGCAGCACGCTGAGCACGGTCAGGGTGGTGGAGCTCATCGTCCACCGAACCCGTCGGTGAGGGCGTTCATGTAGCCGTCTTGCACCACCGCCTCCTCAACGATCAGCCCCAGCACCGGCCCGGTGGCCTGCAGCTGGGGGATGCTTGCGGTGTTGGCGGCGACCTGTCCGGCCGCATCCAACAGACCGCCGACGGACCGATCGATCTGCATGACGGTGCGGATCAGCATCGCTAGCAGCGCCGCCACGGCCAGCGCCGCGACGAGGCCGATGATCAGGGCGACCCCCCAGGCACCGTGATTGGTGAGCGCGTAGACGGTCACCGGCCCACCGCCACCTTGCGCAGGGCCCGGGCCGAGTGCAGGATCCGCACGCCCGAGTCGTTGATCCGCGCGACCCCGTCCAGGGCGTCGGTCTGCTCGCGGACCTTGGTCACGCCCCCGACCGCCGTCTGCGCCTGCTTGGCGATCCTGCCGGCCAGCGCGACGATCGCGATCACGATCGCCGCGGCCACGATCACCACGATCACGCCCAGCACGAGCCCGATCGTCCAACCGCTCAATGCTCCGACTGCTAAGGGCACCTCATACCTCCTCCTGCGTGGGTGTGCAATCCAAGTTCGCCGACTCGCGCTCGGCCGCCCAGCGGATCGAGCGCACGATCGTCGTGTAGCCGGTACAGCGGCAGATCTGGCCGGAGATCGCCTCGCGGATCTCGCGATCGGTGAGCGGTGGTCCTCCGCGGCGGCGGTCCAGCAGCGCCCGGGCGGTGAGCATCATCCCGGACGTGCAGAAGCCGCACTGCAGCCCGTGCTGCTCGCGAAAGCCCTCCTGCACCGGGTCGAGGCGGCCATCTCGCTCCAGGCCCTCGACGGTCCGGAGCCGGTGGCCGGCGGCGGTCGCCGCGAGCACCGTGCAGGACTTGACCGGCTCGTCGTCCATCAGCACCACGCACGTTCCGCAGTTGGAGGTGTCGCAGCCCCAGTGGGTGCCGGTCAGTCGCAGCTCGTCGCGCAGGAAATGCACCAGCAGCATCCGCGGCTCGACCTCGCGGGTGTGCTCGGCGCCGTTGACGGTCATCGTCACCTGCACTCCCCGGCTCCCGTCGCCCGCGCCGCTGCCCGCGTCAGCGCCCGCGCGGCCAGGACCCCGGCGGCGTGGCGCTTGTACTCGGCCGATCCGCGCTGGTCCGATACCGGGTTGGCGGCGGCGGCGGCCAGCTTGGCGGCCTCCCGCAGCCGCGCCGGCGTGGGTGGTCCGCCGACCAGCTCGGCCTCGGCCTCGGCGCAGGCGAGGCCGGCTCCGACAGCCGCCAGAGCGATCCCGGCGGTCTCTATTTCGCCGTCGTCGAGCGTCAGCGCGGCGCCGGCGGCGGCCACCGCCCAGTCGCCCACCCGCCGGTCGACCTTCTCGTAGGCGCTGCCCGCTCCGGGGGGCAAGGGCACCCGGATCTCGACCAGCATCTCGTCGGCGGCGACCGCCGTGCGATACGGCCCCTTGTGGAATTCGGTCATGTCGAGCTCCCGCTCGCCGCCGAGGCCGCGGATCACCATCCGGGCGCCGACCGCCACGCACACGGCGCTCAGGTCCTCGGAGGGGTCGGCCTGACAGAGGGCACCGCCGATCGTGCCCCGGTTGCGGACCACCGGATCGGCGATCACGTGCTCGGCGTCGGTGAAGATCGCGGCACGCTCGGCGAGCAGCTCTGACTCCAGCAGCTCTCGGTGGCGGGTCATCGCCCCGATGCGGATCGCGTGGTCCTCGGCCCGGATGTAGCCCAACTCGCCGGCCAGGTCGTCGATGTCGATCAGATGCTCGGGCGCGGCCAGCCGCAGCTTCATCATCGGCAGCAGCGAATGCCCGCCGGCCAGGATCCGCGCCTCCGGTCCCAGCTGGGCGAGCAGCTGCAGGGCGTGCTCGACGCTCGTAGCGCGCTCGTACTCGAACGGGGCCGGAACCTGCACCTCTACCTGGCGCCCCACCGGGTGGGGACGGTCCTCTCCATGTCTAGGATTCTGCTGGCGCGTGCTCCTGTGCGCAAATGTCGATTAAGTGATCGCTTAGGCCACATGACCCTCGCCCAGCTGCAGTCGTTCGTGCTCGTAGCCCGCCACGGCTCGGTCAAGGCCGCGGCCGCCGAACTGGGGGTCACCGAGCCGGCCGTGTCGGTCGCGGTCGCGGCGCTGCGCAAGGAGCTGGGCGACGAGCTGTTCGTGCGCGAGGGGCGCGGGATCAAGCTGACCGCCGGAGGCCGGCGGCTGGCGACGCTGGCCTCCGAGATCCTGTCGCTGGCCGAGCAGGCGCGGCGCTCGGTGCACGACTCCCCCGGGGGCACGCGGCTGATGCAGGTGGCGGTGACCAACGTGGTCGCCGAGCACGTGGGCCCGCTGGTGGACGCCTTCACCGCCCGTGACCCCGGGCTCGAGGTGCAGGTCGAGTCGGTGCCGGGCGCCTCAATCGCCGACCTGCTGGAGCACCGGCGGGCCGACATCGCGCTGGGGCCCGCGCCGGCGCCCGAGCGCGCCAACACGATCGCCAGCGTGCCGTTCCTGCGCTGCCGTCTGATCGTCGTCGCCTCCCCCTCGCATTCGCTGGCCGGGCGGCGGGACCTGACGCCCTCGCAGCTGTCGGGCGAGCGCTGGCTGGTGGGTCCGCCCGAGCTCGACCCGACCACGGGGGCAGGACTGTTGTTCGCGCGCACCGGCATCGAGCCCGACGACCTCGTCGCCTACACCAGTCACGCTGCGGCGACCGCCGCCGCGGCCGCCGGCGACGGGATCGTGCTCACGCTGGCCCACAGCGCGCTGGAGGAGCTGCGCCGCCGGGCGCTGGTGCGCATCGACGTGCGCGGCACACCGCTGCTGGAGCTGTGGCACGCGTCGACGCTCGGCTTCGGGCGGGCGCTCCCGGCCGCCCTGGCGATGCAGCGCTTCGCCACCAGCTCGGAGGCCACCCAGGCGATCTCCACCGGACGTGCCGGGACGAGCTCGGCGCGGGCCCGCCCCCGCCCCCACGTCACGCTGTGGAGCTCGGTGGCCGACGACCTGCGCGCGGGCACCAGGCGCTGAACCGACATTAGAGTTCGGTACGCCGCATTACCGCCAGTTGGAGAGGAGAACCGATGCCCGAGACCACATCCACGCCCCGCGCGATCGCCGAGACCGTGGGCGCGTTGCCGAGCTCGGCCGCCGACCGCTTCGGCGATCGCCTGGCCGCTCGCTACAAGGTCGACGGCGAATGGCGCGAGATGACGTACGCCGAGACCCTGGCCGCGGTGCAAGAGATCGCGCTCGGACTGGCGGCGCTGGGGATCGAGCCCGGCGACCGCGTGGGCGTGCTGTCCGACACGCGCGTCGAGTGGACACTGTCGTCCTATGGCATCTCGGCTGCGGGCGCCGTCGTGGTGCCGGTGTATCCCACGAACTCGCCGCGCGAGTGCCAGTGGGTGCTCGGCAACTCGGGGGCGCGCGCGGTGATCTGCGAGGACGCCGCTCAGGTGGAGAAGGTGCAATCCGTGCGTGGCGAGCTGGACGCGCTGGAGCATGTGATCTCGATCGAGCCCGGCAGCGGCGATCACTCGCTGGCCGAGCTGCGCGAACGGGGGTCAGACGGCGACCGAGCCGAGCTGGGCCGCCGCCAGAGCGCGGTCGCGCGCGAGGACCCGTACACGATCATCTACACCTCGGGCACCACCGGCCCGCCCAAGGGCGTGGTGCTCACCCATCGCAACGCGATGTCGGTGTGCGAGATCGTGGAGGAGCTGGCGTTCATCGCCGAGGGCGAGACCACCTACCTGTTCCTTCCGCTGGCTCACTCCTTCGCCCTGACGGCGATGCTGGCCTCCTTTGATCAGGGCACGGCGATCGTCTACTACGGCGGCGACAGCAAGAAGATCCTGGAGGAGCTGATCGAGACCCAGCCCACCTACCTGCCGTCGGTGCCGCGGATCTTCGAGAAGCTCTACACGGCCGCGATGAAGATGCGAGACCAGGGCTCCGACGGGGATCGCGAGCGCTTCGATCAAGCGGTGGCGCTGGGGGTCGAGGTCCGGCTGCGCGAGCACCGCGGCGAGTCGGTCCCGGAGCCGATGCGCCGGGCGTTCGACCAGGCCGACGAGCGCCTCTACGCTCGCGTGCGCGGCCTGTTCGGCGGCAGGATCAACCAGGCGGTGACGGGCGCCGCGCCGATCGCGGCCGACATCCTGAAGTTCTTCTACGCCTGCGGCGTGCCCGTGCTGGAGGGCTGGGGCATGACCGAGACGACCGCGATGGGAACCGTGGCCACCCTGGAGCACTTCAAGTTCGGCACGGTGGGCCAGGCGCTGCCGGGCGTCGAGGTCAAGATCGCCGAGGAGGATTCAGAGATCCTGCTGCGCGGTCCCAACATCTTCAGCGAGTACTGGGACAATGCCGAGGCCACCTCCGAGACGCTCGTCGACGGCTGGCTGCACACCGGCGACGTGGGCGAGCTCGACGACGAGGGCTACCTCTCGATCACCGGCCGTAAGAAGGACATCATCATCACCGCCGGCGGCAAGAACCTCACTCCCGCCAACCTGGAGAACGACCTCCAGCAGAGCCGCTTCATCTCCCAGGCGATGATGCACGGCGACCGGCGACCGTATCCGGTGGCGCTGATCACCTTGGACGAGGAGGAGATCGTGCCCTGGGCATCCGAGCAGGGCCTCCCGGGGGACGTCGCCGAGCTGGCGGGCTCCGAAGAGGTTCGGCGGCTGGTGCAGGAGGAGCTGGACCGGGCCAACGCCCATTACGCCTCAGTTGAGCAGATCAAGAAGTTTGCGATCCTGGAGCGCGAGCTGTCGATCGAGGACGGCGAGCTGACGCCGACGCTGAAGCTCAAGCGCGCGGTGGTCAACGAGAAGTACGCGGACGTCCTGGACTCTCTGTACGGCGGGGGGTGATTGAGCGATCCTGGACAGATAGCGTCCAGGATCCGGTACGCCTGGCTCTCCCCTTTGCAGCATCGCCGCTAGATCGATCGCGGGTGGGGGTTGGGCGGCTCTGGCGGGCCGGGGCTCGGCCCGGGTGTCGGCGGCGACGGATCGCGGCCTGGTCCGGGAGGCGTAGGGGTCGGACCCCCGGGACCCGGAAGAACGGTGGAATCGGCGGAGGCCCTCATGGCCTCTGCATACCCGCACTCGCCCCGGGGTAGGCAGTTTTAAATCTCCAGCCAGCGGCGCCGGGGCGCGCCCTCCGGGTACAGCCGCCCGTGGGGTACTCGCTCGCAATGTCCAGAATTGTCGCGCCCTGTCCTCGGTTGGACGCTGGATGGCCGCTCAACGCGGGTAGAATCGCCGTTCCCCACAGACGAGACGAGACTGATGCTCAAAGAGGATGCCGAGCCCGAGCTTCGCGCGAGGGGAGGCCCGCGGCGCCAGCGCGTCCGGGCAGACCGTCGTAGCTGGGGTTCTCCTACGGAGGTGTGGCTTGCGCGGATGTAGGAAGGTGACTGGTCGGTAGGTGCCGTCGGCGCAATGACCCGTGGCTCCCAGCAACCGGCCACGCTGCCCGTCGAGGAGCTGTTTCGCCGCTACCGCGAGGCTCCCGATCCGGCGCTGGTGGAGGAGCTGGTGCGTCGCTTCGAACCGCTGGCGCGCAGCGTGGCGCGGCGCTACTACGCCCGCGGCGAGCCTTTCGACGACCTGATTCAGGTCGCCAACGTCGGCCTGCTCAAGGCGATCGCGCGTTTCGATCCCGATCGCGGCTTTGCCTTCACCAGCTTCGCCACGCCCACGATGCTGGGCGAGCTCAAGCGCTACTTCCGTGACAGCGGCTGGGCCGTCCACGTCCCGCGGGGCGTCAAGGAGCGCGCCGTCGAGCTGGCGCGGGTGACCGAGAAGCTGGGCGCCCAGCTCGGCCGCTCCCCCTCGGTGGCCGAGCTGGCGGAGGCGCTGGGAGCCACCGAAGAACAGACGCTGGATGCGCTCGAGGCTTACCACGCGCGTCACGCAGCCCCGCTGGATCACGGTCCTGAGGACGACGACGACGCCCCCCTCCGGCCCGCGGCGGTTCTCGGCGCCCTGGACGAGCGACTCGAGCAGGCCGAGTACATGACGATGATCGCCCGGGGAGTCGAGACCTTGTCTGACGCAGACCGGTTGATCCTGTACCTGCGCTTCGAGCGCGATCTGACCCAATCGGAGATCGCCCGCCGCGTCGGCACCTCGCAGATGCAGGTCTCGCGGCTGCTGCGGGCGGCGATCGAGAAGATCCGGCGCGTCAGCGGCGAGATCGAGCCCCCGCCCGGCGCCGCCGCCCGGGTCGGCTAGGACTTGCGGCGGTCCCGTACCGGGCTTGACTCCGCGGGGCGGCATGCCCGTCCGATACCCGGCGCCCCGGGCGGTAAAACTGAAACGCTAGGTCGAGACGAGCGTGGGCGTGCCCAGCGGGATATGGGCCAGCAGCCACCGCCCTTCGGCGAGCGTCAGCCGCATGCAGCCGTGGCTCACCGGCTTGCCGATACTGTCGGTCTCCGGCGTCGAGTGGATCGCGATCCGGTTGCCGCCGCTCCAGTCCTGGATCGCATGCGGCGCCAGCGCCGACAGGGCCAGGATGCAGCAGCCGTAGGGGCCGGCGGGATCGCCCGTGCGCAGCCGGTCGGTCACGGCAAAGCGTCCGGGCGGCGTCGGGGCGCTGGGGGCGCCGACCGCGATCGAGTAGTGCGCGATCGGCTTGCCGTTGTGCACCACGGTCAGCTGCCGCTTGGAGATCGAGGCTTTGAGCTCCCAGTTGACGCGGCTGAGCGAGGCCGCGGAGGCGGGGATCCAGCCGACCCGGTTGTTGCCGATCAGGTCGGAGATCACGCCCAGCCACGAGCCCGACAGACGGACCACCCAGAAGCTCTGGGTGGAGCCGAACTGCGTGTGGGTGGCGACCTTGGTGATCAGGTGCCCGCCGCCGGGCTTGGAGCGCATCTCGGTGCCATGCAGGACCTCTGCCACCAGCGCCCCGCTGCCGGCCGGGCGCAGCCGACTCGGGGTCCCCGAGAGCTTCTTGGCCACCACCGGGTGAAACGGCTTGGCCGCGGCCGGCTTGGGAGCGGTGGTGCCGGTGGCATTTGAGCCGGTGTTGAGCAGCACGCCGACGATGATCGGGCTCAGCACCACGACCACCGCGGCGCCGGCGGCCAACGCGCGCAGCCGCGAGCTGTGGTTGGGGGTCTCGGGGGAAGTCATCGCAGAGGTCTGTTGCGCTATCTATCGGCCGATCGGGTGCGTGCGCGACGGCCGCATCGACGGTCACCGCGGCCAGCAGGATCAGGAACGGATCCAGGGGCGCTCGCTTAAGCGTACCGCCGACCACGAGCACGGTCAGCAGTAGAGCGCGGAGCGAGCGGCGCCGCGGTGCCGTTTCTGCTGGTGCACGACACCGGCGCAATCTTTCGGGCTTCGTAAGCTCCCGCGACTAACCTCCATGGGATGTTTGGACTACGAGAGAAATCAAGGAAGATCGATCCCGAACGCGCCCTGCGCGGACGCGATTCGGCGATGCCGGTCGCCGAGCGCCATGCCGTGCTCGGCACGCCGATGAAGGGACCTTTCCCCGACGGCTTTGAGCAGATCGTCGTCGGGATGGGCTGCTTCTGGGGAGCCGAGCGCGTGTTCTGGGAGGCGCCCGGCGTCTACACCACGGCCGTCGGCTACGCCGGTGGCTACACCCCCAACCCCTCCTACGAGGAGACCTGCAGCGGCAGCACCGGCCACACTGAGGCGGTGCTGGTGGTCTTCGACCCCGCCAAGACCTCTTATGAGCAGATCCTCAAGCTGTTCTGGGAGAACCACGACCCCACCCAGGGCATGCGCCAGGGCAACGACCTCGGCACCCAGTACCGCTCGGCGATCTACTGGGACACCGACGAGCACCGTCAGCTGGCCGAGGCCTCAAGGGATGCCTACAACGAGCAGCTGAAGGCCAAGGGCTATCCCGGGATCACCACCGAGATCGAATCGGCTCCCGCTCACCCGTTCTACTACGCCGAGGACTACCACCAGCAGTACCTGCACAAGAACCCGTGGGGCTACTGCGGTCTCGGCGGAACCGGCGTCAGCTGCCCGGTGGGCCTGGGCACGTCGGCCGCGGCCCAGTAGGCGACGACTGCATGGGCCGGGCTCAGCCGCCGGCGACCGCCGGCAGGATCGTGACCTCGTCGCCGTCCTTGACCTGCGTCTCCAGGCCGTCGAGGAAGCGGATGTCCTCCCCGTCGACGTAGACGTTGACGAAGCGCCGCAGCCCGCCGTCCTCCGCGATCCGGCTGCGCAGCTCGCCGAAGCGCTCGTACAGGGCATCCAGCACCTCGCCGACGGTGGCGCCGTCGACGGACGCCAGGGCCTCGCCGTCGGTGGCGGCCCTCAGCTGTGTCGGAATCTTTACCTTGACGGGCATTGTCGCCGGCACATCTTAGGCAAGAGCGCCGATACGCTCGGCCGCGGCCTCGAACGAGCCCACCGTGGGCTCGATCTGCCAGGTCTCGAACGTGCCGCGGACGGCGTCCAGCGTCTTGAGGCCCTCGCCCGTGATGTAGACCACTACGCGCTCTGAGGGGTCGATGTCGCCGTGCCGCGCGAGCTTGCTCAGGACGGCGGTGGTGACGCCGCCGGCGGTCTCGGTGAAGATGCCGGTGGTCTGCGCCAACAGCCGGATGCCCTCCCGGATCTCGTCGTCGGAGACCGAGTCGATGCTGCCGCCGGACCGCCGCGCCAGCTCCAGCGCATAGGGGCCATCGGCGGGGTTGCCGATCGCCAGCGACTTGGCGATCGTGTCGGGCTTGACGGGCCGGCAGAAGTCCTGCCCGTCGGCGAACGCGGTGGCCACCGGCGAGCAGCCGTCGGCCTGGGCGCCGTTGAACACCGGCAGCTTGCCGTCCAGCAGCCCGAGGTCCATCCACTCCTGAAAGCCGCGGGCGATCTTGGTGAACAGTGAGCCCGAGGCGATCGGCGCCACCACGCGGTCGGGCAGCTGGAAGCCGAGCTGCTCGGCCGTCTCGTAGGCCAGGGTCTTGGAGCCCTCGGCGTAGTACGGCCGCATATTGATGTTCACGAACGCCCAGTCGTGCTCGCCCGAGAGCTCGGTGCACAGCCGGTTGACGTCGTCGTAGTTGCCGTTGACGCCGACCACGTTGGTCCCGTACACGCCGGTGGCGAGGATCTTCTGCTCCTCCAAGTTGGAGGGAATGAAGACATAGGACTCAAGACCCGCAGCCGCCGAGTGGGCCGCCACCGCGTTGGCCAGGTTTCCCGTCGAGGCGCACGCGATCGTGCTGTAGCCCAGCTCCCGCGCCCGCGCCAGGGCGATCGACACCACCCGGTCCTTGAACGAGTGCGTCGGGTTGGCGGCGTCGTTCTTGATCCACACCTCATCCAGGCCGAGATGCTCGGCCAGGCGGTCGGCGCGCATCAGCGGCGTCCAGCCGGCCGGCAGCGCGTTCTTGGGCGCGCTCGACACCGGCAGGAAGTCGCCGTAGCGCCACAGCGAGTGGGGGCCGGCCTGAATCCGGCGGCGCAGCGCGTCGGGGTCGACATCGTCGCGCGCGGTATAGGCGACCTCGAGCGGGCCGAAGCACCGCTCGCACACGTAGCGCGCGTCAAGCGGATAGGTGGTCTGGCATTCCTTGCAGCGAAGAGACTCTGGCGGCATCTTTAAATAAATCCTCCGCCGGGGTCTGTGGTCGGAGGTCCGTAGAAACCGCCCTGCCACATCTCCCAGGCTTTGTAGTTGGAGCCTGAATGGAATTGGCACCGTTCCCTTGCGGGAGGTTGCCGGGGTTTCGTAGGGCCATATCCCTCCACCCCTCTGGATGCGTACTGCTATATACGCCAGTATATACAGGCGATCGGCGCGCCTTCCGTGCCGCGGACGTAACGCGGGTCGATGAGCGGTGTTGAGCATGCGTTGACGACCTCTGCCACGACCGATGCGCTCACGCGGCTGGAGACGCTGCTGGGCCTCGAGGACGACTCGACGCCCAGCCGCCGCATGCTGGTGATCGTCAACCCCTACGCCACCACGGTGTCCGACCGGCTCAAGAACCTGGTCGTGTACGCGCTGCGGGGCCGCTACGAGGTCCACGCGGTCGACACCGAGGCTCGCGGCCACGCGACCGTGCTGTGCCGCGAGGCCGCCCAGGAGGGTTACGACGTGGTCGTCGCCTTCGGCGGCGACGGAACGGTCAACGAGGCGGCCAACGGCCTGGTCGGCTCCGACACACCGCTGTGCTGCCTGCCGGGTGGACGCACCAACGTGTACTGCCGGATGCTGGGGATCCCCACCGACGTGGTCGACGCCACCGAGCACCTCCTCGGCCTGGCCCACTACTGGCACCCGCGGCACGTTGACGTGGGCAAGGTCAACGAGCGCTACTTCCTGTTCTCGGCGGGAGTCGGCCTCGACGCCTCGGTGGTCAAGCGCGTCGACGCCCACCCGCGACTCAAGGCGCGCGTCGGCGAGTACTACTACGCCTGGACGGCGACGCACACGGTTCACCGCCATTACGTGGTGCACCCGCCACGGCTGGAGGCCGAGCTCGACGGCGAGACCGTCCCCGGCGTGACCGCGATCGTCCAGAACGCCGAGCCCTATACGTACTTCGGCAACCGCCCGGTCCACATGGGCGAGGGTGCGACGCTCGACAGCGCCGACCTCGCCGGGCTGGTGCTGCAGCGGGCCAGCCCGATCGACATCCCCACGATCACCTGGCGCGCGCTCTCCAAGCGCGCCCGCCTGGTGAAGCACCGCCGCGTGCACGGCTTTCGCGACGTCGAATCGCTGCGGGTGCGCTCCGCCGACGAGCGCCTCCTGCCCCTGCAGGTCGACGGCGACTACATCGGCGACGTGCGGGAGGCTGATTTCTCCGTCCTGCCCGGCGGCATGCTCGTCATCGCCTGATCCGGACGGGGGCCCGCCGAGGCCCCTCAAGGATTGGGTGAAGCTCGGCCGCCGGGAGCCCCAATTTCACCCAATCGCCCCAAGCCGCACCGAATCGGCCCCGTGAGCCACTAGGCTGGCCGCCCGATGCTTCATCGCCTTCTCCTCCTGTCTGTCGGTGTGTTGCTGACCGCGCCCACCGTCGCCGGTGCGGGGTCTGACCCGCGGACGCCCGCTACTACGGGTGCGGGCTCCGGCACCCGGACGCCCACGCTGGCCGGGTGCCCGGTGCTCCCGGCCGACAACCCGTGGAACCAGCGCGTCGACCGGCTGCCGGTGGCCGGCAGCTCGGCGCAGACGATCGCCCGCATCGGGCTCAGCGACCTCGTGCACCCGGACTTCGGCACGGTGTACAACGGGGCGCCCAACGGGATTCCCTATGCCGTGGTCTCCGGGAGCACCCCCAGGGTCCCGGTGCGGTTCACCTCCTCCGCCAGCGAGTCTGACCGGGGGCCCTACCCACTGCCGCGCCACGTGCCGATCGAGGGTGGGAACGCGTCGACCGCCGACCGTCACGTCATCGTCGTCGACCGCTCGACGTGCACCGACTACGAGCTCTACGACGCCCATCCGGTGGACGGGGGAGCGCGGTGGACCGCGGGGTCGGGCGCGATCTTCCATCTGCGCTCGGACCGTCTGCGCCCCGCCGGCTGGACCTCGGCCGACGCCGCCGGCCTGCCGATTCTCCCCGGTCTGGCGCGCTACAGCGAGGTAAGGGCGGGCGCGATCAACCACGCGCTGCGCTTCACCGCGCCGTGCACCACCGCCCGCTACGTCTATCCGGCGCGCCACCAGGCGGCCACCTGCAGCCATCCGGGCGACCCGCCGATGGGCCTGCGGGTCCGCCTCAAGGGATCGGTGAACATCTCTCATCTGCCCCGCCAGGCTCGCATTGTCGCTCGGGCGCTCCAGCACTACGGCATGATCCTGGCCGACAACGGCTCGCCGTGGTACATCTCCGGCGCTCCCAACGCGCGCTGGGACGATGCCGCGCTCCACGAGCTCGGCCGTCTCACCGGCCGCGACTTCCAGGTCGTCGACACGAAGTCGTTACCCCACCCCGGGGGGTGAATCCTCGCCCGCCGCGGCCTCTCGCCCAGGTGGGATGAATCCAGATCGCCGTGCTGACGGGCGGCATGCTCCCCGTCGCCTGACGCGGCGCCCGCGGGGCCCGCACGGGATTCAGATCTAAAAGCCCCCTATCTCCGGCGCAAAAGCATCGTCATGTTTCTGGTGTGGGGGTTGGTGGGAACCCTCTGGTCGTTCCCGCTGGTCAGCCTGCCCCGCTCCCGCCCATGCTCAGACGACTTCTGGCGATTCTCGCCCCTCTCTCCCTGCTCGTGCCCGCCCTCGCGCACGCGGGCCCGGAGCCCCAGCCGGCCATCCCCACGGTGGGCGGCTGCCCGGTGTTCCCCGCCGACAGCCCCTGGAACCAGCGGGTCGACCAGCTGCCGGTGGCGCCCGACTCGGCGAACACCGTCGCCGCCATCGGCCTCGACAACACCGTGCACCCGGGCTTCGGCCCCAGGTATGCCGGCGCCCCCCAGGGGATCCCGTTCGCGGTCGTGTCTGGTTCGGCACCGCGCGTGCGGGCCAAGTTCGCCTATGCCGCGCAGTCCGACCGCGGGCCGTACCCGCTGCCGCCCAACATGCCGATCGAAGGCGGGCCCAACGCCACCGGCGACCGTCACGTGATCGCGATCGACCCCGCCACGTGCACCGACTACGAGCTCTACGACGCCCATCCGCTGTCCCACGGCGAGGGATGGACGGCCGGCTCGGGAGCGATCTTCAACATGCGCTCGGACCGTCTGCGCCCCACCGGCTGGACCTCGGCCGACGCCGCCGGCCTGCCGATCCTCCCCGGCCTGGCGCGCTACAGCGAGGTAAGGGCGGGCGCGATCAACCATGCGCTGCGCTTCTCCGCGCCCTGCACCGCACCCCGCTACGTCTACCCCGCGCGCCACTACTCCGAGCACTGCAGCCTGCCCAACGCCCCGCCGATGGGTCTGCGGGTCAGGCTCCGACCGTCGCTCAACGTCTCGCACCTGCCCGATCAGGCCCGCGTCATCGCCGTCGCGCTCAAGCGCTACGGCATGATCCTGGCCGACAACGGTCCCGCCTGGTTCGTCTCCGGCGCCCCCAGCCAACGCTGGAACGAGGTCGCGCTCCACGAGCTCCAGCGGCTCAAGGGCAGCGACTTCCAGGCCGTCAACACCGGCTAGGCGCCAGTCGGATGACGCGTCGGCCGTGCCGCTGGGCGACGCGGGATGCCGCGCGCACGGCAGCACGAGCCGATCGTCGAGGGGGGTGAACCTCCGCCCGCCGCGGCCTATTGCCGGGGTGGGACGAGTCCAGATCACCGAGCGAGACCAGCGGATGCTGGCCTTCGCCGCCGAGCATCGGTTCGTGCTGGCCGACCACCTGGCGCGCCTGCTCGCCATCAGCCGCGACGCGGCGAGCACCCGGATGCGCGCGCTCCGCGCGGCCGGCTATCTCGTCGACGCCCAGCCGTTGCGCGAGGAGCCGCCGCTCTACCAGGTGACGACGGCGGCGCTCCGAGCGATCCGTTCAGACCTTCCGCGACCGCGCACGGTCGATTTGTCGACCTACCGCCATGACGCGGGCCTGGCCTGGCTCGCAGTGGCCGCCGAGCGGGGCGTCTTCGGCCCGCTCAGCGAGATCGTGTCCGAACGGCGGATGCGGTCCGAGGACCGCCGGGGCGACGAGCGAGCCGAGACGCACGGGGTGCGTCTCGGCAGCGTGGGCCGCGACGGACGGCAGCGGCTGCACTATCCCGACCTCGTGGTGACGACCGCCACCGGTCACCGGGTCGCCTTCGAGCTTGAGCTGAGCACCAAGGAGCCGCGGCGCCGCGAGCAGATCCTCGCCGCCTATTCGGCCGACCCCCGGATCGATGCCGTCGTGTACCTTGTCGACCATCCCTCCCGCCGGCGCGCCCTCCAGGAGTCGGTGCGCCGAGTGGGGATCAGCGACCGGGTGCGCGTGGAGCAGGTGGGGCTCGGCCACGATGCCCAGCGGGCCGCCGGCGAGACGGCCCGCGCCGCCCGGCGCCCGCCGGCGGCGATGGAGACGGCGCGATGAGGCCACGGCCTGGTCAGGGTCCGGCCGCGCGCTGGTGAGGCCCCGGCCGCGTCACGGTCCGGCCAGGCGCTGGCGCGATTACCTCGGGCTGGCGCTCTTTCTCGGGCTGCTGACGATCCCGTTCCCGATCGCCGCGAGCGTCGCCGCGGGGCTCGTCGCCGGCCGGATCGGCCTGGCCGTGCGCCGCCATGGGAGGATCCGCCGGTCCGCCAACGCGCGCCGGGCCACGCCGGGAGCGAGCGTCGCCCTCGGCCGCGATCGCGCGGGGCGCTCGGTGACGCTGTCCGACGAGCAACTGGCGGCGCACGCGCTGATCGTCGGGGCCAGCGGCTCGGGCAAGTCGACGACGATGCTGACGGTCCTGACCGATCACATCGCCCAGGGACGGCCGGTGGTCGCGCTTGACATGAAGGGCTCGCCGGCGTTCGCGCGCGAGCTCGGACGGGCGGCTGCCGCCGCCGGGCGGGGGCTGCGCGTGTGGACGCCGGACGGTCCGAGCCACTGGAACCCGCTGGCCCACGGCAACGCCACGGCGCTCAAGGACATGCTCATCTCCACCGAGCGCTTCTCCGAGCCCCATTACCAGCGGGCCGCCGAGCGCTACCTGCAGACGGTGTTCTCGGTCCTGCACGCCGCCCATCCGGACCGCCCGGCCCAGCTCGACGAGGTGGTTAGAGCGATGGAGCCCCGGCGGCTGGCGGCACACCTGCGTCACGTGTCGCCGGCGCTCGCCGAGCGCGTCAGCGACTACCTGGGCGGCCTGACGCGCGACCAGGAGAGCGCGGCACGCGGGCTGGGAACGCGGCTGGCCGTCCTCAGCGAATCGACCGCCGCCCCGTACCTGGCCGCCGGTCCCGGCCCGGCGTTCGATCTGCAGGAGGGGCTGAAGGGCGGCGATGTCCTGCTGGTCAGCCTCAACTCGAGCGTATACGGCACGCTCGCCGCCCAGCTCGGAGCGCTGGCCATCCAGGGGCTGACGAGCGCCGCCGGCTACCGGCTGCAGGCCTCCGGCAAGCTGAGTGGCGGTACGCTGCCGGCCACGGTCGCCATCGACGAGTTCTCGGCGCTCGGGGCCGACAATGTGCTCGCTCTCCTCGCCCGCGGGCGCGAGGCGGGTGTCAGCACGATCATCGCCACGCAGGAGCTCAGCGACCTGGAGCGAGCGGGGCGCGGCTTTCGTGACCAGGTGATGGGCATCGTCGGCGTCACGCTGGCCCACCGCCAGGAGGTGCACGCCTCGGCGACGATGATCTCCCAGCTGGCGGGCACCGAGTGGGCATGGGTGGAGACCGAGAACATGCGCGGGCTGTTCGCCCGGCCGGGGCTGAGCCAGGGTACCCGCCGGCTCGAGGAGCAGCCGGTCGTGCACCCCAACGAGATCAAGACGCTCACGGCCGGCAAGGTGGTGATGTTCACCAAGCTGCCGACCGCGCAGGTGGCTCGGCTCACGGTCGACCCGCGACGCCTCGCCCCGCCCCGCCTGGCGCCGGGCCAGCCGAGTGCCGACCCGCCGCGCACCACCCCGCCGCCGCCCAGCCTGCCGCCGCGGTCAGCGCAACCTCGCCTCGGCCGCGGCTCCCCGGGCCGCCGTCCTCCGCCCGATCAGGCCGCGCCGGGGGTGACGCGGTAGGCGTCGAACACTGCGTCGATGTTGCGCAGGCGGGTGATCGCCTGGTCCAGGGTGCGGGTGTCCCCCACCTCGACCACGAACCGGTTCTTGACCATCGGGTGGTTGACCGTGCAACGCGCGTCGAGGATGTTGATCCCCACCTCGGCGAACGTGCGGGTCATGTCCTCCAGCAGGCGATGGCGATCCCAGCCGTCGACCTGTATCTCGACCCGGAACGCCGTATCGGCGTCGCCGTCCCACGAGACGCGCGTGAAGCGGTCGGGATCCTTGCGGAGCACGGCCACGTTGGGACAGTCCTCGCGGTGGATCGTGATCCCGCGTCCCAGCGAGATGTAGCCGACGATCGGGTCACCGGGCACGGGCCGGCAGCACTTGGCCAGCCGGAGCATCACCTCGTCGATGCCCTCGACCGAGATGCCGAAGCGGGTCGAGGAGGTGGTCGGCCGGGTGCGGCGGCGGTTGGTCTGGAGCAGGTCATCGGCCGCGGTGGGCTCGGACTCGGCGGCCTCGCCCTGCTTGAGGCGCTGCATCACCTTGTTGACGACGACCTTGGGCGAGATCTTGGCGCCGCCCAGCGCGATGTAGAAGTCGTCGCCCTTCTGGAAGCCCATCTCGCGGATCACGTCGGCCAGCAGTGGGGAGCCGACCAGCTTCTGCGCCGGCAGGCCCTGTTTGCGCAGGTGGTCCTGGAGCAGCTCGCGTCCCGAGTGCTCGGTGTCGCGTCGCGACTCGGCCTTGAACCACGCCTTGATCTTGTTGCGCGCCCGGGTGGTCTTGACGAGCGCCAGCCAGTCGCGTGACGGCCCCCGCTCGCGCTTGGAGGTGAGCACCTCGACGATGTCCCCCGAACGCAGCTGATAGGACAGCGGGACGATCCTGCCGTTGACCTTGGCGCCCACGCAGCGGTGCCCCACGTCGGTGTGGATCTCGTAGGCGAAGTCCAGCGGCGTCGCTCCGGAGGCCAGCGACTTGACCTCCCCCTTGGGGGTGAACACGAACACCTCGTCCCCGAACAGGTCGACCTTGAGGTTCTCCATGAACTCCCGCGGGTCTGAGTCCTG
>JADGPO010000038.1 GCA_017882405.1 Solirubrobacteraceae bacterium | reverse complement strand
GGCGGCCAGAGGTGCTGGTGGACGTCCGTGGTCAACCCGTGGAGAGACATTCCATGAACCGTTTCAGTGAAGCGGTTAACACGGTCGGCGTCAAGGCCTCCGGGCAAATCTCATCCCTGGGGCCGAGGGTGTTTGTCCAGCCGGCGGGTCGAGAGATGGTGGAGCCGTATCCTTTCGTACGGTGAACCCCACCAAGCGCGTGACGATTCGCGAGGTGGCCGACGCCGCCGGGGTGTCTCCGGCCGCTGTCTCATACGCCCTGCGAGGGCTTCAGGTGTCCGAGCAGACGCAGAAGCGCGTGCGCCGGGTCGCCACCGAGCTCGGCTACGAGGCCAATCCGATCGCCCGCGCGCTGGCCAGCGGCCGCACCGGGATGGTCGGGATCCTCGGTCCGTCGCTGGAGGACCTGTGGCAGCAGCGCCTGGTGGCCGAGGCCGGCCGGGTGCTGTTCGAGCACGAGCGCTACGGGCTGATTCTCGATGCCGGCGGCGACCCCGAGCGCCAGCGGATCCTCGCCGGCCAGCTGCGCGACCAGCAGATAGACGGCCTGATCCTGTTCCCGGTGGACCCGTCTGACCCGTTCTGGTCAGTGCTGGCGGGCGCCCTGCCGGTGGTCTCGATCGGGGAACGGCTGGCGGGCGCCGCGACGGCCGGCGAGGTGCTGTTCGACAACCGCGCCGGGGTTCGCCGCGCGCTCGAGCACCTGCATGCCCTCGGCCATCGCCGGGTCGCGGTGCTCCGACCCCCGGGATCGCCCACCAACGACCGGCCGGCGGAGCTGTTCGTGGTCTCCGAGGCCGACCGCCTTGGGCTGGAGGTCCAGGTTGTCACGGCGCGTTACGAGCTGCGCGAGGCGACCGAGCTGGCCAACCGGCTGCTGACCGAGGCCCCCCGCCCGACGGCGGTGTTCTGCTTCTCGGACTCGATCGCCTACGGCGTCTATGCCGCGGCCCGGGAGCTGGGCGTTGCGATCCCGGCGGAGCTGTCGGTGATCGGCTACGACGATCACCCCATCTCGACGCTGCTCTCGCCGCCGCTGACGAGCTTCAGCTGGGGCTCCAAGCGGCTGATCGAGGTGGCGGTGCAGATGCTGCTGGCGGCGATGGAGGGCGACGCGTCGGTGCGCCGGCGGGTGGTCATCGCGCCCGAGCTGCGGGAGCGCGGCTCCACCACGCCCCCAGGGGCGTGAGCGAGTGAGCGCCCGCGGATCGGCGCCCTCCGGGGGGAAGAGCGGGATTCCACCTCTGGTCCGGTCGGGCGGTCCGGTGCGCGGCGGCAACCGGCCGCGGACGGGCAAGCACTCCGAGGAGGGCCACGAGCTGGGGGTGCTCGGCGGGCTGGCGGCGCTGAGCGTCGACGCGCTCTCGAGCGTCGCCTATGGGCCGGAGGCGATGATGGTGGTGCTCGTCGCCGGTGGCGTCAGCGCGCTGCGCTTCACGCTGCCGCTGACGCTCGCGATCACCGCCCTGCTGGCGCTCCTGGTGGTCTCCTACACGCAGGTGATCGCCGCCCATCCCGATGGCGGCGGCGCCTACGCGGTCTCCAAGCGCAGCCTGGGACGGTGGCCGGCGCTGCTCGCTGCGGCGTCGCTGGTCGTCGACTACGTGCTCACCGTCGCAGTCAGCCTGGCCGCCGGGGCGGCGAGCCTGGCCAGCATCTTCCCGTCGCTGGCCAACCACGTGCTGGCGGTGGCGCTGATCTCGCTGGCGGTGCTGACCGCGGTCAACATGTTCGGCATCGCCGAGTCGGCGAAGCTGCTGATGGTGCCGGTGACGGTCTTCGTGGTCAGCGTCGTGGCGGTGATCGTGATCGGGATCGTCGACCCGCACACCAAGGCCCACATCGGCAAGAGCCTGGCGCCGTTTCACGCCACCGAGGCGGTGGGGATCATCCTGTTGCTCAAGGCGTTTGCCAACGGCTGCTCGGCGCTCACCGGGATCGAGGCGATCGCCAACGGTGTGCCGTCGTTCAAGGAGCCCCGCTCCCGCACCGCTCAACGCACCGAGGTGCTGCTCGGATGCCTCCTCGGCGCGATGCTCATCGGGCTGGCCGTCGTCGTGCACATCCACCACGTCGAGCCCCGGGGTGGGGTCACCATCCTCTCCCAGCTGACGGCCGGTTCGCTGGGCAAGGGGTGGGCGTTCTACGTCTCCAACCTGGCGGTGACGATCGTGCTCGGCGTCGCCGCGAACACCAGCTTCGGCGGCCTGCCGGTGCTCATGAGCCTGTTGGCCCGCGACCACCGGCTGCCGCACGTCTTCTACCTGCGCGCCGAGCACCCGGTGTACCGCGGCGGGATCCTTGCGCTCGCCGTGGCGGCTGCGGTGCTGCTGGTGGCCGTCGACGCCAAGATCAACGAGCTGATCCCGCTGTATGCGATCGGGGTGTTCGTCGGCTTCACCCTCAGCCAGGTGGGACTGGTGCGCTTCTGGCGCGAGCAGCGCCCGCACCTCTGGCAGCTGCGGGTCTCGGTCAACGCGGTTGGGGCCGTGTTCACCGGGCTCGCGGTGGTCGTGTTCCTGGCGACCAAGTTCCTGGCGGGGGCGTGGGTGGTGGTGGTGGCGGTGCCGCTGCTGGTGCTCCTGTTCGCGCGCACCGAGGCCTACTACAAAGTCGTCGCCCGCGAGCTGCGCCTGGGGCTGACGCCGCCGATGCCCGTCAAGCGCGAGAGCATCGTGATCGTCCCCAGCTCGACGGTCAACCTGCTGACCGAGAAGGCGGTGAGCGTCGCCATCTCGCTCGGCGGCACCGTCGTCGCGCTGGCGGTGGCCGCCGACGAGGAGGAGAAAGAGAGGATCGACGCCGACTGGGCCAACTGGCAGTGCGGCCCGCCGATCGAAGTCGTCATCGACGAGCATCGCTCGCTGATCCGCACGGTGCTGCGCTACATCGACTCGATCGAGGAGCCCGACGCCGTGGTGATGGTTCTGATTCCCGAGATCGTGCCCCGAAAGCGCCACCACGAGATCCTCCACAATCAGCGGGGACGGCTCCTGGCGGCGGTACTCCGGGCGCGCACCGACGTGATCGTGGCGACGATGCCGTTCAAGCTCCACGACTGATCATCATTCTCGTGGTCGGGGCGCGGTCGTCGCCGCCATCGGACGCGGTGCGGGCGGCGAGCGACCGCCGGTGAAGACGACCGCGATCCGGCTGCGCGACGGGCAGCGGCCGATCCTCGGAGCCCGGGCGCAGGACCACGATGTCCCCCGGCGCGTTGTCCAGCAACCAGGCCACGTCGTCGGCACCGAAGCCGGGCTGGCCGCCGTGCGCCGCGGCGGCCACGACGATCCGCTCATAGCGCTCGTGAGCGATCGTCTGACGCAGCGCGTGGCGGTAGGTACGCCCCCGCTCGATCCGCGCGTCGACCGGCACCCCGAAGGCGCTCGCCCGATGCTCGATCGCCTCCTGCAGCGGAATCGCGACCTGCGACTGGCGCGGCAGCGGGGCGTCCAGCGGGAGCGTCAGCGGCACTCGCGCCAGGAACACCGGCATCAGCGTCGCATCCTCGGCTCGAGCCAGGCGCAGCGCCGCGTCCAGCGCCCGGCTCGAGAGCGACGAGGCGATGAACGGGAAGAGGATCCGCTGCGTCCCGCTGGGCGGAGGCGCCGGTTCCCGCCGCCCATAGCGCCAATGGCGCGCCGCCAGCGCCGCCAGCGCCACCGTCAGCACGCCCACCGCCGCGACCAGGATCGCCGTCATCGGTCGCCCGCCGCCCGTCGCTCGGTGCGGTTGGCCACGATCCGCAGGTCCACGCCCGGCAGAGCGCTCAGCAGCTGCGCCGGAAGGGCCGCAGACGTCAACCGTCGCCAGGCGCTGCGGGGCTCGGGCGCGCCGATCAGCACGTAGGTGGTGCCGCGCTCGCGCACCACCCGCTGGACGATCGCGACCACGTCATCGCCGCGCTCCACCAGCAGGTGAGCGCCCAGCACCGAGGTCAGGCGACGCAGGGCCGCCAGGTGCTCGCGCTCGGCTTCCCCCGGGGTGTCGTCGCCGGCCACCCACAGCACGTCCAGCTCGGCTCCGAGCCGCTGGGCCGAGCGCCACGCTCGGCGCACCACCCGCTGGGCGCTGGGCTGGGGACTGGCCAGCGCCAGCAGCCGCTCGCCGATCGCCTGGGGCGCGGCGCCGTCGATCAACCGCTCCTCGCGCCCCCGGAACCGGCCCCCGCCGGTCCCGGGCTCACCGCCGAGCGATCGCTTGGACTCGATCTCCTCGGCGACCTGGCGCAGCGCCACCTCCCGCAGGGCGGAGAGGTTCTCCAGCTTGAAGAAGTTGTTGAGCGCCCCGGGGATGCGCTCGGCGGGGTAGACCTTGCCGGCCTGCAGGCGCTCGATCAACGACTCCGGCGTGATGTCGATCAGGACCACGTCGTCGGCGTCGGACAACACGGAGTCGGGAAGCGTCTCGCGCACGCGTGTGCCGGTCAGTTCGGCGACCTGGTCGTTGAGGCTTTCCAGATGCTGCACGTTGACGGTCGAGAACACGTCGATCCCGGCCGCCAGCACGTCGGCCACGTCCTGATAGCGCTTGGGGTGCTCTGTCCCCGGCGCGTTGGTGTGAGCCAGCTCGTCGATCAGGCACAGCTCCGGCGCGCGGCGCAGGATCGCCGGCAGGTCCATCTCCGCCAGGACGGTGTCCCGGTAGCGCAGCTGTCGTCGCGTCACCAGGTCCAGCCCGTCGGCCTGCGCCACGGTCTCGGCGCGGCCGTGCGGCTCCAGGTAGCCGATCACCACGTCGCGTCCCGCCTCGGCCTCGGCGCGCCCCTCCTGCAGCATGCGGTAGGTCTTGCCCACGCCGGCGGCCATGCCCAAGAAGACCTTGTGGCGTCCCCCCACACCTATGCCCCCAGCAGGTTGTGGACGATGAGGTCGATCAGCTTGATCCCGATGAACGGGGCGATAAGACCGCCCAGGCCGTAGATCCACAGGTTGCGCCGCAGCAGCGCGCTGGCCCCGATAGGCCGGTAGCGCACGCCGCGCAGCGCCAGCGGGATCAGCATCGGGATCACGATCGCGTTGAACACGATCGCCGAGATCAAAGCGGAGCGGGGCGTGCCGAGGTTTCGTCGGGTTGGAGTCCAGGTCGACCATGTTCCCGGCCTCGCGGGCCGCCTGAGTGCCGCTGTTCATGGCCACGCCCACGTCGGCCTGGGCCAGCGCGGGGGCATCGTTGGTGCCATCTCCGGTCATCGCCACCAGCCGGCCCGAGGCCTGCTCCTGCTTGATGAGCGCCAGCTTGGCCTCCGGGGTGGACTCGGCCAGGAAGTCGTCGACGCCCGACTCCTCGGCGATCTTGGCGGCGGTGAGGCGGTTGTCCCCGGTGATCATCACCGTGCGGATCCCCATCGCGCGCAACTGGTCGAAGCGCTGGCGCATGCCCTCCTTGATCGTATCCTTGAGGTAGATCACGCCCAGCACCTGCGAGTCGCGGGAGACGGCGAGCGGGGTGCCGCCCTCGCGGCCGATCCGGTCAAGCGTCTCGCGCAGCTCCCGGGGCGGCCGGCCGCCCTCGGCCTCCACGAACGCGATGACAGCGTCCCCGGCGCCCTTGCGCAGCTGCCGGCCGCCGGGGTCGACGCCGCTCATCCGAGTCTGGGCGGTGAAGGGGACGAATTCGGCGTGCAGGTCGGCCATGTCGTGCTCGCGGATGCCGTACTGCTTGGCCAGCACCACGATCGAGCGGCCCTCGGGTGTCTCATCGGCCAGCGAAGAGAGCTGTGCGACCTCAGCGAGCTCGGACTCGGCGACGCCGGGCATGGGGATGAACTCCGAGGCCAGGCGGTTGCCGATCGTG
>JADGPO010000180.1 GCA_017882405.1 Solirubrobacteraceae bacterium | reverse complement strand
GTGGAGGAGGGCGAGGCGGCGTTGGCGTCAGCGGCGCTCGGGGAGGCGCTGGCGCTGCGGCGGGGGGAGCCGCTGGCCGAGTTCGCCTATGCCGGCTTCGCGGACGCCGAACGCGCGCATCTGGACGAGCTGACCCTGGTGGCGATCGAGGCTCGCGCCGGAGCGGATCTGGTGTTGGGGCTCCATGGAGAGCTCGTCGGGGAACTGGAGGCCTTGTGCCGCGAACATCCACTGCGCGAACGGCTGTGGGAGCTGCTCATCCTCGCCCTGTATCGCGCCGGGAGGCAGGCCGAGGCGCTGCGCGCCTATACCGAAGCCCGCGACCGGTTGGTCGACGAGCTCGGCATCGAACCCGGTCCCGCGTTGAGAGAGCTGCAGGCCCGAGTCCTGGCCCAGGACCCCGCGCTCACTCTGTCGACCCCGGCCCGGCCGCCGATCTCTTCCGGACCGACGGCCACCGGCAACCTGCGAGCGCAGCTGAGTCGGTTCATTGACCGCGACGAGCTGGAGCAGCTGTGCGAGGCGGTCCGCTCGCACCGGCTCGTGACCCTGATCGGCCCTGGTGGGGCTGGCAAGACCCGTCTGGCGGTGGAGGCGGCCGGCGCCCTGCGTGACGAGCACCGAGATGGCGCCTGGCTGGTCGAGCTGGCTGGCGTGGTCGAACCCGAGGGGGTGGCGGCGGCCGTGGCCGTCGCGCTCGGGGCGAGTGCGTTGAGCGTCCCGGGCGCTCAGCGTGCGGGGTCGACGGTCGAGCTCATCGTTCGCCACCTGGCCGGTCGCTCATTGGTCATCGTCATGGACAATTGCGAACACGTCATCGGTCAGGCGGCCGCCCTGGCCGACACCCTGGTCGGATCGGTGCCCGCGCTTCGGTTGATCGCAACGAGCCGCGAGCCGCTGGGTGTTCCCGGCGAAGTTCTGGTGGCGGTGGGCGGTTTGGCCCCGCCGGCCGCCGTCGAGCTGTTCGTCGAGCGCGCCCGAGCGGTGCGACCCGGGTTCACCGCGGACGATCGCACCCGTCGGGTCATCGAGGACATCTGTCGTCGACTGGATGGCCTGCCCCTGGCGGTCGAGCTCGCGGCCGCCCGCCTGCGCGCATTGACATTGGCCACAGTGGCGCAACGCCTCGACGACCGGTTCCGGCTGCTCACCGGAGGGGCCCGCACCGCCCTGCCCCGCCAGCAATCGCTGCGGGCGGTGGTGGACTGGAGCTACGACCTGCTGTTCGACGACGAACGCGTCCTGTTCAACCGGCTTGCCGTGTTTTCCGGCGGCTGCGAGCTGACAGCCGCCGAGGCGGTCTGCGCCGACGACCAGGTCCCAGCCGGCGAGATCCTGGATGTGGTCAGCCGACTGGTCGACAAATCCCTCGTCACCGCCGCCGACGCCGCTGGCGAGACCCGGTTCACCCAGCACGAGACGCTTTGGCAGTACGGCCGGGAACGCCTCGAGGAATCCGGTGAGGTCAACGCCATGCGCACCCGCCACGCGGAGTATTGCCGGCAACTGGCGGAGGAAGCCCACGACGGTCTGCGAGGCGCCACCGGACCGATGTGGCGAGACCGTCTCACCCCGGAGGTGGGCAACCTGCGGGCCGCGCTCGACTGGTTCATCGCCACCGGCGATGCTGACGCGGCGCTGTCGCTCGCGTCCGGGATGGCCTGGCTGTGGTGGATCAACACCGACTTCGCGGAAGGAGCGCGCTGGCTCGGTGACGCCCTGGGCACGAACGGACCGCGTCGCGGGGAGCTCGCCGCGACCGCGCACGGCTGGCACGGCTATTGCGTGGGGATGTCGTCTAGCCCAGCGGCGGGCGCCGCTGAATGCGAGCAGGCCGTCGCTGACTTGAGGGCCAGCCACGACCGGGGGCGGCTGGCGAACGGGCTGGTGCTGGGTGCGACGGTGCTGGTGCGGGCGCACGAGTTCGAACGATCACTCGAGCTGTTGGCCGAGGCCCACGATCTGCTGGCACCGGCCGGCCACGGCTGGCTCCTCGCCGCGCACGACCTGATCGTCGCCTGGAACCTGGCGTCACTGGGGCGCCTGGAGGACGCGGAGTCAGCCGCCCGCTCCAGCGTCAAACGCTTCGACGCCGAGGGGGAGGTCCTGTTGGTCGTCTCTCCGTTGAACGCCCTCGCCGGGATCGCCGCGGCCCGGGGCGACCTCGATGGGGCCGCGGTCGCCTACGAAGCGCTCCTGGAGCGATGCCGCGCTACGGGGCAGCGCCTCTACGTGCCGTTCAGCCTCGTCGCTCTCGCCGGGCTGCGGGCCAGGCAAGGGGACGACGCCCTAGCTGACCGTCTGTACGACGAAGCGATCGGATGCTGCTTCAACCCGTGGCTGTCAGCCGACGCGATGGTCGGTCAGGCGGCGGTCGCCCGTCGCCTCGGCGACCTGACGCGGTCGCGCGCGCTGCTCGATGCGGCAGACGGTCATTACCAAGAGGCGGGTCTTTCCGAGGGCCAGCCCCTGGTGCTCGCTGGCTTGGCATGGTGGGCGCTCGCCGCCGGCCACGCAGACGACGCCACCGTCTTCGCGGCTGACGCCGCCCGAGCTGCCTCCGTCGGCGGGGCGATTCCCGTTCGCGGCGCCGCCCGCCCGCAACTCGCCGACGCCGCCCAAGCCGCCACCCCTAGCGGGGACCCGGCGACTCAACTGCTCGCCAATACCGCCGTGGCAGCAGCCACGGCAATCGCCGACCCCACGCCTCCCAACATCAAAGCGTTCCTCGCACTCGCCCAGCAACGCACCTCCAGTCCGGCCTACCGGTCTCTCACCGACGAGCCAGACGTCGCCGCGCTCGCCGCCCACCTCTTGCGGTCGCCCTCAGCATCACCTCAGCGCCACCTCAGGCCACCCAAGCAAGCTGGCGATCATGAAACCAACCCCAGGCCAGTCCCACAGCCACCATGATCGCCTGAGCGATACCGGGCCGGCGGTCGAGGACCACGGCCGTGTGGTCACCACAAACCGGCGGGCGGCCGCGTTCTACCGCCAAGCGCAGCGAGCCCTTGATGCACGCCAGGCAACGACGGCGCTGCGCCGCGCGGTCAACGCCGACCCGGCCTTCGGGCTGGCCATCGCCGATCTCGACGCCATCACCGCAACGGCGGGCGAAGCTCCCAGTCGCCAGCAGATGAACTGGGAACGCCACCACATCGAGGTCGTCCGCACCGCCGCCACCGGCAACGCCAACCGAGCAGCTGACCTGCTCCACGAACACCTCGCGACTGTCGGCTGCGACCCGCTCGCCGTCCGCATCACCGCCCAGCTCCGACAGCCCGGCGGCCACGACGACGACTTCGAGGACCTCGTCGGCCAACTCCCCGGCTGCCACGCAACCCCGTGGCCGTCCTCCCCATGACCGCCCTAGCAGGCCCCTTCCACGTGATCGCATCCACTGACGGCGCCGATCCGTGCTCGCGCGTCTACGACGCTCTCGTAGGCTGTTCGCGGTTGAGCCCGTCTCCGCGTCGACGCGCATTCATTCCCTCGCACTCCAGAAGTCGGGACAGCGCTGCTCATAGCGCCAATCGCCGCGTCGACGTTGATCCGATCCATCGCCGCCGCAATGTCGCCAATCGGACAGTCTTCATGAGGAGGACGCTCACAGCCGATTCCAGAACACCAGCGAGGCTCCTGTTGCGGAGAAAGCAGGGCGCGACCGGGCACAACGACGCCCGCCCTGCTCATCGCCATGAGCGGGGCCGCACCGAGTCCGGCCGACTGTTCGCAGGGGGTTAGGCTGTGCGACGCCCCGGGGCGGCTGGCTCGGGCGCCTGCTCAGCGCGTTCTCGGAGTAGCGCGGCGCGGCCTATAAGGTGCGTCCCATGCCGGATGCCCCGACCCGCCCG
>JADGPO010000037.1 GCA_017882405.1 Solirubrobacteraceae bacterium | reverse complement strand
GTCAGCTGTTCCATGGTCCCCGCGCCCAGCCCTCGACGTCGTAGTCGGCCAGGCACGTGTCGACGAGCTCCCGCTGCCGGGCGGAGATCCCGCGGATGCCGGAGAAGCGGAGCATGTCCAGGCGCATCTGCTCCTGGTTGCCGCTGTAGTTGACCTCGTACCAGCCGTGGCGGCCGCCGAACTCGCTGCCCAGCGCGTCCCAGATGAGCTTGAACAGCTTGATGCGGTCGTGGGCGTCGCTGTCGGTTCCGCGGTAGTAGCGGTCGAGCACGGGACGCAGCTCCTCGCTGAGCATGTCCCGGTAGCTGGAGGGGACCATCATCGGCGCCCCGCCGAGTTGTTC
Organism: Solirubrobacteraceae bacterium; assembly: GCA_017882405.1. The sequence goes on along the minus strand of JADGPO010000037.1, from coordinate 37,268 downwards.
CGTGAAGATCCGGCGAGCGACGCCGAACGCCTGGGTGCCGAACCGGCGGATCAGGACCGCGTACTCGATCTTCGGGACGACGCTGCCCCCAGGACCGGGCATCGTCTCGTGGCAGAGCGTCGAGGTGATCGACCAGATCAGGTTTCGCCAGCCCATCAGCTCCCCGAGGGCTGCCTGAACGCCTCGGAAGCCGCTGGTGCCGTTGACCTCCAGGCCCCGGGCCAGCAGCCCGCAGAGGAAGTCGAGCTTGACCGCCAGGCGGGTGCCCGACTGCAGCGTGTACCGGGGCATGAAGCCTGACTGGGCGTAGAACGCGGTCGCCCGCTTGACGTCGCGGTAGACGAGGACGTCCTCCCAGGGGACCAGCACCTCGTCGAACACCACCACGGCGTCGTTCTCGTCGAAACGGCTCGACAGGGGCGCGTCGAACGGCGAGATGGCGCTGGCCTCGTAGGAGGCGCGGGAGATGAGCTTCACGCCCGGCGAGGCCATCGGCACGATGAAGCACAGCGCGTAGTCCTCGGCCTTGCCCGCCTCCAGCTCGACGGCGCTGTTCTGGGCCACGAAGGTGGCGTGGGTGAGTGCGGAGCCGGTGGCCAGCAGCTTGGCTCCGCTGACCACCATCCCGTCATCGCGCTCGCGCACCACGTGGACGTAGACATCCTCCACCTCGTGGACCGGCCGGTTGCGGTCGACCGGCGGGTTGATCAGCACGTGGTTGAGGAACAGGGCTCGCTCCGCGTAGTCGCGATACCACTTGACGGCGCTCTGCTCGAACGGCTCATACCACCCCGGCTCGGCGCCCAGGGTCGCCATGAACGACGCCTTGTAATCGGGAGTGCGCCCCATGTAGCCGTACGACATCCGCGACCACAGGGCGATCGCCTCGCGGGACTCCAGCAGGTCCTCGGTCGTGTAGCTGGGCATGAAGAAGCGGTGCGTCTCGGTCCCGCGGTTGTCGACCCCGAGCAGGACCTGGGAATCCTCGGGATCGTGCATCGCGTCATACAGACACCTCGGCCGCCCTGTCGGCAAACGTCCGTCCTCGCCGCCGCTGCCGACGCGGACGGACGTTCGCTGCCGTAGTGGCGGTCAACGTCCGGACGGGCCGTCGACCGCCGCTCATCTGGACGTTCGCCGACGCCGGGGGCGCGGGGGCGCGGGGCGCGGGGGCCCGGGGGCGGTCCAGGACACGGGAGTGGCCCCGCCCCGCGCGCGCCCAGGCGTGGCAATCAGCGCCGGGACTGAAAGAAAGCGCGCAGGACGTCGGCGCACTCCTCCGCCAGCAGGCCCGACTGCACCTGGGGGCGGTGGTTGAGAGGGCCTTCGCCGTCCACCCCGAGCACGTCGAACACGCTGCCGGCGGCGCCGGCCTTGGGGTCGGTGGCGCCGAAGACCAGGCGGGGGACGCGGGCGAGCACGATCGCTCCGGCGCACATCGCGCACGGCTCGAGGGTCACGTAGAGCACGGTGTCGAGCACTCGCCAGCTGCCCAGCGCGCGGGCCGCCTCGCGCACGGCGATCATCTCGGCGTGGGCGGTGGGGTCGGCGCGCAGCTCGCGTTCGTTGTGGCCGGTGCCGATCACGTCGCCGTCGTGGACGACCACCGCGCCGACCGGGATGTCCTCGTGCTCGGGGGCGAGGTTGGCCTCGCGCAGGGCCAGGCGCATGAAGTACTCGTCTCGCGGGAAAAAACGTAAGCTCACAGGGGAAGCTCGGAAATGAGGGAGGTAGGGTAGAAGGCGGCCACGTTCGCGTAGCTGATCATGTCTTAAGCGACTGTCACCTACACGCGTGAGCTGCCGCCGGTCCCCCTCCACTAGATGCTCTTCAAGAATCTCCGCCGTCAGCCGCGCCGCGCGGTGCCGATCGGCTTCCTGCTGGTCGCTCTGGCCTGCGTCGTGCACGTCCCCAAATCGGGCGCTGCGGACTATGTCCCGCACGAGCTGATCGTCGGATACCTCCCCGGCGTCCCGGGCGCTCAGACACGGGCCGCCGAGGTCCACCTGGGGATGCGCCGGGCGGCGCCGGCGCCCGCTCCGCGCTCGCGCATCCTGCACCTGCGCAAAGACGTGCGCGTGTCGGCGGCCGCCGCCCGGATGCGGCGCCAGCCCGGCGTGGCCTATGCCGAGCCCAACTACATCGCCCACACTGCGGGCTCGTTCTATCCCGACGATCGCGGACGGGCGAAGGTCACGCAGGGATGGGAGAAGCTGCAGTGGAACATGCTGCCGGACGGCGGTGTCGACGCGCCGCGGGCATGGTCCAACTTGATTGCCGACCATCACGCTGGCGGCCGGGGCGTCACCGTGGCGATCCTCGATACGGGCGTGGCCTACCGCCACTGGAAGCAGTTCTACCAATCGCCTGACTTCAAGGTCACGAAGTTCGTCTCCCCGTATGACTTCGTCGAGAACGACTCCTACCCCCTGGATCGCAACGGCCACGGGACGTTCGTGGCCGGCACGGTGGCGGAGTCGACCAACAACAAGCTCGATCTGACCGGCCTCGCCTACGGTGCGTCGATCATGCCGGTCCGCGTGCTCGACTCCCAGGGCGAGGGAGACGAGACGACGATCGCCCGCGGCATCCGCTACGCGGCGACCCACGGGGCGCAGATCATCAACCTGAGCCTGGAGTTCCTGCCCACCCAGGTCAAGTCGGGCTCGGACATCCCGGAGATCGTCTCGGCGATCGGCTTCGCCCGGCGCAAGGGGGTGATCGTCGTCGGCGCGTCCGGCAACGACCAGAACGACCAGGTCGCCTATCCGGCGCGGGTCGCGGGGGTGATCTCGGTGGGCGCGACCACCCGCGATCAGTGTCTGGCCGAGTACTCCAACGGCGGCGGCGGCCTTGACCTGGTCGCCCCCGGCGGCGGCGACGACGCCATCCTCCCGAGCGACTCCCACTGTCACCCGGAGCGCAACCTGCCGTCGATCTACCAGCTGACACTGACCAACCCGCCGCACTGGGGCCAGTTCGGATATCCCAACTACTACATCGGCACCTCGATGGCCTCGCCCGAGGTGTCCGCCGCCGCCGCTCTGGTGATCGCCAGCCGCGTGCTCGGCAGTCATCCCACCCCCGACCAGGTGCTCTCCCGGCTGGAGAAGACGGCCAAGCCGCTGGGCGGCAGCGTGCCCAACTTGCTCTACGGCTACGGGCTGCTCGACGCCGGCGCCGCCACCGCGAACGCCAACCAGGGTCAGAGCTCGCGTCACTCGTGACACCGGGCCGCTATAGAGCCGGGATCAGGTGGTGCGAACGATCATCACGGAGCACGGAGCGTGGTGAGAGACCTTGTTGGGCACCGAGCCGAGCAGGAAGCGCGTGGCGCCGGTCATGCCCTTGTTGCCGACCACGATCAGATCGCAGCGCTGCTCCTCGGCCACGTCGAGGATCGCGTCGGCGCCGTCGCCCACCCGGGCGAACGTCTCCACCTGTTCGATCCCGGCGTCCCGAGCGTCGCGCTGCGCGCTCTCCAGCAGCGCCAGCACGTCCTCACGAGGGTTGACCGTCCACGCCCGGTCGCTGGGCACCCGCATCGCCTCCTGGCGGATCCGGCCCTCGGGCACCGGCTCGTAGGCGCTGACGATAGAGAGCTTGGCGCCCAGCCCGCGGGCGACCTCGATCGCGCGGGCGACGGCCGTCGCGGCCGTCTGCGACCCGTCGGTGCCCACGAGCACTGATTCGATCACGCCACCGCCGGACTCACGCGAGCTTGGTGATCGCGATCACGATGCCCGCGAGCACGAACACGAAGATCAGCACCTGCGTCCACACCCACAGCTTCGGCATTCCCATACCGCCAAAGCTATCGTCCCCAGCATGCCCGAGCCGGTGAGCCCTGCGCTGAGGGCGGTCTCAGACGCCGTGCTCGCGGTCGCCGCCGAGCGCTCGGTGGACGAGGTCCTGCAGCGGCTGGTCGACTCCGCCCGGGAGCTGGTGGGCGCCCGGTACGCCGCGCTCGGGATCCCCGATGGCGCCGGCGGGTTCCGGCGCTTCCTGGTCGCCGGGATGAGCGACGAGCTGATCGCCGCCATGGGTCCGCTCCCGCGCACGCACGGAATGCTGGGCGCGATGCTCACCGCCGAGGGCGCCTATCTGTCACAGGACATCCACCGCGACCCGCGGTTTCGGGGCTGGTGGCCGAAGGGCCACCCGGACATGCGCTCGTTCCTCGGTGTGCCGATCGTCGCCCGCGACGAGGTGATCGGCGCCTTCTATCTGACCGAGAAGGTGGACACCGAGTGCTTTGACCAGGCGGACCGCGAGCTGATCGAGCTGCTGGCGGCCCATGCCTCGATCGCCATCACCAACGCCCGGCTGTACGAGCGCAGCCGCGAGCTCTCGATCCTGTCGGAGCGAAACCGCCTGGCGCTGGAGCTGCACGACGCCGTCACCCAAAAGCTGTTCAGCCTCAACCTGGCCGCCGAGTCGGCCGCCACGCTGCTGACGCGTGACGGAGCGCAGGCCCAGCACCAGCTCGATCGCGTGCGGTCGCTGTCGCGCGAGGCGCTGGACGAGCTGCGCGCGCTGATCCTGGGCCTGCGCCCGCCGGACCTCGAGCACGACGGCCTGGAGGGAGCGCTGCGCAAGGAGGTGGCGATGGTCTCCCGGGTGCATGCGATCGACGTCGAGCTGAGCGCCAGCGCCGTCCCCGAGCTGGGCGCCCAACGCGACGCCGAGGTGCTGCGGATCGCCAACGAGGCGGTGCACAACGCCGTGCGCCACGCGGCCGCGCGCCACGTCACGGTCGACCTGCACGGTGGCGGCGACGCGCTGCTGGCGCTGGAGGTCTCGGACGACGGCCACGGCTTCGAACCGGGCGATCCCGAACTGCGCTCGCGCCACCTGGGGTTGACCTCGATGGAGGAGCGCGCCGCCGAGCTGGGCGGCCAGCTCCAGATCAGCTCGACTCCGGGCGGCGGCACCACCGTGCGCCTGCGACTTCCGCACGATGGCGGGCGCTAGCGCGATCCGCGTCCTGATCGTCGACGACCACGCGGTCGTGCGCGAGGGCCTGCGCACGTTCCTGGAGCTGCAGGACGGGATCGACGTGGTGGGGGAGGCCGGCGACGGCGTGCAGGCGCTGGAGCAGGCGGCGGCCCTGTCGCCCGACGTGATCCTCATGGACCTGGTGATGCCGCGCCTGGACGGCGTCGCCGCGATGCGCAAGCTGCGCCAGCGGGCCCCGCGCAGCCGCGTGATCGTGCTCACCAGCTTCCTGGACGACGACCGCCTGATGCCGGCGCTGCAGGCCGGCGCCGCCGGCTACCTGCTCAAGGACGTCGAGCCCGCGCAGCTGGCGCGGGCGGTGCGCACGGCGGGATCCGAGCAGGCGATGATCGACCCGACGGTGGCCGCGCGCCTGCTGCGGACGCTGTCGGAGCCGGGCCCGGCGATCCGGCGGGGCGATCAGACGGGCGTGTCGGCGCTGACCCCGCGCGAGCGCGAGGTCCTGGAGCTGATCGCCGCCGGGCGATCGAACAAGCGGATCGCGCTCGAGCTGGGGATCGCCGAGAAGACCGTCAAGACGCACGTCGGCCACCTGATGGCCAAGCTCGGGGTGAGCGACCGCACCCAGGCCGCTCTGCTGGCTGTCCGCCGCGGTCTCGTTGACGGGTCCTAGGACCAAAGACCGCTTCTAACCGGGACCGGACCGCGCGTAGCGTGGCGGTCATGTCAACGAGAACGAGAATCGCCATCATCACCGGAGCATCCCGCGGGCTCGGGCTGGCCCTCGCCGAGGAGCTCGCGCAACGCGATTGGAGGCTCGTCATCGACGCCCGGGGAGCCGCCGAGCTGGCTCGGGCGGCCGAGGGGCTGAGCGCCCTGACCGCCGTCACCGCCCTGCCGGGCGACGTCACCGACGACTGGCATCGCCAGGCGCTGGTGGACGCCGCCGGCGAACGGATCGACCTGCTGGTCAACAACGCCTCCACGCTCGGACCGAGCCCCCAGCCCGAGCTGGCCCGCTATCCGCTGGCCAAACTGGCGCACGTGTACGCCGTCAACGTCCTGGCGCCGCTCGCCCTCGCGCAGCTGGCGCTGCCGCAGATCCCCGCCGCCGGTGCGATCGTCAACGTGACCTCCGACGCGGCCGCTGAGCCCTACGAGGGCTGGGGCGGGTACGGCTCGTCGAAGGCGGCGCTGGACCAGCTGACGGCGATCCTCGCCGCCGAGCAGCCCCAGGTGCGCGTCTACGCCGTCGATCCGGGGGACATGCGGACCCGCATGCACCAGGAGGCGTTCCCCGGAGAGGACATCTCGGACCGCCCGCCGCCGCAGGACAGCGTGCCCGGACTGCTGGCGCTGATCGACGGCGAGCTGCCGAGCGGGCGCTACCAGGCGCGTGAGCTGTTCGTCGGCGCGGGCGCGGGGAGCGTCTGATGAGCGCGCTGGCGTTCGAGCTCCCGGCCGGCCTGGAGGCCACCGCGCCCCCGGAGACGCGCGGCCTGGCGCGCGACGCCGTGCGGCTGCTGGTCGCCGACGCCGGCGCCCAGACCCTGATCCACGCTCGCTTCCACGAGCTTGCGCAGCTGCTGGCCCCCGGCGACCTGGTCGTCGTCAACGTCTCGGGGACGCTTCCGGCGGCGGTGGCCGGTCGCCGACAGCAGGGCGGGGCCGTGCGGGTCCACTTCGCCACCCGCGCCCCGCAGCTCGACGAGCGCTGGCGGGTGGTCGAGCTGCGCACCGCCAGCGGATCGCACCCCGCGCGCGGCCGCGCCGGCGAGACGATCGAGCTGGCCGGCGGTGTCGCCGAGCTGGAGCTGGTGGCCGGGTGGGTGGGGGCCGAATCCTCGGGCTCGCGGCTGATGCTCGCGCGGCTGGCCGACGACGCGCCGCCGATTCAGGAACTGCTGCAGCGCTGCGGCGAGCCGATCCGCTACGGCTACGTGCCCCATGCCCGGCCGCTTTCCGATTACCAAAACGTCTACGCCATCGACCCGGGCAGCGCCGAGATGCCCAGCGCCGGGCGTCCGTTCACGCCGGAGCTGATCACCGCGCTGGTCGCCGCCGGAATCGCGGTGGCGCCGATCACGCTGCACACGGGCGTGAGCTCGCCCGAGCGCCACGAGCGCCCGTTCCCCGAGCAGTACGCGGTTCCGCGCGCCACGGCGCGGATCGTCAACTCCACCCGCGCGGCGGGCGGGCGCGTGATCGCGGTCGGCACGACCGTCGTGCGCGCGCTGGAGACGGTCGCGGACGAGCGCGGCCGCGTCGCTGCGGACCAAGGCTGGACCGGGCTGGTGATCGATCCCGAGCGCGGCGTGCGCTCCGTCGACGGCCTGGTCACCGGCTGGCACGAGCCCGAGGCGTCCCATCTGCTGATGCTCGAGGCGATCGCCGGCGAGGACTTGCTGCGGCGCTCATATGACTCCGCGCTGCAGCACGGCTACCTGTGGCACGAGTTCGGAGACAGCCATCTGATCCTGCGCTGAGTCCCGCGCAGGGCGCTCACTAACCTCACTGATTCGGTTACGAATCGGGAGAGAATGGATGAGCTACGTGATCACGGGCGCCTCGGGAAACCTGGGACGCCGCACGGCCGAGCACATGCTCGAGCGCGTCGACGCCGCCGAGCTGGTGCTGGTGACGCGGCGTCCGGAGGAGCTGTCGGAATTCGCGCAGCGCGGCGCCGATGTGCGCCGCGGCGACTTCGACGATCCGGAGTCGCTGGCATCGGCGTTTGCCGGAGGGCAGCGCCTGCTGCTGATCAGTACCGACGTCGTCGGGCAGCGGGTGGCCGGCCACCACGCGGCGATCGACGCCGCCCGAGCCGCCGGCGTGCGCCACGCCGCCTACACCTCGATCTCGAACCCGTCGGACTCCAATCCCGCGGGCGTCGTCCCCGATCACCGTGCCACCGAGGAGTATCTGGCGGCCAGCGGGCTGCAATGGACGTTTCTCCGCAACGGGCTCTACAGCGAGTACCGGATCCCGGAGGCGCAGGGAGCCGGGGCCAGCGGCGTGCTGCGCCACAACCTGGGCGACGGCCGCACCGCCTTCGTGGCGCGCGACGATTGCGCCGCCGCCGCCGCGGCCGTGCTCGCCGGCGGCGACGAGCACTCCGGACAGGCCTACGACATCACCGGGCCCGAGCTGCTCGGCGCCACCGACCTGGCGCAGCTGTACGCCGAGCTCGGCGGACGGCCCGTCGAGGCGGTGCCGGTGTCCGACGACGAGCTGATGGAGGGGATCGTCGCCGCGGGGCTGCCGCAGGCCGCCGCCGAGCTGATCGCCTCCTTCGGCAGGGCGATCCGCAAGGGCCGGCTGGAGGCGTTGAGCACCGCGGTCCAGGACCTGACCGGGCGCGCTCCGGCTTCGCTGCGCAGCGTGCTCGAGCCGGCACTGGCCGGTGCCCACTAGCGCACTCAGCGATCCGTCAGCTGATCTGGGCCCAGGTCGTCGAGCAGACCCAGCGCGCGCGGGGGACGTCCGCTCTCCAGCAGGACCGCGCCGCCGGGCCAGTACGGATGGGGCCGCGCCGCGCGGTCCACCAGCAGCGGCTCGTAGAGCCACGAGCCACAGTTGAGCAGCCGGGTCTCGCCGTCGCGCCAGGGCTCTCCGTCCAGCGGGCCCGTGCGGTGCACGTGGCCGAACACCACCCAGTCGGCACCGACGCCGAGTCGCTTGACCACGTGCTCCATCGCCGCCAGGCTCGCGTGGCGCATCTGGGCGTCGATGACGATGGCCGTCAGCGGGGCCAGCCTGACGCGCTGGAGCATGACCGGCAGCCGGGGCACGGTCGCGGACCGCAGCAGCTCGGCGCTCAGCTCCAGCGTCGTGGCCAGCGGGCGCGCCGCGAAGCGCGACAGCAGCCGCTGCGGCGACCGGGCGCCGCGCCGCCCTCGGCGAGCCCGCTCGTAGTCAAAGGGCGATGCCTCCCCGCGACCGCCGGCCGTCCGCAGTCGGCCACGGGGCAGTCCGAAGGCCGACTCGGGAAGCAGGTGGCGGTCCAAGTAATGGCCGTGGGTCACCCACACCCGGCCCTCGAGCCACGCTCCCGGGTAGCGCACGCTCACCTTCGCCGGGGCGAGCCATGAGGTGATCCGCGCCAGCGCCCGCGTGACCGACGGCTCGACGTGCTCGTCGAGCCCGAGCTCCCGGCCGCGGTCAAGCGCCCAGCGTCGCACCAGCGGGGCGTCGTGATTGCCGGCGATCACGATCACCTCGCGGTCGGGCCCGAGCCGGCGCCCCAGCTGCCGCAGCACCGGCTCGGCCACCGTCATCGAGTGGCGCGGGCTGCGCGTCATCAGCTCGACGGTGTCGCCCAGCAGCACCAACCGGTCGAGGCCGTCGATCGCCTGCAGCAGGCGCTGCCTTGGCTCTTGCCGGCGCAGCACGTCACGGCCACCCCGGTTGCCGAGGTGCAGGTCGGAGATGATCAGCGTGCGCACGGTGGGCGCACGATAGAGCGACGGCCGAGCCGTGCGGCCCGGCCGTCGTCAGCTCAAGGGGTAATTCCCCGAGCCGGGGGTTACGCCGTGACGAGCGTCTCGAAGGTGAGCGGCACGCCGCGAGCCACGACGAGCACCGGAGCCCTCGTTTCCTCGATCGCGTTCTGCGCGCTGGAGGTGATCAGCACCCTGCCGTCGGGCGCCTCGAGGCGCGAGCCCACTATCAAGAGGTCGGCGTTGCGGTCGGTGTCGACGACTTTGGCGTCGTAGCGGGCGGCCAGCGCGTAGGCGGTCTCGATCGAGGCCTCGTCGGCGGTGCGGCGCAGGATCCCGATCGTCGAGATCTCGCGCTCGCGGACGGCCGAGTACTCGGAGGGGGCCAGCGCCACGGCCACCGGGCCGTTCTCGAGAAGCGTCTGGGCGGAGCGGCCGATGGCCACGCGGCCGCGGGGGGTGCGGTACTCGGAGCCGAACACCACCACGTCGGCGTCGATCTCACCGGCCAGCCAGCTCAGGCCGCCGCCGGTGGAGCCGCTCAAGACGACGCGACGCTCGGTGTAGGGGTCCTCGAGCCAGGCCGCGCCGCGCTCCAGCAGAGCCTCCGCCTCGTGCTCGGCCAGCTGCTCGTGATCCGGCCGGCTCTGGGCGGCGTGGCGCACATAGGCGAGGGTCAGCTTGACGCCGGCATCACGCAGGATGCGGCCCAGCATCAGGGCATCGCGGTCGTTCGTTGAGTCGTCGTAGGAGACGATCGCGTGGGTCGCCATCAGTCCACCCCCTCTTTGAAGTTTCGGTTCTCCTGAATACGAAGCAGCATCGCAGCCTCCTGCCATTAGTTCTAATGAAGAAATTCATGTTGACGATAAGATCTGCTAATGCTCAATCTGAGCCGTCTGCGGATCCTCGCCGAGGTGGTCACGCGCGGTTCGTTCTCGGCGGCCGCCGAAGCCCTTTCCTATACGCAGTCGGCCGTCTCGCAGGCGATCGCCCGGCTGGAGGCCGAGACGGGGACGACGCTGGTGGTGCGCGACCGGCGGGGGGTCAGGCCGACCGCTGCGGGGAGCACGCTGGTCTCCCACGCGCACACGATCTTCGCCCAGGTGGAGGCGGCCGAGGCCGACCTGGCGGCCGTCATGGGCCTGCGGGCGGGGCGCCTGCGCGTGGCCTCGTTTCCATCGGGCGGGGCGACCCTGATGCCGATGGCGGTGGCCCGCTTTCGCCGCGCCCACCCCGACGTGGCGCTGACGCTGGTCGAGGACGAGCCCGAGGAGATCGCGCCGCGGCTGCGCTCCGGCGAGCTCGATCTCGGGCTGCTGTTCGAGTTCCCCGGAGCACACGCGCGTGGACAGGGGCCGGGCATGGGGCTGCGCTCCACGCTGCTGCTCGAGGACCCGATGCACGTCGCGCTCCCCGCCGAGCATCCGCTCGTGAACAAGCGGCGGCTGACGCTGGAGCACCTGCGGGATGAGCAGTGGGTGCAGACCTCGGCGTCGAGTCCGTGCGCCCGCCACGTCGTGCGCTCTTGTCTGGCCGCCGGCTTCGAGCCCGACGTGGCCTTCGAGTCAGACGACTACGACACCGTGCAGGGGCTGGTGGCGGCGGGCGTGGGCGTGGCGCTGATCCCTCGGCTGGCGCTGACCCAGGTGCAATCGGGGATCGTCGTGCGCCCTCTGCAGCCCTCGAGTCCGGCCCGCCGGGTGACGGTGGCGACGCTACCGGGGGCGAGGGTGGCCCCGGCGGCCCGTTCGATGATCCAGGTGCTGACCGACGTGGCGCGCCGCTACGGCGACCGCACCGGCGATGACTGACGCCGCCCGCCGGTCAGCTGCCGGCCGGTCAGCCGCTCGCCACGACCTCGCGCGCCAGCTCCTGCGCCCGTCGCCCGACCACTATCGGCCGCAGCGCCCTCTCCAGCGGCCGGGCCATGAAGCCTACGTGCCCGGGATCGACGGCGAGCTTGTAGACAGCGTGAGTGCGCCCCTCGCCGGCCTCCTGCAGATCCCACGAGCCCTCCATCTCGTCCACGTCGTCTGACTCCACGCGGCTGAACGAGAGGTGGTGGGGCTGGTCGTAGCTGACGCGGACGCGGCAGCGGACCTTGGTGATCTTGGCGTCGGCGACGGTGTCGCAGACCAGCGGGCGCCCCTGGTCGTCGCGCTCCACTACCTCGACGCGCTCCAGCCCGTGCTGCCACTGCGGCCACCGCTCGAGATCCTCCACCACCGCCCAGCAGCGCCCCACGCCGGCGTCGACGTCGGCTACCGAGGATCCGCTCAGCAGCGTCATCAGCCGCCACTCAGCTTCGCCGTCAAGTCGCTGCTCCCGCGATTGTTGTCGTCCACGCTCACGGTGACCGCCGGCCCCGGAGAGCGCGAGGTTCGCGGGCGCCGCCGTAGCGCGCCGGCGAGGCTCGGAGCCGACATGATCACCTGACAAAGCTTGGCCGGCTTGTCCAGCGTGATCGACAGCGAGCCCTGGTGGGTGCTGTCCTCATAGGACAGCGGCCCGGGATTGGTCACCAGCGACACGGAGCTCGTGGAGCGAAGCCGCAGCCCGGCCGGAACCGACAGCTTCAGCTTGCCGATCAGCGGCGCCCCGCGGGGAGCCACCACGGTCACCGTCAGCTGCGGGGCGTCGCGCCCCCGCGTGGACAGCGATGCGCGGGAGATGCGCAGCCCGGGCGCGACCGTCCACTGGAAGGTCGTCGTCGCGCTCGACCGCTGGTCGTCGCGGCCGTCGACCTGCACGCTGAAGTCGCCGCGGCGGGTCGGCCGGCCGGAGATGACGCCGCTGGCGGGGTTGAGCTTCAGGCCCGGCGGCAGCCCCCGGGCGCTGTAGCGGATCGCATGGCCGGAGATGTTGGAGCCGTGCACGCGCACCGCCACCGACGCGTGCTGCGCGGAGATCTGCGTGCTCAGCCTGGGCAGCCGCAGCGAGTCGGCGCACAGCGAGCCGACCAGGGCGGCCGCGTTGGGTGTGCCCAGCCCGGAGGCCAGGTCGTAGCCCGCCCCGGCGACGAACTGGCCACCGTTGGTGTGGGTGAAATCGTTGTTGCCGAGGCCGACGTCGTGAAAGTCGGCGGCGTAGGCGGAGCTGGCCGCGCGGTAGAGCGGTGCGCCGGCGAAGCCCAGCGGAGAATCCGAACAGCCCGGTGCCGCGTTGGCCAGCGCCAGCAGCGCCGACCACACCGGCGTCGCGCCGCTGGTGCCGCCGATCCCCTGCCATCCCGTCGGTTGGCCCACGACCGTGCCCGCCCCGTTCCAGTAGATCTGATACCCGGTGTTGGGATCGGCGTTGGCGGCGACGTCGGGCACCTCCCGGCAGTAACCGCTCGAGTGACCGCACGCCTGCCCGCCGGCGTTGGGCTTGACCACGCCCAGCACGGCCGCCGCGTGTTGCTGGGCGCTCGGCATCGGCCACAGCGATGACACGCCGCCGCCCCCTGCTCCCGCCGAGGTGGCGCCCCCGGTGGGCGTGCCCGGGTTGTTCCACACCGTCTCATAGGTCGGCGGGCCGAGCGTCGTCAGCGTCGTGCCGCCGACGCCCGTGACCCAGGGCTGGCTGGCGGGGTCGTCGACGGCGGTGTGCGTCCGGGGTACCGCCCCGGGGAGGTCGCAGTCCTGGGCGCCGCTGTCCCCGGCGGCCGACACGATCGACTGTCCCTGGACGGTCGCCTGCGCAAACAGCGTGTTCTCGGCGGCCGCGTCCGCCGCCCCGAGCGCCGCCTCGCACTCGCCCCAGGAGACGCTCACGATCTGGGCTCGGTCCTGGTTGACGATGCTGGAGAAGAGGTCGTAGGGACCGGAACCGGGAGCTCCCGAGTTGGAGTTCGGGCCCCGGTAGACGAGCACGTTGGCCGCGGGCGCGAGCCCGATCGTGTTCTCGATGTCCAGTGCGGCCTCGCCGCCGCCGGCGCCGCTGCCCGCACCGCCGTCGACGCTGACATAGGAGACGGAGGCGTGCGTTCCGTAGCACGCCTGGAACGCAGCGATGTCGGCGGGGTCGTTGGGCTCGAGCTCGTACAGCGCGACGGTCGCCCCGGCTCCCAGGTCACCGGCGGCGTACAGGCCGGAGAAGCCGTAGGCGGAGGCGATCTGGTCAGCCGTGTAGGCGCTCTCGGCGGGTGCCGCAGCCTGCGCCTGCACGCAGGGGTGCGGACCGCCGGTGGCCACCCGCGGCCGCGCCCGCGCCGGCCGGGAGGCGCTTCGCGCCGGCCGTGCCAGTCCCGGCCGGGCGAGCGCCGGCCGCGCGAGCATCGGATGCCGAGGGGCGGTCGTGTCCAGCCCGACGACCGCCTGGAGGGCGGCGGCGCCTCGGGCATCGAGCGCCGGCGCGGCGGTGGCGGCCACCACGGCGCGGCGGCCCCTCGCGCTGATCCGGTGCAGCGAGATCGAGAAGGCTCGCTCGAGCTGGGCGGCGGTCGCCGTCACCGGGATCGAGAGACCGCCGGCGCTCGTCGGGCCGGGGTGCAGGCCGCGCGCCCGCAGCGAGTCGCGTACCCGCGACACCTGCGCGTCGGTGGCGCCGAACCGGCGCCGGAACTGCTTAGGCGTGAGGAAGTGGCGGTAATTGGCGTTGCCGGGGGTGGTGACCGCCTGGGCATAGGCGGCCAGCGAGGCCGCGCTGCGCGGCTTGAGCGCCATCGTGACGTGCAGCCGCAGGCTCGGTGAGACCGTCGGCGCGCCGCTTGCCAGGGCAGCGTGCTCCACGACGCCGACGCGTACGTCAGCTGCCGCCGCGCAAACGGGAAGCACGGCCCCGGCCGCGACGATTGCGGCGGCTATCCGGGCCGCTGTTCGCGATCGGCGTGGCATTGGTCGCAGAGAGCCTACCGCCGCCGGGCAGCGTCCAGCGCCGGCGGGCTCGCCGCGCACCTCGGTGGGACGCAGCAGCGTCTTGGTGGGGATGCAGGCCCAGTTGGTGCACTCGCCCCCGATCAGCTCGCGCTCGACCGCTAGTGCGCCAAGCGCGCCTGCAGTGCCCGCTTGACGGCGGGCCAGTCGTCGTCGATCACCGAGTAGTAGGCGGAGTCGCGTGGGCCTCCGTCGCGCACCACCATGTGCTTGCGGAAGATCCCCTCGAACTGGGCCCCGAGCGCCAGCAGGGCGCCGCGCGAGCGCTCGTTGCGAGCGTCGGTCTTGAACTCCACCCGACGCAGCCCCGCCGACTCGAACGCGTGGCCCAGCAGCAGCAGCTTGGTCTCGACGTTGACGCCGCTGCGCCAGGCGCCCCGGGTCACCCAGGTCCAGCCGATCTCCGCGCGCAGGTGCTCCAGGCGCAGGTCCAGGAAGCGGGTGGAGCCCATGATTCGGCCCGAATTCCGGTCCAGGATCGTGTACGGGACCTCATGCCCGGCCTGCGCGGCGGCCAGGGTGCTGCTCACCCACTCGTGCAGTGCATCGCGCGACGAGGCCATGTCGACGGGCATCCACTGGAACATCTCAGGCGCGACGGCCGCCTCCACCAACCCATCCTCGTGCTCGGCGGCCAGCGGCTCGACCACCACCCGCCGGCCGACGAACCGGTCGCGCAGGTCAGCCGCCGTCAGCGGCGCACCGGAGCTGTCGGCGGCGGGCATGGCGCCCAAGATAACCGGCCGGCCAGGGAGCCAGCAGGATCGAGAGGGAAGGCGGTACAAACCGACGCGTAAGCCTCAAGGCAGTCTCACTCCGACCGAAAGGCCACATGCCGAAGCTGCTGACCATCATCGCCAGCACGCGTCCCGTACGCGTGGGCCTGCCCGTTGGCAACTGGTTCATGGACCGCGCGCGGGCCCACGGCGGGTTTGAGCTGGAGCTGGTCGATCTCCGCGAGCTGGATCTGCCGCTGCTCGACGAACCCAACCATCCCCGGCTGCGCCAGTACACGCAGGCGCACACGCACGCGTGGAGCGCCATCGTGGACTCCGCCGACGCTGTCGTGATGGTCACCGCCGAGTACAACTACGGCTATCCGGCGGCGCTGAAGAACGCGATCGACTACCTGCATCACGAATGGCGCTACAAGCCGGTCGGGTTCGTCAGCTACGGCGGCGTGGCCGCCGGCACGCGCGCCGTCCAGCAGCTCAAGCAGGTGGTGGGCGCGCTGCAGCTGTTCCCCGTGGCCAGCTCGGTCAACATCCCGTTCGTGACCCAGTTCCTGGACGACGATCGCGTAATCCAGGCCAACGATGTGATGGTCAAGGCGGCCGCCGACATGCTCGACGAGCTGCTGGTGCTCGGGGCGGCGCTCGAGCCGCTGCGCTCCGCCGGCTGAGCACCGGCGCCCACGCCGACGGCGAGAGCGAAAGACTTCAGCCGGTGAGCCCGCTCGAGATCGCCGCCATCTTCGCTGCCGGGATCGTGGCGGGGACGATCAACACGGTGGTCGGCTCGGGGACGCTGTTCACCTTCCCGGTGCTCCTGGGCTTCGGCTACGCGCCGGTGGTGGCCAACGTCTCCAACACCGTGGGCCTGGTGCCCGGCTCCGCCGCCGGGGCAGTCGGCTACCGGCGCGAGCTGGCGGGCCAGGGCCACCGGCTGGCGAGGCTGGCCGCCGCCTCGCTGAGCGGCGGCGTGCTGGGCGCGGTGCTGCTCCTGGTGCTGCCCGCGTCGGCCTTTAAGGCGATCGTCCCGGTGTTCATCGCGATCGCGCTGGTGCTGATCGTCGCCCAGCCGCGGATCTCGGCATCGCTGGCCAGCCGGGGAAAGCACAAGCGCGATCACGCCGGGTGGCTGGCCACGCTCGGGGTGTTCGCCGGCGGCGTGTACGGCGGCTACTTCGGCGCGGCTCAGGGGATCATGCTGATGGCGATTCTCACCCTGTCGGTCGAGGACGAGCTGCAGCGCCTCAACGCGGTCAAGGTGGTGCTCACCGGGCTGGTCAACCTCGTGTCCGGGATCGTGTTCATCTTCGCCGCCCACATCGCCTGGGCGCCCGCCGGTCTGATCGCCGCCGGCTCGCTGGTCGGCGGCATCGTGGGCGCGCGCGCCGGCCGCCGGCTCAAGCCGGCGGCGCTGCGGGCAGTGATCGTCGTCGTCGGGATCGCGGCGATCGTCCACCTCCTGGCCTGAGTTGTCCGGCACCGCCCACCTGCCTGCCGGGGACGGATCGGGTGAAAAGCGTCCAGTGCGCGGTCAGTTGGAGAAAGTGCCGACCAGGCGCGCCTGCTCGATCACGTGGTCCTCGATCTTCTCCATCAGGCCCGGCCGATCCAGACCGGGCTTGAGGTCGACGTCGTCATCGAGCGCGTAGACCCAGAAGTAGTAGTGGTGGTTGCCGTGGCCGGGTGGTGGGGCGGGTCCGTTGTAGCCGGCGTTGCCCAACGAGTTGACGCCGTTGACGACGTCGCCTCCGCCCTCGGGCAGCGAGGTGGCGTCGCCCGGGATGCCGTAGGCGACCCAGTGGTTGAAGCCGTTGACCAGCGGCGCGTCGGGATCGTCGACGACGACCGCGAACGCCTTGGTCCCCTCGGGCACGCCGCTCCACTCCAGCGCCGGGGCCACGTCCTCGCCGCCGCCCGAGTGCTTGTCGGGGATGCGCTCGTGGTACTTGAACGCCGGACTGGTCAGCTTCAGGTCTGCGACATTGAGTTCTTGAGCCATGATCAACTCATACCCCGGGGCTCGGGCAGCGAATCGAACGAGCCCTCGTTCGATTCGATCTACGCCGCGGCCGGTGAGGACCTGGAGTCGATCCCGTGGGCCGAGCTGGAGGCGTTCGCTTATTCAGTCGCGGACCCTCAAGTGGCCACTAACGCTCAGACGAGTGAGGCATGGTGCGTCGCCGGGCGGGCTCGCGCCCCGGTGGCTGGGACGGCGGGGGCGCCTGCGGGCCCAGGCGCGGGATCGGCAGCTCCAGCACGTCGTCGCCCGTCACCGTCGCCGACTCGCCGTGATGCTCGATCTCCAGCGGCTCGCCGGCGCGCAGGGAATATCGCGCGTGCTCCTGGTCGACCGCCACGAGCAGGCTGCGCTCGCGGAACATGATCCGGAACCGGAGCCCGGTCAGGGTCGCTGGTAGTCGCGGAGCGAAGGTCAGGTGCCCGCCGTGGTCGCGCATCCCGCCGAAGCCGGCGACGGCGGCGATCCACGTGCCGGCCACCGAGGCGATGTGGATCCCGTCGCGGGTGTTGTGCTCCAGGTCGTCGAGGTCCATCAGCGCCGCCTCGGCGAAGTAGTCAGAGGCCAGGTCCATGTGGCCGACCTCGGCAGCAATGATCGCCTGCGTGCACGCCGACAGCGACGAGTCGCGCACCGTCAGCGGCTCGTAATAGCGAAAGTCGCGCGCCTTCTGCTCGGCGGTGAACGCGTCCCCGCACCAGAACAGCGCCAGCACCAGGTCGGCCTGCTTGACCACCTGCTTGCGGTACAGGTCGAAGTAGGGGAAGTGCAGCAGCAGCGGGTACTGGTCGGGCGTGCAGGCGCCGAAGTTCCACACCTGGTGGCGGGTGAAGCCCTCCGCCTGCGGGTGGACGCTGAGCGCCTCGTCGTAGACGACCACCATCCTGTCGGCCGCGTCGCGCCAACCCGCCGCCTCCTCGGCGTCGACGTCGAGCTCGCCGGCGCGCTTCGGATGGCGTTCGACGGCGTCGGCGGCGGCGCGCAGGTTGCGCCTGGCCATCAGGTTGGTGTAGACGTTGTTGTCGGCGATCGCTGAGTACTCGTCGGGCCCTGTGATCCCGTCGATCCGGAACGCGCCCGACGCGTCGTGGTGGCCCAGCGAGCGCCACAACCGCGCCGTCTCCACCAGCAGCTCCACGCCGATCGTCCGCTCGAACGCCGGATCGTCGCGCACGCATAGATAGCGCACGACCGCGTCGGCGATGTCGGCATTGACGTGGAAGGCCGCCGTCCCGGCCGGCCAGTAGCCGGAGCATTCCTGCCCGGCGATCGTCCGCCACGGAAAGGCCGCGCCCTTCAGTCCCAGCGTGTGTGCCCGCTCGCGCGCCAGATCCAAGGTCCCATGTCGCCAGGCGAGGGCGTCGGCGGCGGCGTGTGGCGCGGTGTAGGAGAGCACCGGCAGCACGTACATCTCGGTGTCCCAGAAGGTGTGGCCGTCGTAGCCAGGACCGGTTAAGCCCTTGGCGGCGATCGCCCGCTGCTCACCGCGAGCGCCCGCCTGCAGGGTGTGAAACAGTCCGAAGCGGATCGCCTGCTGCAGCTCGGGATCGCCTTCGATCTCGACGTCCGCCCGGTCCCAGAAGTCGTCCAGGTACTCGCGCTGCTCGGCCAGCAGGCCCTCCCAGCCGGTGTGCGCGGCGGCCGCGCCGGCGGCGCCTACCTGATCGCGCAGCGCCGGAGCTGAGCGCTGCGCCGACCATCCGTAGGCGATCAGCTTGAGGATCCGCAGCGGCTTACCGGGCGCCAGCTCGGCGGTCACCTGCATCCGTCCCAGATCGGGGAAGGCCTCGCAGCTGCAGTCGTAGCCGTCCGGGCCCTCCACCCGATGCTCCATCGCCGCGGCCATCTTCAGGCCGCTGGAACGCGTGTGGTGCACGAGGATCGCGCGCAGTCCGCTGCTGTCATAGATCTCGGACTCCAACGGCTCGGCCAGCGCGGCGGCGGCGCGGGGGTCCTTGATGACGTCCGGCATCGACTCGTTGGCCACCAGCTCGGACTGCACGACGACCGTGAACTCGTCCTGCACCGGCTCGACGATGTACTCGATCACCGCCACCGCGCGCTGGGTGAACGACACCAGCCGGGTGGAGGAGACGTTGATCTCACGACCGGTGGGCGACGCCCAGTGCACCGAGCGCCGCAGCACGCCCGCGCGCAGGTCCAGCACCCGTTCGTGGCTGCGCAGCACGCCGTAGCGGACGTCGAACGGCTCGTCTTCCACCAGCAGGCGCATGATCTTCCCGTTGGTCACGTTGACCACGCTCTGGCCGTCCTCGGGGTAGCCATAGCCGGCCTCGGCGTAAGGGAGCGGGCGGGTCTCGTAGAAGCCGCCGAGATACGTGCCGGGCAGCCCGTAGGGCTCGCCCTCGTCGAGGTTGCCGCGCAGGCCGATGTGCCCGTTGGAGAGCGCGAACACCGACTCGGACTGCGCCAGCTGGTCGACGTGCAGCTCGGTTTCGCGCACCGTCCACGGCTCGACCGGGAACGCGGGTTGGGCGATCACCTGATCACGGCTTGTCGAGCAGCTCGGCGAGGTCCTGTACGACGACGTCCGCGCCATGCTCGCGCAGGGCGTCGGCCTGTCCGACGCGGTCCACGCCCACCACGTAGCCGAAGTGTCCGGCGCGTCCGGCCTCCACGCCGGCCAGTGCGTCCTCGAACACTGTCGCCTGGCTCGGCTCCACGCCCAGCGCCCGCGCGCCGGCCAGGAACGTATCGGGCGCCGGCTTGCCCTTCAGATGCTGCTCCTCGGCCACCTTGCCGTCGATCCGCGCGTCGAACAGGTCGTCGATCCCGGCGGCCTTCAGCACGTTCTTGCAGTTGGCGCTAGAGGACACCACGGCGCGTCGCAGCCCGGCGTCCCGGGCCGCCTTGACGTAGCGCACCGAGCCCTCGTAGGCCTCGACGCCCCGCTCCTTGATCAGCTTGAGCACCAGCTCGTTCTTGCGGTTGCCGACGCCGGCGATCGTCTCTGCATCCGGTGGGTCGTCGGGTGTGCCCTCCGGCAGCTCGATCCCCCGGGACTTGAGGAAGTTGCGCACCCCGTCGTAGCGGGGCAGGCCGTCGACGTACTTGTCGTAGTCATCGTGCTTGTCGAACTCCTTGAACGGCTCGCCCGTCTTCTCGGCGCGCGCTCGCAGAAACTCGTCGAATGTCTGCTTCCACGCCTCGGCGTGCACCTTGGCCGTCTGGGTGAGCACGCCATCGAGGTCGAACAGCAACGCCGTGATGCCGTCGGGGAGACCCAGCACGGCGCGAACGTTAACCCACTCGTCAGGCAGGCGTCCGTTGTGGGAAGCCGATCTTGAGCAGCTCGTCGATCGCGTCGGGCTCGAGCGGGCGGGCGAATAAGAATCCCTGGCCTGAATCGCACTCCTCGCGTTGCAGATGGCGCAGCTGGGCCTGGTCTTCGATGCCTTCGCCAAGCGTCTCCAGGCCGAGGGTCTTGCCGAGCTGTACGAGCGTGTGGATCAGCGCCTTGGAATCGCGGGAGGCGGCGATGCCGGAGATGAACGAACGATCGATCTTCAGCGCGTCGACGGGGAACTGTCGTAGATACGCAAGCGAGCTGTAGCCGGTGCCGAAGTCATCGACCGCGATCCGGATTCCGAGCGCTTTGAGTGCGCGAAGGGTTCCCGCAGCAGCCTCGGCGTCTCGCATCAGCGCCGTCTCAGTGATCTCAAGCGTCAACGCCAGCGGATCCAGACCGGTGAACTCGAGCGCGTCGGCGACGTCGTGCACCAGGTCTTTCTCATCTAGCTGACGGCCCGAGACGTTCACCGCGATCCCCAGCGATCGACCGTGGCGCTGCCACGTCGCTGCCTGCCGGCACGCCGTGCGCAGCACCCAGCGTCCGATCGGCACGATCAGTCCGGTCTCCTCTGCGAGCGGGATGAACGCGTCGGGCGCAATTAACCCACGGACGGGGTGGCGCCAGCGGATCAGCGCTTCGACGCCCGTCATCTCCTCGGTCTGCAGGTTGAACGTGGGCTGGTAGAGCAGGCAGAACTGGTCGGCGTCGAGTGCTTCCTTCAGGTCCATTTCGAGCTCGAGGCGGCCCTGCGCGGCGGTGTGCATCCTGGACTCGAACACAGCCCAGCGGTTCCTACCCGCGCCCTTAGCCTCATACAGCGCGAAATCGGCGTCCCGGAACAGCTCATCGGCCGAGTCTCGCTGTCCGAGCGCGATCCCGATGCTCGAGCTCACCGACAGAATGCGACCCTCGGCTCCCGCGAGCTCGACTGGCTGGGCTAGAACGGCGCACATGCGCTCCGCGACGAGCTCAGGTCCGACATCGAGGCTGGAGTTCTCCAACAGGACGACAAACTCGTCGCCCCCGAGCCGTCCGACGGTGTCGGCCTCGCGCACCATCCCCAGCAACCGCCCACTGACGACGCGCAGCAGCTCGTCCCCCGCGGCGTGACCGAACCTGTCGTTGACCTGCTTGAAGCCGTCGATGTCCACGTATAGGGCGGCCATCGGCGTGCGGATGCGGCGTGCCCGGGCCAGCATCCGCTCCGCACGGTCGATCACCAGCGCCCGGTTGGGCAGGCCGGTCAGCGCGTCGTGCAGGGCCTGGTGGCTGAGTGTTCCCTGGGTTCGCAGCAGGTCCCTTTGAGCCAAGAACTGGCGGATGGACACCAGCGTTGCCAGCAGTACCGCGGCGAGCACGAGCGTCATGTTGGGCAGCAGCGGCTCGTGACGCTCGTTGAATACCAGCAGCCCGAACCCGACTGCCATCGCAATCACGGGCGCCCAGTTAGCTCGATGCCGACCCGGCTCGACGGTTGCGTCTGCCGAGGCCTCCGGAGAGCCTTGAGCAGCTCCCGCCACCGCGAACACGGCGATCGCGATCATCCACAGCGAGTCGACCGGATCTCCACCCTGATAGCTGGAATTCAGCGTGACGTAGCCGTACACCAGATCGGCAGCTACGTAGAACATCATCCCGGCCGTCATGAACTGCAAAGCGCGGACGCTGGACACAGCCGTGCGACGCAGGAGTACCGAGGCAAGCCCCACCAGCAGCACCATGTCGCCGACCGGATAGGCGATCGAGAACGCAGCCTGCAACCCCTCAGTGCCGCTCTGCACGACCGTCGGACCAAGCACCACGTAGAACACCACGATCGACCCGCCGATTGCCACAACCGCCAGATCCAGCACCAACCGCAGCCGCTCCGCCAGGTCGCGGCGACCCGTCGCGAAGCGCAACAAACCCCACAGCATCAACGGATAGAACAGAAGATAAAAGCCATCGCCGACCGACGGATATGGCTTGCTGCCCGCGAGCTCATAAACGGTCTGGGAGATATCGCCGGCCAGATAGGAAAACGATGCGAGCGCCAACAGCCGCCAAGCTGCCCGCAGCCGCGGTCGGTCACGACAACGTCGCGCCGCCCGCAACGCGGTCACGATCGCCGCGATTCCGACCGGATAGAAGAACACGTCACCGATGAGCACGCGGTCCCCCGCCGGCCAACGAAACACCTGCCAGACGGCGTATGCCAGCAGCAGTCCACCCATCACTGCAGCGGTCGGCACCCACTGACCACGTGGCCTCACGCCCCCCCGCCAACCGGCGCCCCGGCCTGGCTCACGCATGATCTCCGCTCGGCCTCCGACACCACCCCGATGACCGCGAAGCTGGTTATCACGGCAATCCATTGATATTGCTTCGACGTGCAACTGGTGAAGATTGAGCAAAACGTTTACCTCTAGACGAGAATCGTCGCCCAGCCCCGGCGGCTCAGGCCCGGACTCCATCCCTGTCCGTGGCGTATGTCAGCGCACGGTGGTGCCGTCGAGAATCGTCGCGTGCTGGCTGGCGCCCATCGCGCCGATCCGCGAGCAGCCGTCGATCCACGCCGCGTCCTCCAGCTCGCGCGGGATCGTCTGGAAGTAGTCCGGCACGGCTTTTCGCGGCTCGCTGCATGAGCCTGGAAAACTCGGGTAAGTTGCCGTATTGGGATACCTGATAACAAGAGGTCCTGAGGGCCTGTGTGCCCGACCCGGTGAACCGCGAGAGGAGCCCCCCGAGGATGAGCGACGTACCCCGTACCACCACCGACGCAGGCATCCCGGTTGCCAGCGACGAGCACTCGCTGACCGTCGGCCCCGATGGCCCGATTCTGCTCCACGATCAATACCTGATCGAGCAGATGGCCAACTTCAACCGCGAGCGGATCCCCGAGCGCCAGCCCCACGCCAAGGGCGCGGGCGCTTTCGGTCACTTCGAGACGACCAACGACGTGAGCGCGTACACGCGGGCGGCGCTCTTCCAGCCCGGAGTCAAGACCGACATGCTGGCTCGCTTCTCCACGGTGGCGGGCGAGAGCGGCAGCCCCGATACGTGGCGCGACCCGCGCGGGTTCTCGCTCAAGTTCTATACGAGCGAGGGCAACTACGACATGGTCGGCAACAACACGCCGGTCTTCTTCCTCCGCGACCCGCTGAAGTTCCAGCACTTCATCCGCAGCCAGAAGCGCCGCGCCGACAACGGCCTGCGCGACCACGACATGCAGTGGGACTTCTGGTCGCTGTCACCCGAGTCCGCTCACCAGGTGGCCTGGCTGATGGGCGACCGCGGCATCCCGCGCAGCTGGCGCCACATGAACGGCTACTCCAGCCACACCTACATGTGGGTCAACGCCAGCGGCGACAAGTTCTGGGTCAAGTACCACTTCAAGACCGATCAAGGGGTCGAGACCCTCACCCAGGAGGACGCCGATCGGATTGCCGGCGAGAACGGGGACTACCACCGGCAGGATCTGTTCGAGGCGATTCGCGACGGCGACCATCCGAGCTGGACGCTGCGCATGCAGATCATGCCGTTCGAGGAGGCTCGGACCTACCGGTTCAACCCGTTCGACCTGACCAAGGTCTGGCCGCACAGCGACTACCCGCTGATCGAGGTCGGCAAGATGACCCTGGACCGCAACGTCACCGACTTCCACACCGAGATGGAGCAGGCCGCGTTCGAGCCCAACAACCTGGTGCCCGGGATCGGTCTGAGCCCGGACAAGATGCTGCTCGCGCGCGGGTTCTCCTACTCCGACGCGCACCGCGCCCGGCTCGGGGTCAACTACAAGCAGATCCCGGTCAACACCCCTCGAGTGCCCGTGCACAGCTACAGCAAGGACGGCGTGGGACGGATGGTCAACGTCTCCGATCCGGTCTACGCACCCAACTCCTACGGCGGCCCGGCGGCCGACCCGTCGAGGACCGACGACGCAGGGCTGTGGGCGGCCGACGGTGACATGGTCCGCCAGGCCTATACGTTGCGGGCGCAGGACGACGACTGGGGTCAGGCCGGCACGATGGTTCGCGAGGTGATGGACGACGAAGCGCGCGCCCGGCTGGTGTCGAACGTCGCCGGTCATCTGAGCGACGGCGTCTCGGACACAGTCCTCGCTCAGGCGTTCGAGTACTGGAAGAACATCGACAAGGAGATCGGCGAGAAGATCGAGCAGGCCGTCAGCGCGCCTGTCGGCGTCTGACGCCGCGCGGTTTCATTCGCTGACCGACACGAGGCTCGGGCGGTTCGCCGCCCGGGCCTCGTTTGCTAATCGGCCGCGGCGTCGGTCTCGGTCTCGGTCTCGAACCCGTGCAGCCGATCGATCGACTGCGTCAAGCGCTCCAGGGGCTCCACGATGTCCTCGCGGTCGGCCTTCTGGTCGACGGCGAGCCGCACCGCGGCGATCTCGCGGGCCAGGTACTCGGTCTCGGCCAGGGCGCGGGCGTTGGTCTCTCGGTCGCGCTCGACCTCTGACTTGTCGCGGTCGGCCTGGCGGTTCTGGGCCAGCAGGATCAGCGGAGCGGCGTAGGCGGCCTGGGTGGAGAAGGCCAGGTTGAGCAGGATGAACGGGTACTTGTCCCAGTGGCGGACCAGCCCGACGATGTTCAGCGTGATCCAGACGATCACGATCAGCGTCTGCGCGACCAGGTAGCGACCGGTGCCCAGCAAGCGCGCCAGCGACTCGGCCCAGCGCCCGAACGTATCGGGGTCGTAGACGGGGCCGCCGGGGGTGCCGCGCGGGGTGCTGAGGTCGTCGCCGCGTGCCATCTTCCGATTTGGTCTTTCGTCGCCGCGTGCCATGACTAGTGCTCCGTGTGCTCCGAAAGGCTAACCCGCCAATTGTCGGGCAGGACACGGTCCAGGACGTCGTCGATGGTGATCGCGCCGACCAGCCGCCCGGCTTCGTCCGTCACCGCCAGCGAGACCACGTCGTAAGCGGCCAGCCGGATCGCCACCTCGCGATCGGACAGCGACACGTCGACCGGCTCCACGTCCTCGTCGATGCAGCGCCCGAGCGGCTTGGAGGGGGTCTCGCGCAGCAGCCGCTGGATGCCGACGTTGCCCAGGTAACGCCCCGTAGGGGTCTCCAGCGGGGGTCGGCAGACGAACACCGCGGCCGCCAGCGGCACCGGCAGCGCCGGATCGCGCACCCGGGCCAGCGCCTCGGCAACGGTGGTGCTGGGGGAGACGATCACCGGCTCGGGGGTCATCAGACCGCCCGCCGTGTCTGGCTGGTAGCTGAGCAGCCGGCGCACCGGCTCGGCCTCCTCGGGGTCCATCGCGCGCAGCAGCTCGGCCTGGCGACCGGCCGAGAACTCGCCCAGCAGGTCGGCGGCATCGTCGGCCTCCATCTGATCGAGCACGCGGGCCAGGCGCTCCGGGTCAAGGCCCTCGACCAGGCGCACCTGCTCGTCCTCGGAGAGCTCCTCCAGCAGGTCGGCGAAGCGCTCGTCCTCCAGCTCGCCGGCCAGCACGCGTCGGCGGCTGAGCGGCAGGCGCCGGATCGCGGCCGCCATCTCGGCCGGGTGCAGCCCGCCCAACTCGGCCGCCTGGCGATCGACGGGGCGGTCGGAGGCGAACAGCTCGCCGGCCTCTGACCAGTCGAGCACCTCGGGAGCGCGGCGCAGGCCCGGCACGCGCCGCCCGGCGACCGCCACCGTGGCCACCTCCCAGCCCTGGTTCTCGAGGGAGGGGGCGATCCCGATGTCGACCACGCGTCCGTTGCGCAGGCGCTTGCCGATCAGCTCGCCGGCCAGCAGGCGCTCGCCGTCACGCAGCACGAACTGGCGCAGGTTGACCGATCCGCGTCGCAGCCGCGCGCCGTCGTTGCCGATCTCGCCGATGCGGTTGATGCCGATGAACACCCGGCGCCGCTGGACCGCGACCACGAGGCCGTTGACCCGCGGCGGCTTGGAGCCCAGGTCGACCACGCCGTCGACGACGCGGCCGATGTCGGCCCCGTCGGCGCCCAGCAGCGGCAGTCGCGTGAGCCGCTCCAGATAGACGATCCGCCTTTCCATGACACTAATCGTACGATTCCGGGATGGCCCAAACCGTTGTTGTTCTAGGAGCACGCAACCTGGGGGGCGCGATCGTCGACCATTTCCTCGGGCTGGGGTGGAACGTCGCCGCGGTGGCGCGCAGCGAGGAGACGCTCGACCGGGTTCGCGCCGAGGGCGCGCTGGCGCTCGCGGCCGACGCGTCGGACCCCGACCAGCTGGCCGAGGCGCTGGAGCGAGCCCGGCGGGAGCTCGGATCGTTGGATGCGGTCGTCAACGCGGTCAGCGCCGCCCAACCGCCCGGCGGCCGGCCATTCGGGGGCGGCGAGCTCGCTGCGGCCGACAGTGCGGCGTTCCGGGGCTGGACGGTCGCGGTGGCCGAGCAGTCGTTCGTCTTCCTCTCGACCGGGGCGCGCGCTCTGCAGCAGTCCGGCCGCGGCAGTCTGATCCAGATCACCGGGGGCTCCTCGCGCCGCGCGATGCCCGGTAAGGGCCTGTGGGCCGCCGGCGCTTTCGCCACCCGGGCGCTCGTCCAGGCGGCCGCCCAGGAGCGGCGCGGTGACGGCATCCACGTCGCGCTGCTGGCCGTCGACGCCACGATCGAGTCGCCCAAGACCGCGGCGTTCACCGGCGATCAGCCGGCCAACGCGCTCGCCGACCAGGAGCAGGTCGCCGAGGCGGTCGCGTTTCTCGTCAACCAGCGCGAGCGGGCGCTGACCCACGAGCTCGTCGTGACCCCGGCCGGCGATCGCTGGGTGCCGTGAACCAGCCGAGGACGCATCACGTGGAACACCTACGTGGCCGTCGACGACGCCGACGCGGCCGCGCGGTCGGTCGTGTCCGCCGGCGGGTCGGTGGTCTCTGACGCGGAGTGCGCGGATCCCGCAGGCGCGCGCTTTCGCCTGTGGCAGGCAGGCGCCCTTCCCGGGGCCCAGGCCGTCAACCTGGCCGGCGCCTGGAACTTCTCCGACCTGCACACCAACGACGCCACGAGCGCGAAGGAGTTCTACGCGGCCGTCTTCGGGTGGGAGGCCTCCGTGATGGACTTCGGAGCGACCATGTGGCGGGTGCCGGGATACGCTCGGCGGTGATCCGGGATCCGCAGGGCGCCGAGCTGACGCTCAGCCAGTTCGCCCCGCCCGACGACTGGGGCTAAGGCTCCAGTACATGTCCGCTCCAGCGGGGATCGTGGTCGCGGTCCTCGCCAGCTCGGCGCGGACCTCCGGCTCGGGCCGCTGCATGATCTGGACGACCTCGGCGGTGGCCAGTGGCGCGGCGGCCCACTCCAGGAGCTCGAGCGTGGTCGTGGGAGGCGGCCGTCGCACCAGCGCCGGGTCCAGGTTGGCGATCGCCGCCTCGTAGGCCTCGACTGGGCTGAAGCCGGGCAGGCAGGCGCTGGCCGATCCGTTGCGCAGCTCGTAGCTGGGTGCGGTGTACCGGCGCTGGTCCTTCGGGCCGCCCAGCTTGTGGTCGAGCGCCCGGGCGGCAGGTGACGGCTTGCGGGCGTCCCGGATGTCCTGCACGAGCGCCTCTTCGGTCGCCGGCTCCTGGCTCCAGCACCGCAGCTCGTCGGGGTCGAGCCCGGCATCGCGTGCGCTGGCGGCGATGAGCGCGGGGTCGTCGAGCAGGCCCCCGCTCATCGTGCGCACCCGCAACGCCCGCAGCAGCCGGTGCTCGCTGCCGGGGGCGTGCAGGCGGGCGGCGACCACCGCCCGGCAGGCCGGCTCCGAGGAGGCCGCCCGCGGATACGGGAAGGGGTGGATCGGCATCCCGTAGCGGGCCTGCAGGCTGGGCGCCCCGCCGGCCAGCTTGTCGGCCTCGCCGGGCTCCAGGGTGAGCACGATCATCTTCAGCCGCCAGCGCAGCCCGTCGCCGTAGTGCCAGCGCAGACGCAGGCGGGCCGGCTCGGCCGAGAACGCGAACGGGCAGGCCGGATCGGTGTACAGGGTGACGTCGATCACTGGAGCGCGATCTCGAGGCCGTGCTCTTCCTCGGGGCGCGGGCCGAAGATCCGCCGCTCCGCCTCGTCGATGGCGACGTCGTTGATGCTGGCCTCGCGCCGGCGCATCAGCCCGTGCTCGTCGAACTCCCACAGCTCGTTGCCGTAGCTGCGCCACCACTGGCCGTCGCGGTCGTGGCTCTCGTACTGGAAGCGCACGGCGATCCGGTTCTCGTGAAACGTCCACAGGCTCTTGCGCAATGCGTAGTCCAGCTCACGCTCCCACTTGCCGGTGAGGAACTCGGCGATCTGGGCGCGTCCGGAGACGAACGTGCTCCGGTTGCGCCACGCCGAGTCCTCGCTATAGGCCAGCGAAACCCGCTGCGGGTCGCGGCTGTTCCAGGCGTCCTCGGCGGCCTGCACCTTCTGCCCGGCCGTCTCGGCGGTGAACGGCGGTAGCGGCGGGCGGTCCTCGGTCATCGAGCGTTCCTTTCACGTTGGGCGGTCGTGGCATCGTCGCAAAACGATTGGGTAGGGTCTCGCGGGTGACCGCGACTCGTGCTCGGTTGGCGGTGGTTCTGGCCGTCGCCGTGCTTGTGCTCGCCGGCTGCGGCGGCGGCAACGGGGCCGACGCCGCCCAGGTCAAGCGGACCGTCCAGCGGGCGCTCACGGCCCTGGCCAACGGCAACGGCCGGGCCTTCTGCGCGCTGGCCACCACCGGCGCCCAGGCCGAGCTGGCCAGGACGACTCCGGGCGCCAGCTGCGCCGGCGTGGTGAGGCGCATCGGCGATCAGCTATCGAACCAGGTCAAGCTGGGCCTGCGGCACGCCCGCGTCGGCAAGGTATCCCTGTCGGGCGACCACGCCTCGATCCGCGCCGGCGACATCACCTCGACGCGCGGCACGGTCAAGGGGTTCCTGCAGGCCTCGGCGGCCCCCACGAAGCTGATCCGCCAGTCGGACGGCAGCTGGAAGATCGCGGGCTGACGGGTGCCCTTGGTTATGCCTGGGCCCGGCTGGGGAGACTCCCACCGTCTAGGGTCACGGAGCACCTGTGAAGATCGTCTACACCCATACCGATGAAGCGCCGGCGCTGGCTACGCTGTCGCTGCTGCCGGTGGTGCGCGCCTTCGCGGGCGTGGCCGGAGTCGAGCTGGAGCTGCGCGACATCTCGCTGGCAGGGCGCATCCTCGCCCAGTTCCCGGACCGCCTGAGCGACGAGCAGCGCGTCCCCGACGCCCTCGCCGAGCTGAGCGAGCTGGCCACCGAGCCTGAGGCCAACATCATCAAGCTGCCCAACATCTCGGCCTCGGTCCCGCAGCTCAAGGCGGCGGTGACCGAGCTTCAGCAGCAGGGCTACGAGATCCCTGATTATCCCGACGATCCCGCCGATGACGAGACGCGCGAGACGCGCGAGCGCTATGACCGCGTCAAGGGATCGGCCGTGAACCCGGTGCTGCGCGAGGGCAACTCCGATCGCCGTGCTCCGGCCTCGATCAAGCAGTATGTACGCAACCACCCCCACTCGATGGGCGAGTGGTCGGGCGAGTCGCGCTCGCACGTGGCCACCATGCAGGACGGGGACTTCCGCGCCACCGAGCGCTCCGTGACGCTGTCGCGCGACGGGGAGGTCCGGATCGAGCACGTCGCGCAGGACGGTGCCGTCACGGTGCTCAAGCCCGCCTTCGAGGTGCTCGAGGGCGAGGTGCTCGACGCCGCCGTGATGCGCCGCGCCGCCCTGGAGACGTTCCTCGCCGCGCAGATCGCCGACGCCCGGCGCCAAGGTGTCCTGTTCTCGTTCCACGTCAAGGCGACGATGATGAAGGTGTCTGACCCGATCATCTTCGGCCACGCGGTGCGCGCCTTCTTCCCGTTCGTGTTCGGCGAGCACGCCGCCGCGCTGGCGAGCGCCGGGGTCAACGCCAACGATGGGCTGGCGGCGCTGCTCAAGGCCCTGGAGCAGCTGCCGCGGGACGAGCGCGAGGCCGTCACCGCCGCCATCGACAAGGGCTACGAGGACGGCCCGGCGCTGGCGATGGTGGACTCCGACCGCGGCATCACCAACCTGCACGTCCCCTCCGACGTGATCGTCGACGCCTCGATGCCGGCCGCGATCCGCTCCAGCGGCCAGATGTGGAACCGCGACGGCGAGCTGCAGGACGCCAAGTTCGTGATCCCCGATCACTCCTACGCGGCGCTGTACGCCGAGACCGTCGAGGACTGCCGCCGCAACGGCGCGTTCGATCCGGCCACGATGGGGACGACGCCGAACGTCGGGCTGATGGCCCAGCAGGCCGAGGAGTATGGCTCACACGACAAGACGTTCGAGATCGCGAAAACGGGGTCGGTGAGGGTCGTCAGCACCGACAAGAACGAGACGCTGCTGGAGCATGCCGTTTCCGTGGGCGACATCTGGCGGATGTGCCAGACCAAGGACGCCGCCATCCAGGACTGGATCAAGCTGGCCGTGCAGCGCGCCCGGGCCACCGGCGCCCCGGCCGTGTTCTGGCTGGACGAGACCCGTGCGCACGATGCCGAGCTGCTGGCCAAGGTCCGCCCGGCGCTCGCCGAGTCCGACACCGACGATCTGCAGATCGAGATCCTGGACGTGGCCGACGCCACCCGCTTCACGCTGGCGCGGGCCCGGGCCGGGGAGGACACGATCTCGGTCACCGGCAACGTGCTGCGCGACTACCTCACCGACCTGTTCCCGATCCTCGAGCTCGGAACGAGCGCCAAGATGCTGTCGATCGTTCCGCTGATGCAGGGAGGCGGACTGTTCGAGACCGGTGCGGGCGGCTCGGCGCCCAAGCACGTGCAGCAGTTCGAGCGCGAGAACCACCTGCGCTGGGACTCGCTGGGGGAGTTCCTGGCCCTGGCGGTCTCGCTGGAGATGTTGGCCGACAAGGCCGACAACCCCCGTGCGCGGGTGCTGGCCCAGACGCTTGACCGCGCCACCGGCTCTGTCCTGGAGGGCGAACGTTCTCCCTCGCGCAAGGTGGGCGAGATCGACAACCGCGGCAGCCATTTCTACCTGGCGCTGTACTGGGCGCGCGAGCTGGCCGAGCAGTCCGACGACCCCAAGCTGGCCGACCGCTTCAAGGAACTGGCAAAGCGCCTGGAGGCCGACGAGGACAAGATCGTCACCGAGCTCAACGAGGTGCAGGGGTCGCCGGTGCAGCTGGGCGGCTACTACCGGCCCGATCCCGAGAAGGCGAGTGCCGCCATGCGGCCGTCAGAGACGTTCAACGAGGCGCTCGAGTCGCTCTCCCCGGCGGCGGCGGCCGCGACCGGAGCGGCCTAGCTAGCGTCCTGGGGTCCTGCGTCTGCGTCCTGCCGGCGGTGGGGTCGCCGGGCGGGCGGCGGGGCCAGCGTGGCATGCGATTTGTTCCGAACCTGGCGGCCCTCTGCGGACGTGGAACAAACGCCCCGCGGTGGGTGTCGTTTGGCCCAGATTCGGCCCGAGGCCGCGGATGTGGTCCAAATGTGGTCCAAACTACGAGGACCGCAGGAGCGCGGGCGAGTCCGAACAGCTTGCTCGCGAACTCGACGACGGCTTCGTCGGGCATAGCCACGGCCGGTGAGTCTGCCAGCTGAAGCCTTTCTAGAGTCTGAGGCCATGGCCGATCACCGGACGCCCCGCGCCGCCGTCCCCGCGCGCGCCGTGCAGATCATCCGCGACCGTAACCCCGAGGGTGTGGAGATCGAGGTCATCGAGGACGGAGCCGATCTGCGCAACGTCGACTTCCTCGTACCCGGTTTTCGCGGTGCCGGGGTTCTCGATCAGCTTTCGTCGCTCACGCAGCTGTCGGTCCTCCAGGTGCTGTCGGCGGGAACCGACCACTACGAGGGCGTCGTCCCCCCGAAAGTCACACTGTGCAGCGCGCGCGGCGCGCGGGATGGCCCGGTCGCGGAGTGGATCCTCGGGGCGCTGCTTGGCGCGTCCAGCGGACTGTTGCAGTGCGCGCGAGAGCGGCAGTGGGAAGACGACCGCCATAACGACGACCTCGGCGGCTGGACCGTGCTGATCGTCGGGCTCGGGTCGATCGGTCGCCTCGTGGAGGACCGTCTACAGGCGCTCGGGACGACCGTCGTCGGCGTGGCCTCCCACGCCCGCGATGGCGTGCACGGCATCGACGAGCTGCCGGAGCTTCTGCCGCAGGGTGATGCGGTGGTCCTGCTGACCCCGTTGAACGACCGCACGCACGGGCTGATCGGCGCCGCCGAGCTGGCCGCCATGCCCGACGGCGCGGTGCTCGTCAACGCCGCCCGCGGCCCGGTCGTGGACACCGATGCGCTGCTGGCCGAGGTCGCCGGCCCCCGTCTGCGCGCGGTTCTCGACGTGACCGATCCCGAGCCGCTGCCGGCCGGCCACCCGCTGTGGGATGCGCCTGGAGTGCTGTCGATCACCCCGCATGTCGGAGGCGATTCTCCGCTTGGCTGGCAGCGGGCGGCGGAGCTGGCCGGCGATCAGCTGGCCCGCTGGCTCGCGGGCGAGGAGTTGCTCAACGTCGTCCGAAAGGGAACCGCATGACGATCGAACTCGGAAACTTCGGCCTCTGGACCTCCCACCGTGCGATCGGCGAGG
This sequence comes from Solirubrobacteraceae bacterium, assembly GCA_017882405.1. Next base: position 4,440 of record JADGPO010000037.1, on the reverse strand, counting down.
ACAACGCCGCCGAGGCCGCTGCGCTGGCCGAGCGTCTCGGCTACGGGACGTTCTGGCTCGGCGGCTCGCCCAACCCCGCGCGGGTGACGCCGCTGCTGGCCGCCACCGAGCGGTTGACGGCCGCCACCGGGATCGTGAACGTCTGGCAGAGCGAGCCGCAGACCGTGGCCGCCGAGCGCGCCCAGCTGGTGACCAACTTCCCGGATCGCTTCATGCTGGGGATCGGCATCGGCCATCCCGAGGCGACCAGCGACTACAAGCACCCGCTGACGGCGATGCGCAACTTCCTCGACGGGCTCGACGCAGCCCAACGGCCGGTCCCGCCCGAGGAGCGCTGCCTGGCCGCCCTGGGTCCCAAGATGCTCGATCTCAGCCGCGAACGGGCCGCCGGGACCCACACGTATTTCGTCTCGCCCGAGCACACCCGCTTCGCCCGCGAGCGCGTCGGCCCCGACAAGCTGGTCGCCCCCGAGATGGCGTGCGTCCTGGACACCGACGTCGAGGGGGCTCGGGTGAAGGCCCGCGAGTACGCCAAGACATATCTGGGCCTGAGCAACTACACCAACAACCTGCTGCGCTTCGGCTTCACCGAGGCAGACATCGCCGACGGCGGTTCGGACCGCCTGATCGACGTGATCATCCCGCACGGCAGTGCCGAGGAGATCGCGGCCGCCGCCCGGGAGCACCTGGACGCCGGCGCCGATCACGTCTGCCTGCAGACGGTCGGCGTGACCGGAGTGCCGGTCGACGAGTGGACCGCGCTCGCCGCCGCGCTGCGCCTGAGCGGGTAGCCGGCGCTTCGATGAGCACGGGGTGGGTGTGGCACGAGCGCTACGCGTGGCATGACGCGCGCGGGCTGACCGACGGGCTGGAGCACGATTCGCTGTTCGAACCGCAGCCGAGCCTGGAGAGCGGCGCCGTCAAGCGACGGCTGCGCAACCTGGTCGACGTCAGCGGCCTGCTCGCGCAGCTGACCGAGGTCCCGGCGAGCGCTCTGTCGGCCGATGAGCTGTGCATGCTGCACGATCGTCCGTATGTGGACCGGATCCGCGCCGAGAGCGCGGACCGGGGCGGCGACGCGGGCCAGGCGACGCCGTTCGGGCGCTGGACCTACGAGATCGCGGCGCTGGCGGCCGGCGGCTGCCGCGCGGCCGTCGACGCGGTGCTCGAGGGCCGGGTCGGCAACGCCTATGCGCTCGTGCGCCCGCCGGGCCACCACGCCGGCCCCGCCGGCGGCTGCGGCTACTGCGTGTTCTCCAACCTCGCGCTCGCGGCGCTGCACCTGCGCCGGTCCGCCGGCCTGTCGCGCGTGGCGATCGTCGACTGGGACGTCCATCACGGCAACGGCACCCAGGCGTCGTTCTGGTCTGACCCCAGCGTGCTGACGATCTCGCTGCACCAGGAGGACCTGTTCCCGCCCGGCAGCGGCCTGGTGTCCGAGGTCGGCGCGGGGGCGGGGGAGGGGTTCAACGTCAACGTCGAGCTCCCCGCCGGTTCGGGCCGGGCCGCCTATCTGGCGGCGCTTGATCGGGTGGTGGTGCCCGCGCTGGAGCGCTTTGAGCCCGAGTTCATCCTCGTCGCCTGTGGGCTGGACGCCAGCCTCAACGATCCGCTGGGGCGCATGAACCTCACCAGCGAGTGCTTCTCGCTGATGACCGAGCGGCTGCTGGGGGCGGCCGAGCGCCTGTGCGACGGGCGACTGGTCATGTGCCACGAGGGCGGCTACTCGACCACCTACGTGCCCTACTGCGGACTGGCGATCGTGGAGCGCCTGTCAGGGATTTCGACGGGTGTCGCGGACCCGTGGATCAGCGACACCCGCGGGGTGCGCGAGCTGCCGCTGCGCGCCCATGAGGAGCAGGCCGTACAGGCCGCGGTGGCCCAGCACGGACTCTGAGCTAGATCTCTCCGCGGCCGAACCGGCACGAGAGCTCGCCCCGGGATCCGGGGGCGGACCCTTACCATCGGCGATTGGTCGTCGGACCGCCGTGCCGCGCGCCACTATTCTGCGCCCATGCGAACGCTTGCCCGCGCGGCGGCGGCCGTCGTGATCGTCGCTGTGATCGGCTTCGTGCTGGCGCGCTCGAGCCGCGGCGGAGGCGACGGATCCGGGGGGCCCCCGCCGGCGCTCTCCAACCACGCTGTCACGACGTCGTTGCGGGTCAGCTATCCGGCGAACTGGCACCGGTTGTCCGCATCCCCGGCGGGGCTTCTGCCGCCGCTGAGCGACCCCCTGGCGCTGGCTCCCACGGGAACCGGGCGCGAGCTGGTGATCGGAACCGAGCGGGGCGGCGGCTCATCGGCCGGGCAGCTGCCCGCCGTCCTGCGGGCCAAGGTTGCCAGCGCCCCCGATCCTCAGATCGTCAGCCTCGGCGGACAGCGCTTCTCCCGCTACCTCGATCTCGCTCCGCGTGGCCAGGGCGTCACCGAGTCCCTCTACGTGCTGGCCACGACCCGCGGGACGATCGGGGCGGTGTGCGCCGCACAGACCCCGAGCCAGTCGTTCACCGCCACCTGCGAGCGCGTGTTGGCGACGCTGCGGCTGACCTCGGGCAGAGTTCTGGCGCCCAGGGTCGATGCCGGCTACGCGCTGGCGCTCGACGCAGTCGTGTCCAAGCTCAACGGCGCGCGCCGGGCGCTGGGCCCGAAGCTGAGCACCGGCAGCATGCCGTCACGCGCCCGGGCAGCCCAGCAGCTGGCCACGGCACACGCCGAGGCGGCCGCGTCCACGGTCCGGCTCTCGCCGCATGCCGCCGGACTGGTGGCGGCCAACCGCGCGCTGGGGTCCGCTCTCGGTGAGACCGCCACCGCCTACGGGGGCCTGGGACGGGCGATCACCGATCGCCGCCAGGCGGCCTACCGGAGCGCCGAAGCACACATCGGGGCCGGCGCCCGGGCGCTCGAGGCGGCCTACGCCCGGCTGCGCGGATTGGGGTACCGGACCAGCTGACGCTCAGGTGGAGCGCTCGCCGCTCAGCCGCCGCCGCTGACCGTGCCCGTGCCGCCCGACGAGGGCTGGCTCGAGCCGCTGCCGGACGAGACGCTGCCCGAGCCAGAGCCGTGCGGCGCGGTGGAGGTCGGCGCGGGCGCTGTGGAGGTCGGCGCGGGCGCTGTGGAGGTCGGCGCGGGCGCTGTGGAGGTCGGCGCGGGGGCTGTGGAGGTCGGCGCGGGCGCTGTGGAGGTCGGCGCGGGCGCGGGCGAGGTTGGCGCGGGCGCGGGGGAGGCCGGCGCCGGAGCGGGGGAGGCCGGCGCCGGAGCGCTGGTCGCGGGCGTCGCGCTGGTCGGCGCCGAAGCGATCCCGGGCGTCACCTTGGGCTTGGGCTTGCGCTTGGGCTGGAGCTTGACGGCGGGCGGCTTGGGCACCGGCGCCACCCGGGCGATCGTTACGATCGGCTGGTTGACGGGCGCCACGGGCGCGGCATGACTGGAGGGCCCGTTGCCCTGGGCGCCGAGCGCGAAGGCCGCGGCGAAAGCGAGGACCACCGCGGCCGAGGCGAGGGCCAGAGGCCCCCGGCGACGAGGAGCGGGCCGGGAGCGACTCTGACGGTGGCCACGTTTGCGGCTCGCCCCCGCGGCGATCGAGGCCACCAGCGGAAGGCGGTTCATGGCGGATCCAGCCGCCGTGGTTGCGGCGGATCCGGCCACTGCCGCCGCCCCGACGGCTGCCGGGCCGGCCCTCGACCCGGTCCGGCCGCGGTTGAGGAGCATCCTGCGGTGCCCTGCGGCGGCGGGGTGCCCGCGCCGCTCGGCGCGCCGGTAGGCGTCCTGGGCGCCCGAGACGTCGCCGCGCTCGCCCATCAGCCAGGCGAGGGCGAACGCTCCGTCGGCGGAGCCGCGCTGGTCGGCACGGCGGTAGGCGGCCTCGGCCCCCGCGGGATCGCCGCGCTCCTCCAGCAGGATGCCGAGCCGGGTGGCCGCCTCACGGTGGCCGAGCCCGTCGGCCTGCCGGTACAGGACCTCGGCCGCGCGAACATCCTCGCGCTGCTCGAGCTGCAGCGCGATCTCGAACTTGGCTCTAGCATTCGAGCGCGCAGAGGGCCGGTGCGCGCCGGGGATGATGTGCGTCAAGCTAGGCATTGAGGTTGAGATGCGGGAATCGCAAAATCGAAAAATCCTGAACCGGGGACTCTCAGGTTACGTTGCCCGCGATGGTAGGGCTCCACGCACGAGTACGCCATCCAGGGTGGCTGCCCTGCTGGCGGGCGTCTTCGTGCTCGCGTTGAGTGCTGGTCCGCTGGTCGGGACGGCCGCCGCCGCGCCTACGTACACGCTCGCGCCATCGATCAGCGACAACGCCTTCGTGGGCACGACCCTGACCGTCGTACATGCGGATTGGCCTGCAGGAACGTCGGTCAGCGACGATTGGATCCGATGTGATGGGGCGACGGGAAACACCTGCTCCGATACAACAGTGAGTACGACTACCTACACGGTGGGCAG
>JADGPO010000179.1 GCA_017882405.1 Solirubrobacteraceae bacterium | reverse complement strand
CACCCGGTCGCGCCCCTCGACCGAGGAGGAGGTTGGCCGGTCCAGGGCGAGGAGCGGGAGGCGGTGCGCCGGCAGCAATGCGGCACCGGGGTCCTCCGCCTTCTCGAGTCGGGCACGATCCGTTCATGGTGTGGTGGCCGACGCGCGGCGTGACGAACGCGATGTCCCTTTACGCGAAGACGCCGCCCAACCGAAGCGGGCGGCGTCTTGGTGCAGGGCGGAGGAGCGATCCCTGCGGTGTTCGGTGGGACCGGCGGGTCGGGCACCGGTCTCGTTCTGCTGGCGGCGACCAGTCGCCACGCGCCCCGAGCGATGCGAAGACTGGTACGAACGCCGCCTTGGCGATGAGCGGCGTCACCGAGTGGACAGCCGGCCCCCGTACTCATGGCGGGTATCCGCGAGCGTCAGGCGGTGACACCCTCAGTTGGCTCGGCGGCTCCGCCAAGGGCTTGCTGGCAGAAGGAATGCGATGACCCCCCCATCGATCGACGCGCTTCGCGGGCATGCGAACCGACTGTTCGGTCGAGCGGCGACTGCGGTCTCCGGACACCGTCAAGTCCGCGCAGTTGCTGGTGGTCGCTTGGCACCGGGGCAGGGCGATAGCCGGTTCCCGCTCGATGGCATGCTGCTACTGAGCGCTGCCATTCTCTGGGTGGTCAGCGTGGCCTGGCTCGGGTTAGGTATTGGGGACGCCGGGACGCGTCTTGCGGTGGCCGATCTCGCCGAACCCGCGATCGACCTGCTCGCGGCTTGCCTCGTGTTGCACGTTGCGCGCCATGCGGATGCTGGGCGACTCCGCCTCGGGTGGACCGTGGTCGGCGTGGCCTTGCTCGTCTATGGCGTCGGGGACGGACTCTATGCGGGGTTGGATCTCCTAGCGGGGGGAGCAACCTCCCCCTCGCTCGCCGATGTCGCCTACGTCGTCTACTACCCCATCATCGGCGCCGCTCTCTTGCTGTTCCCGAGCGTGAGGTCCGGCACGCACGCCCGGCTCCGCCTGAGCTTGGACTCGGCGATCATCTTTGTCGGGGGCGGCATCGTGGTGTGGCAGGTACTCTTGCGCCCGGCCCTCGCGACGCTGGCCCCCAACCCGCTGGCCGCCGCGCTCTCGCTAGGCTACCCCCTAGGCGACATGATTCTCCTGTTCGGCGTGGCCGCACTGGCCATGCGCCGGCCGGTGGGCATCGCTCCCCGGGCCCTAGCCGCCCTCGTGGGCGGGCTCGGGCTCATGTTCTTGGCGGACGTGGGATACGGCGCGCTCTCCCTGGCTGGGGCGTTCGACGCCCAGCGCTGGCCCGATGTCGGCTATCTCAGCTCGTCGCTTCTGATCGGTCTGGCCGGCTATCTGCAGACACAGACGGGGCGGCCGCGGTCTACGGCGTTGTCGGGGGAGCTGCCCCGCTGGGTCCTGGCGGGACCATACGTGGGTCTGGCGGCCGGCTATGCCGTCGTCACCGCGGCCACTCAAGGCACCGCTTCGGGCGAGCTGCGCCCGGTGCTCTTTGGCGCGCTCCTCCTGACTGTGCTCGTCATCGTGCGTCAGGAGTTCGTCCTGCGCGAGAACAGCCGCCTGCTCGCCGAGCAGGCCCGGCGCGAGTCGGAGGCGCGCTTCCAGACCCTCACCGCGCACACCGCCGACGCGATCGCGCTGGTCGATCGCCGCGGGACGGTGGTGCAGGTCGGGCCAGTGGTCGAGCGCGTCCTCGGCGTGGCGCCGGCCACCCTCGTCGGTCAGCCCATCAGCAGTCTTGCCCATGCGGATGATGCAGAACGTGTGCGGGCGCTAGTCGCCGACGTGGTGGCCGGACGGCCTGTGGACAAGCCGGTCGAGTGGCGGCTCTGGGATGCGACAGGCCACTGGCGGCAGGTCGAGACGATCGCCGCGAACCTGCTCGACGATCCCTCCGTCGGTCAGATCGTGCTGACTACGCGGGACGTGGGGGGGCGCAAGATCCTTGAACAGCAGCTGACGCAGGTCACCCTCCACGACCTGCTGACCAACCTCCCCAATCGGGGCCTGTTCCACGACCGGCTGGAGCAGGCCTTGGCGAGCGGCGCGCGATCCGGGCGCCGCACCACGGTGCTCTTCCTTGGGCTGGACGGCTTCGGGCGCGTCAACGAGCGGCTCGGGCACACCGCGGGCGACCGGGTGCTCCAGGAGTGCGCGCGGCGGCTGCGTGCCTCGGTGCGGGGGGCCGACACGTGCGCCCGTCTCGGCGGCGACGAGTTCGGAGTGTTGCTCGCCGACGATCCCTCGGCGGACGATCGGAGCGACGTCGCCGATCGGATCGTTGCCGCCTTCCGCGAACCCATCTCCCTTGGCGGGGACCCGCTCAGGCTCGCCGCCAGCCTGGGCCTCGCCACCTCGCTCCAACCCGGCGTGGACGCGACCAGCCTGCTGCGCAACGCCCAGCTGGCGCGGTCGGCCGCGCGCGACGCCGGCGGCGATCGAGTTGTGACCTTCGAGCCGGCGATGCAGGACGCGGCGCAGAGCCACCTCGAGCTCGAATCCGAACTCCGCCAGGCGGTCGCGCAGGGCCAGCTCGTGCTCCTCTACCAGCCTATTGTCGATCTGGCGACCGGCGAGCTCGCCGGCGCGGAGGCCCTCGTGCGCTGGGACCATCCGACCCGTGGGCGACTGGGTCCGGGCGTGTTCATCCCGCTGGCCGAAGAGACGGGGCTGATTGACGAGATCGGCACCTGGGTGCTGCGCACGGCGTGCGCGGAGGTGGCGCACTGGGCTGACGTGGCGCGCGGCGCGGTGCCACGGGTGTCGATCAACCTCTCGGT
>JADGPO010000178.1 GCA_017882405.1 Solirubrobacteraceae bacterium | reverse complement strand
CCCGTGAGCGGGATTCCGCTCGGCGTGGCCTCGAAGATCCAGATCAACGTCGAGGGCGTGCCGGGCGAGAACGACCTCGAAAACAACAAGGGCACGTTCCTGGCGATCTTCGGGCAGTAGGCCCTCGGGGCGCACCGGCCTCGGGAGCGGCTAACTTGTGCCGATGGCCACCTCCATCACCGACACCCAGGGGATAATCGCGATCGTGGCAGCCGGGCTCGGGCTGGTCGCGCTTATCGGCTGCGCAACGGTGGCCGTGAGCGTGCGCCGACTGCGTCGCGCGCAGCTAGTTGTCCTGGGAGACGATGAGCAGCGGGACGTGGTGGCTCACGCAGCCGGCATGCAGCGGTCCTTCGAAGCGCTGCGGGCCGAGGTCGACGCTACGGCCAAACGCCTGGATGGTCGGCTGGCCGGTGTCGAGACGGCGCTGCGGGAAACGATCGCCCATCGGGCACTGGTGCGCTATGACGCCTACAACGAGCTCTCGGGCCACCAGTCGGTGTCGCTCGCGCTGCTGGACGACGAGCAGTCGGGGATCGTGCTGTCGTGCATCCATCACCGCGATCAGGCTCGGGTGTACGCAAAGCAGGTGCACGGCGGGCGCGGCGAACTGGAGCTGTCTCCCGAGGAGGCTGAGGCCGTCCGGCTGGCTCTCTCCGCGCCGGCCGCGGCCGGGGATGTCACCGGACAATCCCAGTGAGATGCCCTCCGGCCGGCTGACGGAGGGCGAGCCCACCCCCACGGCGCTCGCCGGAGCCGTGGACACCGCCCGGCGACAGGCGCCCGAGCGCGTCGGGTACTTGGGGCCGGAGGGGACCTTCAGCGAGGAGGCGCTGTTGAGGAGCGCCGAGCCGGGCGCGGTCGAGCCCGTGCCGCTCGCGACGATCTACGACACGGTGACGGCGCTGCGACGCGGCGATGTCGAGTGGGCGATCGTGCCCATCGAGAACTCGCTCGACGGCTCGGTGAGCGTCACGCTGGATCTGCTCGCGGGGGAGGCGAGCGACGTGGAGATCGTCGGAGAGACCCTTCTCGGCGTCTGGCATTCGCTGATCGCTGCCCGGCCGCTGGCGCTCGCGGAGATCGACACGGTGATCTCCCACCCGCAGGTTCCGGGTCAGTGCGCGACGTTCCTGCGCAGCGAGCTGGCCCACGCGCGGATCCTGCCCGCCGCCTCGACCGCAGAGGCGGTCCGCAGCGTGGCCCGCGACGGCTCGCCCGGACAAGCGGCGCTTGGCACGCTGCTGGCCGCCGAGATCTACGGGGGCGTGGTCATACGCGAGGGCGTGCAGGATCGCGATGACAACGAAACGCGATTCGTGTGGCTGGCCCGAGCGCCGCAGAGCACCGGGCGGCCGGGCGGCCGGCCGCCGCTGCGCGCGGCGGTGGGGAGCGACTGGAAGACCTCCCTGGTCTTCTGGGGCCCGGGCGCCGACAGTCCCGGCTGGCTGGTTCGCTGCCTCGACGAGTTCGCCCGCCGAGACATCAACCTGACCAAGATCGAGTCGCGCCCGCGGCGCAGGCAGCTCGGCAGCTACATGTTCTTCGCCGACCTCAACGGGCGACCTGAGGAGGCCTCGGTCGCCGAGGCGATCGCCGGCGTGCGGGAACTCTGCGAGCAGGCGCGCGTCCTCGGATCCTATCCGGCCGGCCGTCAGCCGCGGGCACCCGAAGGCGCACGGACCCGTTAGCCGCCGATCGGCCGCGAGTGCGCCGCGGCGCGAGAGCCACCGAATCCCGCCAGCCCCGCTACACTCCGGCCGTAAAGATGGAGAGCACAGTCCCACCAGCGCCGGTGGGGTCCGCGCCGCCTTCCGAGCACCAGCGGCACGGGCCCAGGACATCGCCCACAACGGCGATGGGTGGTCGGGTGCTCGTCTTGAACGCAACGTATGAGCCGATCAACGTGTGCACGGTGCGACGGGCTGTGGTGCTGCTGCTAAAGGAGAAGGCCGAGCTCCTGGAGCGCAGCCGCTGGGAGCTTCACTCCGAGAGCTCGACCCTCGCGCGACCGGTGGTGATCCGGCTGATGAGCTACGTGAACGTCCCGCGCGATGCCCACCGGCGGAAGATCACGCGCCGCGCGGTGTTCGCCCGCGACAGCTGGACCTGCCAGTACTGCGGATCGCGCTCGAATCTCACGGTGGACCACGTGATACCGCGCTCCAAGGGGGGGCTATCGAGCTGGGAGAACATCGTCGCCTCCTGTGCGCCGTGCAACCGGCGCAAGGGTGATCGGCTGCCGCGCCAGGCCGGGATGCACCCACGCCGCGCGCCGCGCACGCCGCGCGCGGAGATCTTCATCCACGTCGCCAGCCCCACGATCCCCGTGGCATGGCTGCAGTACCTGCCCCAGGCGGCCTGATCGCGCAACCGCGGTCGGGACGCAGACGGATCGAGGGGCTGGACGGTGAGTCGCACAGACCGCCGACGACGAAGGGCGCCCCCAAACGGTGGCGCCCTTCGCGTTGCTGCGCTGACTGGAAAGACCGAGACGGCGAAAAAGTCGGCCGGAGGGACCAGAGCCGGCGGTCGTCTCGGGGTGTCCCGGGTTGGATTCCGCTAAGCGGTCCAGCCTGTCCGACCTAGCGGCCGGTCACCTCCAGGGTCCCGCAAGAACTGTCACTCAACGTTTGGACCACCTCCTTTCTCTGGTCTGCGCAGAGTAGCGAACCGCGATGACGTGCGCATCCGCTTCCGGGGCGCGCTCTCAGCCCAGGATCACCCCGAACTCCTGCGAGTAGGTGGCTCCGGGGGCGCCGTTGGCCAGGGCGAAGGGGGCCTGCGGCACGATGCCGATCCCGGTGTCGCGGTATTGGCCTTCGAGGATGTTCGCCAGGTGCGCGGGCGAGGCCGTCCAGGCGGCGACGATTGCCTGGGGCGTCGCGAGGTCGAGCGTGCCCCAGGCGATGTTCTCGCCGATCACGTAGCCCCCAGAGGGGCTGGGTATGTAGCCGGTGTTCCGCAGGCGATCCACCGGGGTGACCCCGGCCGGGGATACGTGCTGGAAGTAGTCCTCGGAGACCATCTCCCGACTGTGGTTTTCGGCCGCCTGATCGAGTTGGCCGATCGGCGTCAGCGGCCTCTCGTCGTTCTGCGCGCGCACCCTGTTTATGAGGCAGAGAACGGCCGCGCGGATCAGCGGCAGGTTGCCGGGTTCGGGCATCAGTTCCGTGTTCTGACAGGGGGTGGCGAGCACGGCGGCGAGCACAGAGGCGAGCGTCGCGGACCGGGCCGCGCCGAGCGCTGCCAGGGTGTGGCCTGCGAGCGCCGGGCGCCCCCCGCGAGTGCGCTTGGCGTGCGGGCGGCGGTGCGGCTTCGCCCGACACCGTGGCGCAGGCCTGGGCCGGTCTTGGCGCAGCCGCTTTGAGCGCCACCGGCAGGTGGCGCGCGCGCCGGGATTGCTTTTGGCCCGAGACTCGTGGCCACGGCCCCCCCTTGAGCCCGCGGTTACGATGGGCGCGCCGCGCTTGGCCGGCTTCGCCGTGGCGCTCGGTGGCAGCGCGGCGGCGCCGGCCAGGCACGCCCAGCTCAGAACGACGACGATCTTGGCGTGCAGCACGCCGGTGTCTCCCATCCTCGGGCACTCGGCAATGACAGGCCGAGACTTGAGCGCGCGGACGAATGTTCGATGCGTGCTCGCGCGATAGCTCGGACCTCTCGGTCCGACCCTGTGAGACCCCCAAGGCGCCCGGAGGCGCCACCCAGCGGCCCGGGCCGGGTGGCCGGCGGCTACTGCCCCCCGTCGGGCTCGGTGCCCCGGCCGTCGCCGTCCTCGTCGGCCCCCTCCGTCGCGGCGGTTCCGTTGGCGGCGTCCACGACCAGGGCCACCGCGCTCACCAGGTCGTCCTCCTTGAGGTTCATCACCCGCACGCCGGTGGCCGCGCGGCCCTGCCGGGAGATGCCGGCGGCCGTCGTGCGCTGGACCATCCCGCCGACGCTGATGAAGACCAGCTCCTGGTGGTCGCGCACGACCAGGGCTCCGGCGAGAGCGCCCTTTTTCTCGGTCAGCCCGATCGTCTTCACACCCTTCGCGCCCCGT
>JADGPO010000177.1 GCA_017882405.1 Solirubrobacteraceae bacterium | reverse complement strand
CCCAGTAGTCCGGATTGGCGGTGAAGTTGGCGCCCACGTTCTGGGTGTAGCTCTGCAACTTGAACGGCCCGGTGCCGACGAACGTCTTCTGCCAGCCGCCGAAGTCGGTGCCCTTGGGGACGATCACCGCGTTGTAGTTGTCGGACGAGACGATGTAAGGGAAGTTGCCGTTCGGCGCCTCGAGGTGAAACGCGACGGTATGGGGATCCACCGCGCGGATCCCGGAGGGGCTCAGGGTCCCGGTGAACGTCGAGAGCGCGTTGGACGAGTTCTTGGGGTCCGTCAGTTGCTTGAACGTGTACACCACGTCGTCCGCGGTGAACGGCTTGCCGTCGTGGAACTTGACGTTGGGGCGCAGCTTGAACGTCCACACCGAGCCGTCGCCGTTGTGGGTCCAGCTCTGCGCGAGCATGGGCTCGAGCTGCAGCTTGAGGTTGTTGTCGAAGGTCAGGAACTCACCGGTGGTGGCGAGCAGAGCGAGGCCACCGGCGTCCTTCACGATCAGCGGATTGATCGCCGTGGCCGGGGTCTGGAGGGCGACGTTGAGCGTGCCGCCCTTCTTGGGGGGCGCGGCGGCCGCGCCCGACGAGGAGCTCGAGGAGCTGCCGCCGGAGGAGTTGGCGTTGCCACAGGCAGCCAGCAGGGCCCCCATGACCGACGCCGACATGCCGATCGTCGCGCCGCGGCGCAGGAAGTCACGACGGTCCAGCCGTCCGGCGAGCAGCTCGTCGACATAGTGATTCTCGACGTCGGTGCGCTGAGCGCGCAGCTCGTCGAGCCTGCGGGCGTTATTGGGCATAGATGAAAGCTCCCCTTAGCACTCGGGTGGCCGTACCGTTGCGACGACGGTGGCAGGTACGCAACCGTACAGATCGCGCCCGACGACGGCAATCTGGTGGCGGGCCAGCCCAACTGAAAGCTAACCGCCAGCGATCCCGGCGTCACAGCTCCCGGGCGTACTCGCGATTGTGGTCCTTGAGCAATCCGTCGGTCCCCAGGAAGGCGTGCTTGGACATGTCAGGCGAGAACCGGCTGGCCGGCGGGACCCGGCCCAGCCCCTCGGCGAGGCTGCGGATGTGATGGGCGCCGGCGCCACAGCACACGCCCAGGTAATTGACGCCCATCGCGTAGGCCTCGCGACCGAACTCGGCGATCTCGTAACGGTTGCAGGTGAACGGATCCAGGGCCGTGGGAAACGGCCGATCGCCCGGCAGGCAGCCACAGCCGGGATCGCGCAGTGACTGAAAGCTCGGCTGCTCGCTGCTGGTTCGATAGGGCACCGGCAGAGCCGCGACGTGTCCGTCGACGGCCTCTCGTACGCGCGCGATCATCGGCAGCATCGTCTGTGGACCGCGGGTGCAGTTGAGGCCGACGACATCGGCACCGGCGTCCTTAAGGCGCTTGCACGCCTCCTCGGCCGTCCAGCCGTCTCGGCTGTGCTCGGCCTGGTGATAGGCGAGCGTGATCACCGAGGGGAGGCCGGCCGCCTTGATCGCGTCCAGCGCGATCAGCGCCTCGCCGACCCACGAGAACGTCTCGGCGACGACGAAGTCCACGCCGGCCTGCACCACCCACTGCATCTGCTCGTCGAACATCCCGCGCACCGCCTGCTCGGAGCTCGCGTCCAGCGCGTAGGCGTTGGTGTTGCACAGGTCGCCGGCGGCGAGCGTACCGGTGGCGCGGGCGATGTCCACCGCGATCGCCAGCGCGTCACGGTTCAGTGGCTCCAGCAGGCTCTCCTTGCCTATCACGCGCAGCTTCTCGCGGTGACCGTAGTAGGTGAAGGCGAGCACCACGTCCGAGCCGGCGTGCACGAAATCCTCGTGCAGGACGCGGACCAGGTCGGGACGGTCGAGCACGATCTCGGGCACGAACGCCCCCGCCTGCAGATAGCCCCGCCGCTCGAACTCGAACAGATACCCCTCGGCACAGACCACGGGCCCCTCGGCCAGGCGTTCCATCAGCCCGGGCGCCGCGACGCCTTGAATGAGGTCGTCGTTGCCCATCTACCACCTCCGCACTGCTCGGTTACCTACCTTCGGTGGTTATAGCGCAACCGCCGCGCGCATTGGGCAACGCTTTCAACGAGTTTGCGCAATCAGGCGCGCGTCGTTGGTGAGCTGGACGATCAGCTCGTGGGAGCGCGCGGGTATTCACCCCGCCTTCGTTGCCTTCGCCTTGGACCTCATCGCCACGGGCGCGCCGGCGCCCGCACTCACCCGCGGTTGTGGGCGAGTCCTATCCATCGTCGTCGGCGGCCGACTGCAGGTCGGTCTGGCGCGGCCCCGCGGCGGCATCCCGGAGGTCTGGCTCGGTTCCCGGCGTCGGCGCCGCCCCACCGTCGGTCACCGCGTCCGCCCGCGCGCCGCCGGTGGGATCTATGCCGTCCTCGGTGGCCGGGGCATCGGAGCCGGTCGTCTCGCCCAGCACCGAGCTGCCCAGCTCGGGATCGTCGTCCAGCAGCTCACGCGGAGCGTCCGAGCCGCCCAGTTCGGCGGGCACGACACCGTCCTGCGCCTCCGCCGCCCACTCACCCTTGCGCCGCGCCTCGGCATCGCTGGGCGTTGAGCCTCCACGCTGCTCGGTGGGCCTCACCCGAGGGTCGTCTGAGCCGCTCATCCCAATCCTCCCGCCTTGATACCGGTGTCACCCCCACGCTACCCGCGAAGGGCACACCGGAATCTGTGTGTGCACGTGCTGTCGGTCCAAGGCGGCCCCGCCCGATGACTACGACGGCGTGATTCCGCCTGACTCAGAGAGCTACCGCCGCCGATCAGGGAACGGGCGCCGGCAGCCGCAGCTGCGCGTCGGCGTTCCGCTCCCGGATCGGCGGACGCTCCAGCACCGCGATCGCCGCCACCGCCGCGTCGTCCCAGGGACGGACGTAACGTCCGGCGGCGCCGGGGCGCTGGCCGATCCGACCGGCCAGGCGCCGCTCGACGGCCGCCAGCACGGCGTAGGCCATCTCGCCCAGCGCCCGCAGCGGCTGATGGCGGTTCTGGCGGGTGCCGAGGTGGCACTCGGCCAGCGCTCCGAGGCCGCACAACCGCAGCGCGTCGATCAGCACGGCGACCTCGACCCCATAGCCGACGGGGAATGACATCGACTCCAACAGCCAGCGCCGGCCTGCGAACTCTCCGGCCAGCGGCTGTGAGAAACCCGCCAGCAAAGGCTCGTGCAGGTTGAGCAGCGGGCGCGCCATCAGTTCGGTGACGCGGCCGCCCTCGTGGGGCAGCTTCACGCTCCCGGCGTCCATCGGGCGGTCGAATGCTCCCTTGACCAGCGACACCGAGGAGTCCTCCAGCAACGGCCCCAGCAGGCCGTGCAGGTGGCTCGGGAGGGGATCGGCGGTGTCGCCGTCCAGGAAGCAGACGATTTCGCCTGCGGTCGCCTGCAGGGTTCGCCACATCGCGTCCCCCTTGCCCTGAGCGGGGCCCAGCTCGGCGACCAGGTCATCCTGCTGAAGCACGCGCGCGCCCGCCCCGGCGGCGATCTCCGCGGTGCCGTCCCGCGAGCCGGCGTCGACGACGACCACCTCGTCGATCAGGCCCTGCTCGACGAGCGGCTCGACCGTCTCGCCCAGGATGCCCTCGATCGTGGCTGCGCATTCCTTGGTGGGGACGATCACCGTGACCGATTGCATACCCTTGGCGCCACGCAGCTGCGACAGATCGAACTGCGACGCCCGGTAGCGACGGCCCTGAAACCACGAGGACACCGCCAGGTCGACCGACAGCCCCTCGGCGGCTCGGCCGGTGGCGCGCGCCGAGGTGCGCACGCGCACGTCGGCGGCGCGCAGGACGGGAACGCGGTGCTCGGCCAGGCGCATCGCGAACGCCGCGTCCTCCTGCGTGGCCAGCGGCTCGATCCCCCCGACGCGGCGGTACGTGGCGGCGGTGACCCCCAGGGACGCACCCGCAAAGTGATGACGGCCGGCGTGAGGGTCCGCGAGGCGCACGTGCTCCAGGCGCACGGCGGCATCGCGCTCACGCCGGGCCAGCACCTCGGCTCCAAGCTCCGCCGCCTCGGCCTCGTCGAGCTCGATCAACCCGGCGACGGAGCCGGCTCCGGCGGCGACGTGCCCGAGCTGGCGCTCCAGCCAATCGGGCGCCGGCCGCGAGCCGGCATCGGTACAGGCGATCAACCCATCTGGCCGGCCGAGAGCGAGCAGCCGGGCGCAGGCGGCATCCATGCCGATGCGGCGCGCCGGACCGGGTCCCATACCCGAGCCGTCGAGCGTCGTCAGCGCCAGTCCGAGCTCCAGTGCCGTCTCCCGGGCCACCTCCGCGGTCTGGTCACGGCAGGCATCGAGCACCACGATCGTGGCGAACGCGTCGCACCCGACGGTCTGCGCGGCCAGCGCGCGCAGGCAGTCGCCGATTCGCCGCTCCTCGTCGCGCGCCGGGACGACGACGATCCCCATCAGCTCCACGATGCCCCCGCGGCGATCAGCTCGCGTCCCTTGTCGTAGCAGTCATCGGCTTCGTGCGCGAGGACTCCGACCAGCGTGCCGTCGCGCCCGTACCAGGCGGCGAAGCCGCCGCCGGGCCGGCGCTCGAAGCTGACCTCGTCATAGCCGTCACCCCAGGCGGCGTACTTGAGCGTGCGCTTCCCGATCATCGACCAGAAGCCCGGCACGCTGTCCCAGCTAGCCGCCGCGCCCGCCGCCGTCGGGCCGGCCACCTCGCCCTGCTCCAGCGCATCTGCCAATGCTCGACGCGCAGCGCCCGCCCCGCGACCGCGTTATGGGCCCGGCACACGTCGCCGGCCGCCAGCAGATCGGGCACCACGGTGCGCATCGCGGCGTCGACCGCCGCCGCACCGTCGGACAGCGCCTCGTCGGCGCCGGCGAGGAGCTCGGCGCGCGGCGCCACCCCGGTGGCCATCACGACGACCCGTGCTCCGACATCCGCCTCCCCGGCCGTCACCTGCAGTGCGTCCCCGTCACGACGGATCTCCTCCACGCCCACACCCAGGCGCAGGGCGACGCCCTCGTCCGACAGCCACCGCGCGATCTCTGCGCCCGCCTCGGACCCGAGCCGGCGGGCGTTGGGGGCGGCCTCGTCGGAGATCAACGTCACCGCGTGTCCGCGCCGTCGCAACGAGGCCGCGATCTCGCAACCTATGAAGCCCGAGCCGATCACGATCGCGTCCGGGGCGGACCGGAGGCGATGCGCGAGCTCGCGAACATGGTCCAGGGAGCGAACGACCCGCACCCCGGGATCATCGCAGCCGGGAATCGGCAGCCGCTGCGGCTCGGCGCCCGTGGCCAGCACGCAGCGGGCATATTCCAGGCGACGGCCGCCGGCCAGCGTGACCGTGTGCGCCGACGGATCGAGTGCCACCGCGCGCCCGCTGACGAGCGAGACCGAGTGCTCGGGTCACAGACGATCGCCACCGCGCCCGTGCCGCCCGCCTGCCGGTAGCCGCGAACGGCCGACATGCCCGCGGGACCTCCACCGATCACCAGCATCCGCCGGCCGCGTGCTCACCGGCGCTCCAGGACATCGAGCAGGTAATCGTCGGTCGGCGCGGCCAGCACCGGCGAGAGCCATCCCTGACGACGCAGCAGCGCATGCACCTCGGCCGCCGTGAACGGACGCTCGGGACCGGGCGGGCGCCAGTGAACGGCCACCAGGCGACCGTGCGGCGCCAGGCAGTCGCGCAGCCACGCGAGGGAGTGAGTCCAGCGCACCGCGGACCGCCGTGTCGGCCATGCCCGCCCAGCTGGCGGCGGTGCGCCACCGCCTCCAGCTCGGCGTCGCGCAGTGGTGGCCGGCCCTGGACGGCGATCCGCTCCACTCCGTTGAGATGACCGTCGAAGATCCGGCCCACCGAACCGTCAGCGGCCGCCAACCTTCGCACCAGGTCAAGCTCGTCTGCCGCCGGCGGTCGGCGCTCGCCGGCGACGGCGTTGAAGCGCAGCGCACCGGCGGCGCGCAGCATCGCGAACGCTTCCGTCGGGAAGCTCGGCGACGGGTCGGCATCGAGCGCGAGCGCCGCCGGCGGCGGGTTGGAGGCCGGGCTCGCGCTCACACCAGGGCCGCCAGCTTCAGCCCGTGTCGACGACCGTGCTCGGCGACCAGCATCAGCGGCGTCCCGTCCGGGTCGGGGCCGTCGTCGAACGTCAGCGCGAGCGTCTGCACGACGAGCACCTACCCGGCGCTCGCCGATTATCACTCCGCCGGGCGGCCGCCTCCCGGACGAAGCGGCTCGTCGGCCTCGCGTGCGCGTCGGATCAGGAAGGTGCCGATCGAACCTGCCAGCGTCGCCACGACGGTGATCGCGTACGCCTCCATGAACACGTCGAGAATCCGGCCGCCGACCGAAAACGGGTTGGGAATCTGCGAGGACACCGTCAACAGCTGTGTCGAGGTCCAGAACAGGGCGCTGCCGAAGGTGTGGATCGCGGTGTCGTGGACGTGGCGCTCGAACATCAGGGCGAACACCGCGGACACCAGGTCGACGCCGACGGTGACGACCACCAGGACCGTCAGGGTGTCACGCAGCCGAGCGTGGGTCGGCGTGCGGCCGTGCAGAACCTTCCGGATCTCGGCGAGCGCCGCGCGGATGACGGACACGGCGTACACGCCGATCTATTCGCGCTGCCGGTCACTCGTCCTTGCCGTGGCTCGCGCGCTGCAGCGGGGCGGCCACTAGACGAGGGCGCCGCCCCGGCAGGGAGAACCCACCGAGACGCGCTGCTCGCAGCCCCCACTTCGGCTCTTGCCGACTTGACGGCAGAGCTGCCAAAGCAGCTCAAGTTCATTGTACCCGTTTCCTGACCATCAAACCGCCAGATGCTTTGGGATTAATCTCCGGGT
>JADGPO010000176.1 GCA_017882405.1 Solirubrobacteraceae bacterium | reverse complement strand
CGAGTCGGGGATCGACATCCCGCAGGCCAACACGCTGATCGTCGAGCGCTCGGACGCCTTCGGCCTCTCCCAGCTGTACCAGATCCGCGGCCGGGTGGGACGCTCGCGCGAGCGCGCGTATGCCTATCTGCTGTACCCCTCAGCGGCTGCCCTGACGCCGGAGGCGGCCCAGCGACTTTCAGCTCTGAGCGACTACACCGAGCTGGGCGCCGGGTTCAAGATCGCGATGCGCGACCTGGAGCTGCGCGGCGCCGGCAACCTGCTGGGCGACGAGCAGTCCGGGCACGTGGCGGCGCTCGGCTTCGAGCTGTACATGCAGATGCTCGACGAGGCCGTGGCGGCTGCGGACGCCGACGGTGGCGGCGCCTCCGAGGACTGGGAGCCGGTCCGCCTGGACGTCAACGTCGATGCCTACGTGCCGTCTGACTACGTGCCCTACGAGCAGGCCAAGGTCGAGGTCCACCGGCGGATCGCCGGCGCCCGTCAGGTGTCCGAGCTGATGGAGCTGCGCGAGGAACTGGAGGACCGCTTTGGACCGGAGCCCGACCCGCTACGCAACCTGATCCTGCTCCAGCAGGCGCGGATCAAGCTCGGCCAGGCGGGGGCGACGGCGGTGACCGTGCGCAGCGACCGACTGGCGGTGACGCCGATCGAGTTGGACTCCGCCCGCGCCAAGAAGATCCGCGCCCAGATCCCGGAGGCGCTGTACGAGTCGGGCAAGTCGCAGCTTTCGGTGCGGGTGCCCAAGGACCCCGCCGAGCAGTTCCCGGCGATCGTGCGGGCGGCCGACGTGCTGCTGGCGGTCACCCGCGAGGCCGAGGAGGACTCGGCCGACCGCGTGGCCGTCAGCGCCTAGGCCGCGGACCACATAAGAGTCCTCTAATACCCGACCGCCCGTTCGCAAACGGGCCGCTACTATCGGCGAGGTCGTAATGAAGACTCTGAGGTCCATCCCGGCGCTTGGCGCCTTTTTTGTGCTCGTGGCCCTGGCCGTCTCGGCCTGCGGCTCAGGCGTTCCCGGCAACTCCGTGGCCGTGGTGGCGGGCAACCCGATCAGCCTCAAGGCGTTCAACCACTGGATGTACGTGGACGCCAAGGGCCAGGCGGCATCGAGCCCCGGCCAGCCGGTGATCGTGCCCAACGACCCGCCGGAGTTCACCAGCTGCATCGCCCAGGCCCGGGCCAAGATCCCGACCCTGAAGAAGACGCCCGCCAAGACGCTCAAGGCCGACTGCAAGCAGCTGTTCACCTCGCTGTCTTCGGTGGTGATGGACTTCCTGATCAAGGCCTACTGGTACCAGGGCACCGCGCACAAGCTCGGCATCAGCTTGACAAACGCCCAGCTGCAGGCGGCGCTCGCCAAGGCCAAGAAGGCTAGTTTCCCGACCGACGCCCAGTTCCAGGCGTTCCTCAAGCAGACCGGCCAGACCCAGCAGGACATCGACTACCGCGTCCGTGTCCAGCAGATCTTCATGAAGCTGACCGCGCGCCAACCGACGACGGTCACGCCGGCCAAGATCGCCGCCTACTACGCCGCGCACAAGACGCAGTTCGGCACGCCGGAGACCCGCAGCATGCGGATCGTGCTGGCCACGTCCGCGGCCCAGGCCAACACCGCACGCAAGGCGCTGCAGAAGGGCCAGAGCTGGACGGCCGTGGCCAAGAAGTACTCCACCGACCCGACGACCAAGAACAAGGGCGGAGTGCTGAGCAACGTCACCGCCGGCCAGCAGGACGCGGCGCTGTCCAAGGCGGCGTTCGCGGTGCCGGTCAACAAGCTCCTCGGTCCGATCAAGGGCCAGTTCGGCTACTACGTGCTCCAAGTGACCAAGATCACCCCCGCCACCCAGAAGAGCCTTGCCGCATCGACGCTGCTGATCAAGGAGACCCTCACGGGTCAGTTGAGCCAAGCCGCCCAGACGGCGGTCGACAGCAGCGCCAGGAAGGACTGGCTGAGCAAGACCACCTGTCGCTCGCAGTACGCGATGGCCGACTGCAAGGGCTACAAGGTGCCCAAGACGAGCAGCACCGCGACCCCGGGCGCGACCGCGCCCGCCCCCAGCAGCGGCGCCACCTCGGCGGCCCCGACGCCCAGCACCGGCGGGTCGTCGAGCGCCACCTCGACCTCCAGCAAGTAAGTGCCCGACCACGGGCAGGACGCTGCGGCGTCGCTGACACGCCTGGACGAGATCACCCGGCGCCTGCGTCGCGAGTGCCCTTGGGACCGCGAGCAGGACGAGCGCACGATCGTCCCCCACACGGTGGAGGAGGCCTACGAGCTCGCCGACGCCGCGGAGCGCCGCGACGATGCGAAGCTGCTCGACGAGCTGGGCGACGTCCTCTTCCAGGTGCACTTCCTGGCGCTGCTGCTGGAGGAGCGCGGCGCCGGCGACCTGGCGCAGGTGGCCGAGCACGTCACGCAAAAGCTGATCCGCCGCCATCCCCACGTGTTCGGCGAGACGGAGGTCGAGAACGCGGGCGACGTCCTGAGAAACTGGGACCAGATCAAGAAGACGGAGGCCGGGCGCGAGCCGGGCATCTTCGGCGAGGTGCCCGAGAACCTGCCCGGGCTGCTGCACGCGCGCAAGGTCCAGCGCCGCGTGGCCTCGACGGGATTCGACTTCGACGGCGTGGAGGCACCCCTGCAGTCGGTCCACGACGAACTGGACGAGCTCGAGCAGGCCAACGCCGCGGAGGACCGCGACGCGCGCTTCCACGAGCTCGGCGACGTGTTGTTCGCGGCCGTCAACGTGGCCCGCAAGCTGCACCTCGATCCCGAGCTGGCGCTGCGCGCGGCCTCGAGCCGTTTGCGCTCCCGCGTCACGTCGGCCGCCGAGCTGGCCGCATCCGACGGCGGAAGCTGGGACGATCTCCCGCCTGAGCGTCAGCTCCGGTACTACGCCCGCGCCCGCCTCGCCCAAGGAGACGCCGACAACCGATGAGTCAGATCGAGCACGTGCACGCCCGCCAGATCCTCGACAGCCGCGGCAACCCGACGGTCGAGGTGGAGCTCAGCGTTCGCTCGGGAGCGTGGGGCCGGGCCGCCGTTCCCAGCGGTGCCTCGACGGGCGAGTTCGAGGCCACCGAGCTGCGCGACGGCGGGTCGGACTGGATGGGCAAGGGCGTCAGCCGCGCCGTTGACAACGTCAACGGCGAGATCGCCACCGCCGTACGGGGCCAGGACGCGGCCAGCCAGGCGGCACTCGATCGCATGCTGATCACGCTCGACGGAACCCCCAACAAGGCTCGCCTGGGCGCCAACGCGCTGCTTGCGGTCTCCCTGGCGGCCGCGCACGCCTCGGCGGCCCAGGAGCGCCTGCCGCTGTGGCGCTACCTGGGGGGCGAGACCGCCCATGTCCTGCCGGTGCCGATGATGAACGTGCTCAACGGCGGCGTCCACGCCGACAACGCCGTCGATTTCCAGGAGTTCATGATCGTCCCGGTGGGCGCGCGGACGTTCTCCGAGGGCCTGCGGATGGGCACCGAGGTCTACCACCACCTCAAGCGCTGGCTGCACGAGCAGGGCCATTCCACGGCGGTCGGCGACGAGGGGGGCTTCGGGCCGGACTTCGCCTCCAACGAGGACGCGCTGGAGGCCCTGATGGCCGGGATCGGCGCCGCCGGCTACGTGCCCGGCGACCAGGTGGCGATCGCGCTTGACCCGGCCGTGTCCGAGCTGCACACCGACGAGGGCTACGTGCTGGAGCACGAGGGCCGCACGCTGAGCTCCGAGGAGCTGGCCGACTATTGGGTGCAGCTCGCGGCGAAATTTCCCATTATCTCGATCGAAGACGGCATGGATGAGGAGGACTGGGACGGTTGGTCGGCCCTGACGGATCGGATCGGCAGCCGCATTCAGCTGGTGGGCGACGACCTGTTCGTGACCAACACCCAGCGGCTCAAGCGGGGGATCGAGGCCGGCGTGGCCAACTCGATCCTGATCAAGGTCAACCAGATCGGGACCCTCACGGAGACCTTCGACGCTATTCGGATGGCTCGCGAGGCCGGCTACTCGTCGGTGATGTCGCACCGCTCGGGCGAGACCGAGGACGTGACGATCGCCGACCTGGCGGTGTCGACCGGCTGCGGGCAGATCAAGACGGGCGCGCCCGCCCGCTCCGATCGCGTGTCCAAGTTCAACCAGCTGCTGCGCATCGAGGAGGCCCTCGGCCCCGACGCCAGCTATCCGGGAAGGGCGGCGTTCCGGTCCTGAGGTCGACGGCCGGCGCGACGAGCCCGTCGCCGCACCGGCGGTGCCTGGTGCAGCTGCCGTTGCAGCAGGAAGGAGACACGCGGCGTCGAACGAACGCGTCAAGGGATGCCGCCCGCCCGATCCGCCAGCGCAGCACCGCGTCGTCAGCCGGGCGCTGCGCCGCGCCGCCCGCCGCGCAAGCCCCACAAGGTCGCGCGGCGATCTCCCAAGCTGCGCGTCCGCTGGGAGCGCGTCGGACGCTTCGGCCTGCTGTTCGTGCTGGCGATCGTCGTCGGGCTGTACGTCGAGCACACGCTGTCCTACTTCTCCACCCGCTCGCAGTCAAACCAGCAGACGGCGATCGTCAATCAGCTCACCCACCAGAATCGCGGGCTGGCTGCGCAGCTGAAGTCGCTCAACGACCCCGCGACGATCGTGCGCGATGCCCGGTCGCTCGGCATGGTGCGCCCCGGGGAGCGCTCGTACGCGACGACCGGCCGGTCCCAGCGCTAAGGGCCCACCCACCGCCCGGATGAGCTTCGGCCCCGTCCGCTACGAGGACCTGATCGGGCTCTGGCAGGAGGGCCAGCGCCGGTTGGGCGAAGCCGAGCCGGCGGACCGGGCGGCGATGCAGCGCGTCATCGACGAGCTGGTCGTGCAGCTGCGCCGGCGGCTGGGCGGCCCGTTCACCGTCGACGAGCTGGCCCGGTGCTACATCGACCAGGGCACAGACTGGTGCTTCGACGTCGCCGTTGCGGTGGCGCCGGGCATACCGGCCGCCTGGGACCTCACGACCGTCGCGGGCGCGGCGTTCGCACGCTACGCCCGCGAGGCGATCGACTACACCACCGGACGGCGGATCCCCGACAGCTAAGCCGGGGTCTGCAGGGGGTCGGGTGGCCGCTATTCGGCTTCGTCGGAGTCCGGCTCGCCGGAGCGGCGGATCACGATCTGGTCCTCCTCGATCGAGACCTCCACCGGGCGATGGCCGGCCCAGTGCTCGGCGTACACGGGGTCGTCCTGGACGGCGGGGTCGAGCCACAGCCCGTAGCCCTCGTCGCCGTGGTCGAAGGTGGCCTCCAGCGTGCCCGAGGGACGGCTGCGTCCACCGCGTCCACCGCGACCGCCGCGACCGCCGCGACGACGGCGCGCGGGCTTCTCGGCCTCGCCGTCCGCGTCGTCCTCCTCGCCGTCATCGTCTGCGTCGCCGGGTTCGGCCGCCTCCACGGCGTCGAGCTCGGCGGCGATCAGCGCGTCGTCCTCGGCGCGCAGGTCGATGTCGTCGTCGAAGTCGGCGGCCGGGCCGGCGCCTTCGGTGTCGTCTCCGGGTGCGAGCGACTGCTCGCGCTTGAAAGCTTGGATCTGCTGGACGGTGACCTCCAGCTGGTGGGCGATCCAGGCGTCGGTGCGACCCTGGCGCACCCACGCGCGGATTCGGTTGAGCTCAGGTCTGAGCGATCGGCGTGGCATATGGCAGCTGAGAGTAGTACAGGCGACGGCGGCCGTATCTGCGCCAACGAGCGCTAAGGGGCCCATACCTCTGCAAATAGAACCGGCTTGTTGAAACCGTGAAAGTGGTATCGCTATGCTCACAAACCCAGGGCAGGAGCCACGCGCCGCGTGGCGCGGCGACCCTACTTTTTGTGGCCGAGCAGGGAGGCGAACATGCTGGTGCTAACTCGGAAGTCCAACCAGAGCATCATGATCGGTGACGACATCGAGGTGTCGGTGCTGGCCATCATGGGCGAGAAGGTCCGAATCGGGATCCAGGCTCCTCGCGATGTGCCGGTCTTCCGCAAAGAGGTCTACCTCGAGATCCAGCAGGAACGCTCGGACGAGGAAGATGCCAAGGGCGCGCGCGAAGAAGTCGACGCCGCGCTGCGCAGTCTCGGCGATCCCGAGTAGCACCCGCCCGGCCGGGCCCGCCCCGGCTGGCCCGAGCCACCCCGGCGGCCCGCATCGCCAGCCCGCCCGCCGTTAGGTGTCCGTTAGGTGTCCGTTAGGTGAGCAGGGCGTACAGAGTCCCGAACATCGCGGCCGTCACGATCAGCGCCGTCGCGATCAGCGAGAGCACCAGCACCCAGTAGCGCACCGAGCCGCGCTTCTTCTGGCGCTCGTGCGTGCGCAGGCGGGAGCGACGCACGGCGTGGCGCCGGAGTGTCTCGGTTCGACTCCGGTCCAGCTGCGCCTCGTGCCGGAACTCCTGCTCCAGCTGGGCCAGGCTTTGGCGCATCTTCATCGCCACGCAGCGAGCCTACCAATCGTGCACGAATTTTTGCAGGTCCGCGGGACGCAACGTGGCGTGCGTCCCCGGCCGGGCTGGGGCTAGGCCACCTTCTGGCGCTCGTACACGTCGACGAAGTGCAGGTAATTGTCGGCCACCTGGGCGACGGCGGCGGGGCGGCCCAGATCCTTCGCCAGCCAGCCCTTGAGCGCGTCCCACCAGACCGAGCGGCCGATCGCGAAGCCGGTGAAGCCCTCGACGGTGGAGGCGGCCCGGAGCCACTGCTCCACCTTCTCGGTCGAGGCGCCGCGGCCCAGCAGCACGCAGGTGACGCCCTCGCGGCCCTCGCCGGCGCGAGCCTGGTCGGCCAGCATCTCCGCGTCATCGCGGGAGTCGACGCCTTCGATCTTCCAGACGTCAACCTCGATCGCGCGCTGCTGACAGCCCTCGATCGCGCGGCGCATCAGCTCGGGGCGCAGCTCGGCGTCGTAGCGGTCGGCGTCGCCGTCGAGCTTGGTCAGCTGCTCGTCGGTGGCCGGCACCAGCAGCTCGAACAGGAACTTCCGGTCGTGGCCATGCAGCCAGTCGGCCAGCACCTTGAGCCGCCCCAACTGACGCTCGTTCATCTCGGTGTCGGGATCGTCCGGGTTGTAACGGACCAGCACCTTGGCGAAGTCCGGGTCGAACTTCTCGATGTGAGCGCCGAACTCGTCTCCGTACTGGAAGTCGAACTCGTTCTGGCTCGACTTCTCCACCGCCATCGCCAGCTTCAGACCGGCCTGCTTGGCCCGCTGCGGGATGTCGGAACCGAACTGCTCGTCGACCAGCACGCCGGTGGCGTTGGCCTCCGCGCCCCGCTTGACCGACTCCTTCATGCCCTCGTAGATCAGTCGCTTGGCATCGGCGATCCGCTCGGTCTGCTCGGGCGTCGGATCCCCCTCGATCCCGAACATCTTCTTCTGGAACGATCCGCGATGGTCAAACGCGAGGATGTACAGCTTGCCGTCGTAACCGAGAGCCATGGCACCGCCTCCGCCGTCATCATTTTATGTCTTGATCGAAGTCTAGGCGCGAGCCGGGGGCGCGACGGTAGCCTTCGCAACCACTGATGGAGCACCGCTTCGAGGGACAGGCGTACACGCTGGGGATCGAGGAGGAGTTGATGATCCTCGACGCCCACACGTTCGAGTTGGTCAACGCGATCGAGCGGATGCTCGAGCCCGCGCCGGTGGGCGAGATCAAGCCCGAGCTGATGGAGTCGGTGCTGGAGATCTCCACCGACCCGTGCGCCAACCTGAGTGAGGCCGGAGAGCAGTTGCGCGTGCTGCGCCGCCAGGTGGTGGCCGCGGCGGCAGGCAAGGAGCTGGCGATCGGCTCGGCGGGCACCCATCCGTTCGCGATGTGGGAGGACCAGCGAATCGTCGCCCGCCCGCGCTACCGGGATCTGATCTCGGCGCTGCGCTTCGTGGCTCGCCAGGAGCTGATCTTCGGAATGCACGTGCACGTCGGCGTCGACAATCCCGACAAGGCGATCCACATCGCCAACGGGATGCGGATTCACATGCCGGTGCTGCTGGGGCTGTCGGCCAACTCCCCGTTCTGGCGCGCCGCTCGGACCGGGATGGCGTCCACGCGCACCCCGATCTTCCGCGCCTTTCCCCGGGTGGGGATCCCCCCGTCCTACGAGGACTGGGAGGACTATGAGCGCCGGATCGAGTTCATGATCAACGCACGGGTGATCGAGGACTACACCTACCTGTGGCACGACGTGCGCCCGCACCCCAAGTTCGGCACCGTCGAGATCCGCGTGATGGACTCCCAGACCCACATCGAGCACTCGCTCGGCCTGGCGGCCCTGGTGCAGGCGATGGTCAAGGAGCTGGCCGAGCACTTCGACGCCGGCGAGCGCCTCTCCAGCTATCCCTTCGAGATGCTCGACGAGAACAAGTGGCTGGCCGCCCGCCACGGCCTGGAGGGCGAGCTGGTCGACCTGCCGAGCTCCGAGCGCGTGGCCACCCGCGCGCTGGCTCGCCGGCTGCTGGACCGCATGCGCGAGCACGCCGCCGACCTGGGCTCGGTAAACGAGCTCGATGCGGTCGAGGACCTGCTGACGCGCGGCAACGGCGCGGCGCGACAGGTCGTGGTCTACGAGGCCAACCACGACCTGCGCGAGGTGATGGCCGAGATCGTCGCGGCCACACTCGCTTAATCGCTCCGGACGGCTTCGAGCCGGTTCTACAATCGATCCGTGAGCACTGGCGGTCCAGACCTGTTCGTAGTCTGCAAGAGCTGCGGATCCGAGGTCAGTCCCTACATCACCGAGTGCCCGTACTGCGGCAACCGGTTGCGCAAGCGGGCTCCCAAGCTCGATCGCGACCAGCGCATCTCCGAGCGCAAGGCCCGCCGCGGGGTCCCGCCGCTGCTGACGCGTCTGCGCCGCGACGAGATCCCCGGCATCCGGCCGGACCGACGGCCGTACGCCACCGGAGCGCTGATCCTCCTCGGCCTGGTGGGCTGCCTGCTGTGGCGCACCGGCGTGGTCGACGAGTCCAAGCTGATCATCTTCGGCAAGCCCGGATCGCAGTGGTGGCGCCTGTTCACGGCCGCCTTCACCTATGACAACACCGGCTACGCGTTCGTCGCGCTGGCGTCGATCGGGCTGTTCGGCTGGCTGCTGGAGCGTCGGCACGGTCCGTTCGCGGTGCTGGCGCTGTTCCTCGTGGGCGGCGTGGGCGGCCTGGCTGCGGCTGCGGCCGTCTATCCCTTCCCGGTGGCGCTGGGCGCCAACGGCGGCGCGCTGGCCCTGGTGTGCGCCTGGGCGGTTCCCGACCTGCTGGAGCTGCGCCGGGGGGCCGACGTGGAGGGCGACCTGCTCGGGGCCGCGGCGATCGCCGTGGCGATAGCCCTGATGCCGCTCGCCGTCCCCGAGGCCAGCTGGATGTCGGACATCGTGGGCCTGCTGGCCGGCTTCGGTATCGGCCTGCCGTTGGCGCGCCTCAACGCACGCTGATCGTCCCCGGCTCGCCGTCGAGCAGCCGCCCGACGAGGACCCCCGGAACCTCCGAAGCCCGGTCGGGGTCCACCGCGACCAGCAGCCCGCCCGAGGTCATCGCGTCGCAGGCCAGCCAGCGCCGGGTCTCGTCCACTTCGCCGGCGAAGCTCGCGAACCGCTCGGCGCCCGCCCGGTTGCGCCGGGTCCCGCCGGCGACCGCGCGCTCGTCGTCGCGGGCCAGGAGCTCGAGCACGCCGTCGATCGCGGGGATCGCGGACGCCTGAACCTCGGCGGCCACCCCGCTGGCCAGGGCGAGCTCGTGCAGGTGCCCGAGCAGGCCGAATCCCGTGACGTCGGTCATGCCGGCGGCGCCCACGGCCCGCGCGGCTCGAGAGGCGTCGCGGTTCAACGTGACCATGACCGACACCGCCGCCTTCAGCGGCGCGTCGAGGCCGCGTTTGAGAGCCGTGGTGACCGCGCCCGCGCCCAGCGGCTTGGTCAGCACGAGCGCGTCGCCAGCCCGGCCGCCGGCGTTGGTGAGCAGCTCGTCGGGGTGCACGGTGCCGGTCACCGCCATCCCGTACTTGGGCTCGGGATCGTCGATCGAATGGCCGCCGATGATCGCCACGCCCGCGCGCGCCGCCGTCTCGGCGCCGCCCCGCAGGATCTCGGTGAGCACCTCCGGTCCCAGCCGCTCCAGCGGAAAGGCCACCAGGTTCAGCGCGCTGAGCGGCTCGGCGCCCATCGCGTACACGTCCGACAGGGCGTTGGAGGCCGCGATCTGACCGAAGGCGAACGGGTCGTCGACGATCGGCGTGAAGAAATCGACCGTCTGCACGATCGCCAGGTCGTCGCGGACGCGGTACACGCCGGCGTCGTCGGCGCCCTCGAATCCGACCAGCACGTTGGGGTCCCGGCCCGTCGTGGATCCCCCCAGGCCGGCCAGCAGGGGGCCGATCGAGGCCGCCGGCAGCTTGCAGCCGCAGCCCGCGCCGTGCGACAGAGAGGTGAGGGCGATGGCCACGTTCGTATTCTCCCTCCTAGAATGCTCGAGCGCCCCTACACCGATGCCGAGCTCGACGCCGCGGTCCAGCAGCTGTCTGACCCGACCCGGCTGAGCGACGCGCAGGACCTCGTGATGCGCGCCGCGCCGTCGCTGCAGAAGGTGATGGCAGCGGCGATCGCCGAGGGCGGCTGGTTCGATTCCGCTCACGATCAGGCCGTGCGCGAAGCGATCGTCGCGGACGATCCGCACGAGCGGCTGCGTGCCGTGCGGACGCTGCTGGCCGACGAGACCCGCCTCGGGATGCTCGTCGGCGTGGCGGTCGGCTTCGAGCTCTCACGCACCCTCAACGCCACCGAACCCCCACAGGAGGATTGATACGACATGGACGTGCGCTTTCTCGGACACGCCTGCTTCACGCTCTCAGACGGCGACACCACGGTGCTGATCGACCCGTTCCTCACCGGCAACCCCAAGGCGGCGGTGTCGGCCGACGAGGTCTCGGCGACGACGATCCTGCTCACCCACGGCCACGCCGACCATGTCGGCGACACGGTGGCGATCGCCAAGCGCACCGGGGCCCCGGTGGTCGCGATCACCGAGCTCGCCGGCGAGCTGGGCGAGGAGGGGCTGGAGGTCAACGACTGCAATCTCGGCGGCACCGCGTCGTTTCACTGGGGCTGGGCCAAGCTCGTCCCCGCCTGGCATACGTCGACCACTCCCAAGGGAACCGTCAACACCCCCGCGGGGCTGCTGATCAACTTCCAGGACACGATCGTCTACCACCTCGGCGACACGGCGCTGTTCTCCGATCTGCAGCTCGTCGGCAAGCGCCACCCGATCGACATCGCGCTGATGTGCATCGGCGGCCACTACACGATGGACCGCCACGACGCCGTCGACGCCGCCGACTTCGTCGGGGCCAAGACGATCATCCCCTGCCACTACAACACCTACCCGCCAATCGAGACCGACGCCGCAGCCTTCCAGACCGACGTCGAGAAGGCGCTGGACGCGACCGTCGTTGTGCTTGAGCCCGGCCAGGCGCACACGACATGACCCACGCGATCGTCCTTATCCGGGCGGAGGGCGCGGCGCTGGGGACGCTCGGCGGCGAGCTGGCCGACATCGACGGTGTCGCCGAGGCCTACTCGGTCACGGGCGAGTGGGACTTCGTGGCGATCCTGCGCCTGCGCGAGCAGGACCAGCTGGCCCAGGTGGTGACCGGCCGCCTGTCCCAGCTGCCGGGCGTGCGCCGGACGCAGACGATGGTCGCCTTCGAGGTCTACTCAAAGCACGACCTGGAGGCGATGTTCTCGGTCGGTCAGTGAACGCCGGCCGCCGCCAGCGCGCGACCGATCCCGTCGGCCATCGCCTCGTAGGTGTACGGGGCGACGGCCTGGCGCGCGGCGGCCCCCAGGCGCTCGCGTAGCTCAGCGTCGTCGAGCAGGCGGTTGATCGCGGCGGCCAGCGCCTCGGGGTCACCGGGTGCCACCACGAGGCCGGTCTGGCCGTCGCGCACCAGCCCGCCGGCGACCGCGCCCACGGCGGTGGTGGCCACCACCGGTCGGCCCTGTTCCATCGCCTCGTTGCACACCAGCCCCCAGGGCTCCTTGAAGCGCGGCGTGGGGATCGAGGGCACGACGGTTAGCGAGGCCGCGGCGTAGGCGACGGGAAGCTCGGCACGGGGGAGGGGGCCGAGCGAGCGGATCAGGCCGTCAGGCGACTCGGGCGTGTTTCCGACAACCACGACCGTTGCCCCGGGGTGGACGCGGGCCGCCGCCATGACGAGCACGACCGCTCCCTTCGCGGGCACGACACGGCCGACGTAGAGCACGAGCGGCCCGTCGCCCAGCCCGTGCCGCTCACGGAACTCCCTGACCTCGGCCTCGCTCACCGCGCGACCGAACTGCTCCTCGACCGCCTGGGGGGCGATGAACACGTCGTCGTCGCGGCCGCGGATCGCGGCGACGAAGCGACGCACGTGCTCGCCGTAGGCCACCACCGCGTCGGCGTGGCGGTAGATGTGGCGGGTCACCGGCAGCGAGAGCGCGTGGACCAGCGAGCGCGGCTGATGCCAGACCGATGCCCACAGGACGAACGGCTTGCGCAAGCGCTTGGCCCCGATGTAGGCGGCGGGGAGCATCGAGCCGCCCGCGAACGGCGCGATCACGGCGTCGTAGCGGCGCCCCAGACCGAGCGCCTCCTCGAGGCCCTCCAGCCGCCGGGCCGGGAAGTCGGCGGCGGCCAGCTGAGCGTCGAGATCCCTGAACCAGGGTGGCGCGTAGCGCTCGCCGCGCCCGTAGCAGAGGACCTCGACGTCGTAGCGCTGCGCCAGCAATCGGTACAGGGGCAGCCGGTAGTCGCTAAGGAAGGTGGTGACGAGGGCGACCGGCACGCGCCTATAGTGCCCCGATGCTCCGACGCCCGCTCTGCGCGACCGTAATCGCCGCCCTGCTGATCGCCGGCTGCGGCGGCTCCAGCCACTCCAGCAGCTCGACGGCAAGCAGCACGCCGAGCACGCCGACCAGCTCCACCACGGCCGCCACGACGGCGCAGAGCACCTCCACCGGCACGGTGAGCGCCGGTCCGAGCACCACCACCGCCACGACGAGCTCGCGGCCGCCCGAGGTCCCCAAGGACAGAGCGTCCAAGCACAGCAAGCCCACCGCCCCCAACACCAACGTGCGCATCCCCGCGACGTTCATCATCCGCAGCGGGGGCGCCCTGACGCCGCCGCTGATCTCCGCGCCGGCGGACGTGACGATCGAGCTGCGGCTGCGCAACGAGGACTCCAAGGCGCACCGGGTGCAACTCACGGTGCCGCGTTTCCCCCCAGAGGTCTCGGTCCCGGCCGGCGCGTCGGCGACGTCGGAGATCACCGGGGTGCGCAAGGGCACCTACCGGCTGCTCGTCGATGGCGCGGCCAAGGCGCGGATCGTGGTCGGGGCCGTCCCGGGCCCGTAGACCGGGTCAGCCGATCCGGGAGCCCGGCTCGGTGCCGCGATCGGGGCGCAGCAGGACCACGCCGCGCTGCTCGTCCAGGGCGCCCAGGACCAGCACCTCGGACATGAACGCCCCGATCTGGCGCGGCGGGAAGTTGACGACGGCGGTCACCAGCGTGTCCTGGAGCTCCTCACGCGCGTAGTGGGTGATCTGGGCCGAGGAGCGCTTGATCCCGATCTCGGGCCCGAAGTCGATCGTCAGCTTCCAGGCCGGCTTGCGAGCCTCGGGGAAATCCTCCACGGCGGTCACCCGGCCGATCCGCATGTCGACCTCCATGAAGTGATCGAAGTCGATCACTGCACGGCTACGGGATCGGAGAGGGCGCGGTGACGGTGGTCGACGCCGGCGTGCTGACGGTCTGCGTCGTCGTCGTCGTCGGGGTGGACGTGGGGGACGTGGTCGTCGTCGTCGGGGTGGACATGGGGGACGTGGTCGTCGGCGTCGGGGTCGTCGTCGGGGTGGTGGTCGTGGTCGTCGGCGTCGTCGTCGGGGTGGTGGTCGGCGGCGGCGGCGTGGTGGGCATCGTGGTCTG
>JADGPO010000175.1 GCA_017882405.1 Solirubrobacteraceae bacterium | reverse complement strand
CACGTTTCCATTGGGCGCCGCGATCACCCTGCAGGAGCTGGACGCAGACCCCCATCCCGCCCATGCCCGGCTGCGCCCACGCGAGCCGGTCTCGTGGCTGCCGAGCCTCGAGGGCTGGCTGGTCACCCGCCATGACCTGAACCTGGCGGCGATGCGCGATGCCGGCACCTTCACGGTGGACGACCCGCGGTTCTCCACCGCCCAGGTGATCGGGCCGAGCATGCTGAGCCTCGACGGCGACGCCCACGACCGCCACCGCGCGCCGTTCGCCGGCCCGTTTCGACCCGGTGCCGTCAAGGAGCGCTTCGCGGAGGTGGCGCGCGCCGAAGCAGAGCGCCTCACCGACGCGGTCGCGGCAGCGCCCGACCGGACGGCCGAGCTGAGGCGCGCGTTCGCCGGTCCGATGGCGGCCGCGATCGTCACCCGGGCGCTGGGGCTGACCGGCGACGAGGTGGCCGACGTGCTGGGCTGGTATGACGAGATCGTCGCCTCGGTGACCTCGATCACCGCCGGCGACGGCCCCACCGACGAGGGCATGGGGGCGTTCGCCAACCTGCGCGAGCGGCTGGAGGGAGTGATCGCCGACCGCGACCAGGGCTCGTTGCTGGCGGCAGCCGCCGCCGCCGAGACCCCGCTGTCGCATGACCAGATCGCGTCCAACGCCGCCGTGCTGCTGTTCGGCGGAATCGAGACGACCGAGGGCATGATCGCCAACGCGCTGCTGCTGGCACTGCGGCGACCGGACCAGTTGGCGGCCGTGCGCGCCGATCCGGAGCTCCTGGACGCCGCCATCGACGAGTCGCTGCGGCTGGAGCCGGCGGCGGCCGTGATCGACCGCTACGCCACCCGCGAAGTCGTGCTGGGCAACGCGCACATCGCCGCCGGAGATCTCGTGCGTCTCTCGCTGTCCGCCGCCAACCGCGATCCCGCCGTCTTCCCTGAACCAGACGAGTTCGACCTCACGCGCAGCCGCCGCGGCAACCTCGCCTTCGCGCAGGGACCGCACGTGTGCGTCGGCGTACACCTCGCTCGGCTCGAGGCCCGGACCGCCATGGACGCCCTGCTCGCCCGGCTCCCGGAGCTGCGCCTGGACCTCGAGCGGCCGGCGCAGATCCGGGGGCTGGTGTTCCGCAAGCCGCCTCGGCTCGACGTTCGCTTCTAATCGGGCTCCGAGTCGGACGCCCCCTTGCGGACGAGGGCTCCCAACTCGCTGGCGATCCCGATCGAGGGACCGCCGATCAGCACCCAGGAGCGACTGATCCCGATCAGGAAGCAGACGATCACCAGGATCGAGAGTGCCCGCACGTCACCGACGTGCTCGGGATGGCGAGTGGCGGCTAGGCCTTCCAGCAACTGCAGTACGAACGTCACCGCCAACGACACCAGGAACAGCGCGTCGCGCGCCTTGCTTGAGAGCGATCCCGCGCGATGGACACGCCACAGCGAGAGCAGCGACGCTGCCACGAAGATCAGGCCGATGATGGCCACGGCCAGCGCCGCACCGCCGACCTCGTTACCCGGCACGAGACCGAACAGCGAGACGACGAGCGCGTTGGTGAACGCGGTCAGCGCGGCTGCCGCTCCGATGCGGTGGACTTGCGCCGAGTCACCCTCGCCGAGGCGCTCGTGCGCGACCGAGATCGCCACGAACAGCAACCCGGTCAGCGCCCCGGCGACGCCCGCAGCGGCCGCGAACAGATCGTGGAATCGCTCCGCTGGCATCGCGCAATCGTCGCCGAGACGGCGGACGGCCGACGGATCCCGACGCGCGCGCCCATCTGTCCCAGCGGGTGGTCGAGGCGCTCTGTGTTGAGGGTTGCGGGCGTTGTTAAGGCTTTCGGAGTGCGGCGCCGATGGCTAGGTATGTACCGATGTGGCAGGACGCGCGAGCGCCGCTGATGCGGACTGAGACTGACGGGCCGCCCACCGAGGGCAATACGGATTCTGTCTTGGCGACGCTCGCTGAGACAGGCGCCGTCGACCGGGGTCCGACGCTGGACGTCTCGGTCCTGCGCGCCGTGATCGCCATGCAGCACGAGCTCGCAGCCGTGGGGCTCGACCTAAAGGCCGTCATGCAACGCATCGCTGACTGCACGCGCGAGCTGACCGGCGGCACCTCGGCCGCGGTGCGGCTGCTCGACGGGGACGCTCTGGTTTGCGGCGCTACCAGCGGTGCGCCCGAGATTCAGCGACCGCACCGCCTCCCTGTAGGAGACAACCTGTCGGGGCACGCGATGCGCAGCGGCCGCTCGCTGCTCTGCCTGGACACCGAGACCGACGAGCGGGTCGACTCCGCCCTCTCTCGCAGTCGCGGCGTTCGCGCGATCATCGCGGTCCCGCTGCTGCACGCCGGAGACGCCGTCGGCCTGCTGTTGTTGTACGGCGATGAGGTCGGCGCTTTCGGAGAGCGCGACGTCACCATGATGGAGCTGCTGTCTGTTGTCCTCTCCGCCGCGATGGCACACGCGGCCGAGTTCGAGGCCAAGCGCGACCAGGTCGAGGCGCTGGCACGCTTTGAGGCCACTTTTGCGGGTGCGCTCGCCGGGATGCTGTTGATGGACCTGGACGGACGGATCATTGACTCCAATCCAGCCATCCAGGACCTGCTCGGCCACAGCCACGCCGAGCTTGTAGGGCGCCGGACCTCGGAGTTCGTGCATCCGGACGATCGCCTCGAGGCTCGGGCGGCCTACCTGCAGATGGTCACCGGCGGGGAGAGCTCGCTCCGCATGCAGCACCGGTTCGTGGGTCGCGAAGGCGAGATCCTATGGGTCGATGCGTCCGCCTCGCTGGTGCGGGACTCCGACGGCCACAAGAGCTTCGCCGTTGGAATGATGCAGGACATCACGCAGCGCAAGGAGGCCGAGGCCGCCCTGGTCGCGCAGGCCGCGCTGAACGAGCACCAGGCGCTGCACGACTCCCTGACCGGGCTCGCGAACCGTACGCTGTTCCGCGATCGCATCGGGTTCGCTGTCAACGGCACTCGCAGCGCCGACGCTCGCGGTGCGGTGATGGTGATGGATCTCGACGGCTTCAAGGAGATCAACGACTCCATGGGGCACGCGGCCGGCGATGATCTGCTGGTCGAGCTCGGCCGCCGCCTGCATGCGGCGGCGCGCAGCTCGGACACGGTGGCCCGACTGGGTGGGGACGAGTTTGGGGTTCTGCTGCCGGAGGCGAGCCTCCCCGGCCACGTGCGGACCGCGGTCAGGCGGATGCAGGCGGCGATGGAAAGCCCGATCACTCTTCACGGCCTGGAGATGTCCCTGGAGGTTTCGATTGGAGTCGCGCTGTATCCCGATGACGGCGACGACGTCGAGACGCTGCTCAGGTGCGCTGACAGCGCGATGTACCACGCCAAGGCCGAGAAATCGGGCTGGGCGCTCTACGACAGCAGCCGCGTGCGGCAGGACACCACCCGGCTGACGATCATGCGGGAGCTGCGCCAGGCACTCGACGAGCGTGAGCTCGTCCTCTACTACCAGCCCAAGGCCGCCCTCGCCGACGGCGAGGTTGACGCCGTCGAAGCGCTGCTGCGCTGGAAGCACCCAGTCCGAGGCCTCGTGGGACCCGACGAGTTCATCCCGATAGCCCAGCAGACGGCCCTGATCAAGCCACTGACGCTCTATGTGATCGATGAGGCACTGCGACAGTGCCGGGCGTGGCTCGACGACAACTTGCGGCTGGCGGTCGCGGTCAACCTCTCCGTGCGCAATCTCGTGGATGCCGATCTTCCGACGCAGGTCGCGGGGCTGCTCCAGCGCTGGAACGTCGACCCCCGCCTTCTCGAGTTCGAGATCACCGAGTCGGCCATGCTCATCGACCCGCCACGCACCAAGCTGATCCTCGAGCGCCTGTCGGCCATGGGCATCCGGCTCTCGATCGACGACTTCGGCACCGGATACTTCTCGCTGGCCTCCCTCAAGCGGCTGCCCGTCAAAGAGATCAAGGTCGACCGGTCCTTCGTGATGAACATGGCCGAGGACCATGATGACGCCATGATCGTCCGGTCAACCATTGAACTCGGCCGCAACCTCGGCCTCGACGTCGTCGCCGAAGGAGTGGAGACTGAGGAGGTATGGGATCGCCTGAGGGCCCTTGGCTGCACCACCGGGCAGGGCTACTACCTCAGCCGCCCCGTCCCCGCACCCGAGCTGCGGGCCTGGCTTCTGCAGCGCCGCGCGACGGGCGACGCCCGCTCGGCCGCTGTACTCACTGAGCTCTAGTGTCGCACTAGCGGCTGCGCTGCACCATCACCGAGGTCGCCTTGACGGTGGCGGTGGCCTCCACCCCGGGCGCCAGGCCGAGCTCCTCCACCGAGTCACGGGTGACCGCGGCGGTGAGCAGGAACGGCCCGGCCTCGATCTCGACGAGCGCCATCACCCCGTCGACCTCGACCGAGCGCACCACGCCGGCCATCCGATTGCGAGCCGACAGCTGTCCGCCGGTCGAGTGGCGCTGGCGGCGCCGGCGGCTGAGGCGCGCCACCTCGTCGGCGGACACCATGCGCCGGTTGCGCTCGTCGCGGAACGTGCGCAGCTTGCCGTCGCGGTCCCAGCGCCGGAGCGTGTCCGCGCTGACTCCGATTGCGCTCGCCGCTTCGCCGAGCGTAAGGTTGGCTTCCACGCCGGTAAACATTGCACAGGCGCGACCCAGCCGCCAGTTTGGGCGGGTGGGGCCGTCGTCCTATCGCTCGTCGCAGACCAACAAAGGGAGAACCCATCGTGAAGCTCAGCGCCCGCAACCAGCTCAGCGGCACCGTCACGGAGATCCGACGCGGCGAAGCGATCGCCAACGTCGTCGTGGACGTTGCCGGCCAGCGGCTGGTCGCCTCGATCACCGTCGAGGCCGTCGAGGAGCTCGGTCTCACCGAGGGCTCCGCGGTGACAGCGATCGTCAAGGCCTCCGATGTGTTGATCGCCACCGAATAGAGGACGTGTCATGCCTCTGAGCGCCCGCCACCCACAGCGCCGGCACAACCGCAAGACCACGCTGCCGGCCCACCAGGTTGGCGAAGTCGAGATGCCGCTGGACAGCCTGCCCGGCGGCGGAATCGGCTTCGAAGCCGCCTATGAGCTGATCACGTCGGAGCTGCTGCTGGATGGGCAGTCGAGGCTGAACCTGGCCACCTTCGTGACCACCTGGATGCCGTCGGCGGGAGCGCGGCTGATGGCCGAGACCGCCGACAAGAACATCATCGACAAGGACGAGTATCCGCAGACGGCCGAGACCGAGGCGCGCTGCGTGAACATCCTCGCCGACCTGTGGAGCTCTCCGGAGGCCGAGAGCGCCACCGGCTGCTCGACCACCGGCTCCAGCGAGGCAGCGATGCTCGCCGGGATGGCGCTCAAGTGGCACTGGCGCGACCGGCAGAGGGCCGCCGGCAAGCCGACGGACCGCCCCAACCTGGTGATGGGCGCCAACGTCCAGGTGTGCTGGGAGAAGTTCTGCCGCTACTGGGAGGTCGAGCCGCGGCTGGTGCCGATGGAGGGCGACACCTTCCACCTGACCGCCGAGCGTGCGGTGGCGCACTGCGACGAGAACACGATCGGCGTGGTGGCGATCCTCGGCTCGACGTTCGACGGCAGCTACGAGCCCGTCAAGGAGATCGCCGACGCCCTGGACGCGCTCGAGTCAGACCGCGGAGTGCACGTGCCGATGCACGTCGACGCCGCCTCCGGCGGCTTCGTGGCGCCGTTCATCTCGCCCGAGCTGGAATGGGACTTCCGCATCCGCCGCGTGCAGTCGATCAACGCCTCGGGCCACAAGTACGGGCTCGTGTACCCGGGCGTCGGCTGGGCGATCTGGCGCGACAAGGCGGCCCTGCCCAGCGACCTGGTGTTCGACGTCAACTACCTCGGCGGCCACATGCCCACCTTCTCGCTGAACTTCTCGCGACCGGGCAGCGAGGTGGTGGCGCAGTACTTCATGTTCGCCAGCCTCGGCCGCGAGGGCTACACCGCCACCATGCGAAACCTCCAGCAGACGGCGATGCACATCTCGGAGGGAGTGTCGGAGCTGGGTCCATACCGCCTCGTCTCCGACGGATCGGAGCTGCCGGTGTTCGCCTTCACGCTCGCGCCGAAGGTGACCAACTACACGGTGTTCGACGTCTCGGACCGCCTGCGCGAGCGCGGCTGGCTGGTGCCCGCCTACACGTTCCCCGAGAACCGCCAGGACCTGAGCGTGCTGCGGATCGTGGTGCGAGCGGGGATGCACCTGGAGATGGCCGACCAGCTGCTGAACCACATGCGGATCGTGACCGAGGAGCTGGAGGCGCTGGACGGACCGCTCCCCCGTCCCGTGGCCAGCCGGACCAAGGCGTTCGCGCACTAGACCGCTAGAGCAGCCCCGCCAGCTCCCGGCCGGCGCCTCGCAGCTCGTCGAGCGTCGTCGCCTCCAGCACGCGCTCCAGGTCGAGCACGCGCGCGCCCATCGCGTTCAGCTGACGGGTCCCCACCACGGCATAGCAGGGCACGCCGGCCTGCCGCGAGCGGGTCGCCACCTCGGAGACGACCTTGCCGACGAGGCTCTGCTCGTCCAGCTTGCCCTCGCCCGTGATGACCGCACGCGCCACGCGCATCCGGGCGTCGAAGCCGATCGCGTCCAGCACGAACGCCGAGCCCGACACCAGCTCGGCACCCAACGCGGCCCACAGGCCTCCCGACAACCCGCCGGCCGCGCCGGTCATCGGCACTCCCCGCGGGTCCCGCGGCAACCGGCGAGCCTGGGCGTTCAAACGCGCCGTCAACCGGCGCACCTGGTCGCCATCGGCGCCCTTCTGGGGCCCGAACACCCGGGCCGCGTCGGCGAACGTCGTGCGCACGTCGCACAGAACGACGAGCCGCACTCCGTCCAGGCCGCCTCCGCGCTCGATCGCGCGGATCGCCCCGGCGCCGCCATCGGTGGTGGCGCTGCCCCCCACCCCCAGCAGGATCGTGTCCGCACCGGCGGCGGCCGCGGCCACCAGCAGTTGCCCGCTGCCGAACGTGCTCGCCTCGATCGCGTCGCGCTCGTCCTCGGCTACCAGACCCAGGCCGCTGGCGGCCGCCGTCTCCACGATCGCAGTCGAGGCGCTCAATGCGAATTGCGCCTCGATCGGCCGTCCCAACGGGTCGTTGACCTGCACGGCGTGGAGCTCCCCGCCCAGTGCCGAGAGCAGTGCCTCGAGCGTGCCCTCGCCACCGTCGGCCACCGGGCACAGGTCGACCGGCCGGCCGCCCTCGCGCAGGCCGCTCCCGATCGCCTCGGCCACCTCGCCGGCCGTGAACGTGCCCTTGAACGAGTCGGGGGCGACGAGCACCGTCTCTCGGACGCCGGGGATTCGGCTCACCGCCTCAGTATCGGTCATCCTGTTGAGCATGGCCAAGACCGAGTACGAGCTGATCGACGCCGGCGGGCGCGAGGTCAGGATCTCCAGCCCGGGCAAGGTCTTCTTCGTCGAGAAGGGGATCACCAAACGCGACCTGGTGGAGTACTACCTGACGCTGGCCGACGCGGTGGTCAACCACTTGCGCGACCGCCCCACCGTGCTCAAGCGCTTCCCCGAGGGCGCCGGCGCCGAGCCGTTCTTTCAGAAGCGGATCCCCGACTCGGCGCCCGAGTGGCTGCAGACCGCGACCGTGACCTTCCCCAGCGGCCGCACCGCGCGCGAGCTGACGCCCAACGACGCTGCGCACCTGGTGTGGGGCGTGAACCTGGGGGTGATCGACTGGAACCCGTGGCAGGTCCGCGCTCCCGAGCTCGATCATCCCGATGAGCTGCGCGTCGACCTGGACCCGACGCCGGAGGCCTCCTGGGAAGACGTGCGGCAGGTGGCGCTGGTGTGCGCCGAGGTGCTCTCAGACCACGGGCTGACGGGATACCCGAAGACGAGCGGCTCGCGCGGGATCCACATCTACGCTCGCATCCATCCCGAGCACGACTTCTTCGCCACCCGCCGGGCGGCGCTGGCGCTGGCGCGCGAGGTGGAGCGCCGCGCGCCGGACAAGGCCACCAGCAAGTGGTGGAAGGAGGAGCGCCACGGGGTATTCGTCGACTACAACCAGAACATCCGCGATCGCACGATCGCCTCGGCCTACAGCGTGCGCCCCACCCCGGACGCGCGCGTGTCGACGCCGCTGCGCTGGGACGAGGTGCCCGACGTGGAGCCGGCCGAGCTGCGGATCGACACCGTGCCGGCGCTGGTCGCACGGCGCGGCGATCCGAGTGCCGACATGGACGAGCACGCCGGCTCGCTGGACGCGCTGCTGGAGCTCAGCCGGATCGACGAGGTGCAGCGCGGCCTCGGCGACGCCGCCTGGCCGCCGCACTTCAAGAAGCAGGCCGGCGAACCTCCGCGCGTGCAGCCCAGCCGCGCGCGCAGGCCGGCGCAGTGAGCCCGGCAGCCGGGCGGCCGCGACCTCAGCTCACGGG
This sequence comes from Solirubrobacteraceae bacterium, assembly GCA_017882405.1. Next base: position 8,864 of record JADGPO010000175.1, on the reverse strand, counting down.
TTCGAGCAGGAAGACCGGGATCTGGCGGTCGGTCTTCTGCTGGTACTCGGCGTAGTTGGGGAAGGCCTCGACAGCGCGCTCCCACCACGTTGCCCGCTCGTCTCCGCTCAGCTCGCGGGCGGTGTAGTCGCCCTTGGCCGTGGCGTCCTGAAGCTCGACCAGCGGATGCTCGGCCAGGTTGCGATACCAGGACGGGTTGTCCGGGGCACCGCCCTTGGAGGCCACGGCGAGGTAGGACCCATCGTGCTCGACACGCATCACCGGGTTCTTGCGCAGCTTCCGGGAGCGGGCGCCCTTGGAGGTGATGATCACGGTGGGGCGGCCCTGCAGCATCACCCCGCTCGTGCCTCCGGAGCTCTCGTACTCCTCGACCTGGTCGCGCACCCACTGGGCGACGGGCGGCTCGTATTCACCTTGCAACGGCATGTCGTCTCTCCTTGGTTGGTCAGGACTGCATCTGCTCGAGGTGGCACTCGCGCGGCGGCTTGTCGTCGCGCCAGCGCAGGATCTTGGTGCCGTGCCGGATCCGGCCTTCGGAGGCGTGATCGAAGGTCACCTCGACGACCAGCTCGGGGCGCAGCGAAACCCACTCCAGGTCCTTCTCTGACTTCCAGCGGCTGGGATCTCCGTGGCCGCGCTCGCCGGTCTCGTAGGGCCGGAGCCGCTCGACCAGGGCGCGCTTCTCGGCGGCGCGCAGCCCGGAGGAGTGCCCGACCACGTGCAGGTGCCCGTCGCCGTCATAGAGCCCGAGGATCAGCGAGCCCACGGTGCCCTGCACCTTGCCGGGCCGGTAGCCGGCCACGACGGCGTCGATCGTGCGCACGCGCTTGACCTTGACCATCCCCTTGCGCTCACCGGGCCGATAGCCGGCGCGCTCGTCCTTGGCCACCACGCCCTCGCCGTGCGCCAGCCAGGGTTCGGTGCCGGCCGGGTCGCGGGTCAGCGGCGTGAGCCCGATCGCCATCGCCGCGGTCAGCTGCTCCAACGCCGTTCGGCGCTCGGCGAACGGCAGGCCGAGCAACGAGTCATCATCGAGCGCCAGCAGGTCGAAGGCGACGTAGCGCGCCGGTGTCTGCTCGGCCAGCATCGTGATCCGCGACTGCGCCGGGTGGATGCGCTGCTGCAGCGCACCGAAGTCCTGCGTGGGGTGGGCGGGGTCCGAGTCTCCGTCGATCACGATCTCGCCGTCGACCACGTACCGGCCGGGGGGGAACGAAAGCTCGGGAAAGTAGCGGCCGAGCGGCTTGCCGCTGCGCGACTGGATCATCAGCTCGCCGCCGTCCACGAACACGATCGCACGGAAGCCGTCGAACTTGGGCTCGTACGCCCACTGCTCACCGCGGGGGAGCTCCTTGGCCGAGCGTGCCAGCTGGGGGTCGAGCGGGGGCGTGAGTGGCAGCGACACGCTGCCGATGCTAGCTGCGCATCAGCCGCGATCCTTGGTCAGCAGCCTGCTCGACGGCCGCTACTGGTGCTGCCAAGGGCCTTCTGAAGGTAGTGACGGTGCGCCTGCTCCTCGCGCCCCACGATCTCCGCGAACTGGCGCACCTCACCGGTCAGCTTCCCGGCGCGGATCGCGTCCGCGTAGAACTCGCTCTGGAGACGCTCGAGCTCGAGGGCGAACCGCAGAATGCGGCGATCGTGATCCGGGAGCGATGACGATCCTCGCGGCGCCGCATCCCACCGTGCAGTCGATCAGGACAGCCGAATGGCCGGGTCCGGTCGCTAGGATCAACTGCGCCATGGCCGACCACGCCACCGTCGCCGAACAGGAGTACCTGGAGTCGTTGTTCTGGCTGTTCGAGGCCGGCTTTCCGATGACGGGCGCCAACCTCGCCCGGGCGATGCGGCTCTCGGCCCCGACGGTGCACGAGATGCTCGGCCGGCTGGAGCGCGACGGCTACATCGCGCGCAGCGCCGGGCGTGGCATCGAGTTCACCGACTCCGGACGCGAGCACGCCGAGCGCGTGGTCGGGCGCCATCGCATGATCGAGCGCTTCCTCACCGACGTGGTCGGCGTCCCCTGGGACGACGTGCACGAGGAGGCCGAGAAGCTGGAGCACGCGATGACACCGCGCTTCGAGGCCTACGTGCGAGACGCCGTCGGTGACGCCCAGACCTGCCCGCACGGACACCCGATCAAGGTCGGCCAGCGCGTCGACGGGGTCCCGCTCGCCGACTGCGCCGTGGGCGCCGCGGTGCGGATCATGCGCCTCGAGAACGAGGCCGAGGACCTGCTGCACTACCTCAAGGCCGCCGGCCTGGATCCGGGCGCGGAGGGCACGGTCACCGCCGTCGACGGCGACAACGTCGAGCTCGACCTCAACGGGACGACGACCACGATCACCTTCAGTGTCGCCGAGACCGTCTCGGTGCGCGCCGACCCCTCGCCCCCGCCACGGACCGCGCTGCCCGAGCAGCTCGTGCTCGGCGGCGGCCGCTACGGCCGCTAGCGGCCGGCGATTCCTTTGTGCACGTCTCGTGCCTGTGTTGTGACCCCCGCGGCGAACTCGCCCGCGAGGTCCCCCAGAGCCCTGACCTCGTCAGGGCGCATGGGCGGGTGCGCCGACCTCCGCGTAGGCCTCGGCGAGGCGCGTGACGCCCTCGTTGATCTCCGAGGGGGTGACGCCCGAGTACGCCAGGCGCAGCGAGGATTGGCCGCCCTCCAGCACGAAGTCGGTCCCCTTGATGAACTGCACCCCGCGCGCCGCGGCAGCGTCGAACATCGCCGCCACGTCCGTGCCGTCGGGCAGGTCGACCCACAGGAAGTAGCCGCCCTCGGGGGCGACGAAGCGGGCGTCGGGCAGATGCTCGGAGAGCGCGCCGCACAGTGTCTCGGCGCGCTCGCGCAGCGCCTCGCGGACGGTCTCGATCGAGCCAGCGAGCGCGCCGGAGCGGCAGAACTGGTTGACGATCCCCTGAGCGACCATGCTGGGCGAGATGTAGGTGCTGGTGGCGATCTTGGCGATCCGCGCGATCAGATCCTCTGAGCCGACCAGATAGCCAACGCGAATGCCCGGGCAGACCGTCTTGGAGAACGACGATGCGTACACCACCCGGTCGGGGGCGATCGACACCATCGTCGGCAGCGACTCACCGGTGAAGCGCAGCGACACGTACGGATCGTCCTCGAAGATCGTGAAGTCATGCGCGCGGGCGAGCTCGATCAGCCGCTCGCGCTTGGCTGCCGACAGCGTGTAGCCGGCGGGGTTCTGGAAGTTCGGGATGATGTGGGCGAGCTTGGGCTGCGCGCCGGTGGCCAGCACGCGCTCCAGCGCGGCGGTGTCGATCCCATCGGGCTCGAGCTCGACCATCAGCACGTCGGCGCCGCGGTTGCGCAGCGACAGCAACGTGCGGTCATAGGTGGGCCGCTCGACGATCACCCCGTCGCCGGCGGCCACCAGCGCGTCGAACAGAAAGGCGTCGGCCTGCATCGAGCCGTTGGTGACCAGCACCTGCTTGGGCTCCACGCCGTGGCGCTCGGCGATCCACTCGCGTAGCGGCACGTAGCCGACCGAGGTGCCGTAACCGGTCAGGCCGGCCGGATCGGCGCTGAAGGCCTGCTCGGCGGCGGTACGCAGACCGTCGACGTCGATGATGTCGAGCGACGGAGCACCGCGGGCGAAGGAGATCGTGCCTGACATGGCCAAGAGATTACGAAAAAGGCGTCCGGAGGTGCACGTCGAGGACCGCGCCCTCGGAGCCGACGTACTCGCGGACCGTCACCTCGCGCACCTGCGGGAGCTCGGCGAGCGCATTGCGGAACTCCTGCAGCGCCGCCATGTCGGTGAACGGGCCGGCCGTCACCGAAACCGACGGCGTGGCTCGCGCCAGCATGTCCGCCTGCTCGACCAGCAGGTTCTGGGTGGTGGCCAGCAGCCGCTCGTGAGCGGTCGTCAGCCGCTCGTGAGCGGTCGTCAGCTCGCTCAGCCTGGCGGTGAGCACGGCGACCTCCTCGTCCCCGGAGTCCGCTTGGCCCAGCGGCAGGGCCATCCGCGCGGCGCGCAGTGGTGTCGGGGCGACCGGCTCCCGCCCACCCGTCTCGAGCGGATCCAGCTGAGGCGGCTCGGGCGCCGCGAGGCGATCGTGGTCGTCACGCACCGGCTCCAGGCCCGACTGGATCATGCGCAGCCGCCGGTCGATCTCGGCCAGCCGCGCATCCAGGATCGAGGGCTCGGGCATCCTTGCCGAGCGTACCGCCGGCGGCGGCAGAACGCGCGTGAAAGTCTCGGAAATTGGGTCAGCTGCCGAGCAGCTGGACGGCTGCCTCGGCGACCTGCGTGGGCGTCCGTCCGACGCGCACACCCTTGGCCTCCAGCGCCTGGGCCTTGGCAGCCGCGGTGCCGTGGGATCCGGAGACGATCGCCCCCGCGTGGCCCATGGTCTTGCCCGGAGGCGCGGTGAAGCCCGCGATGTAACCGATCACCGGCTTGGTCACGTTGTCGGCGATGAAGTCGGCCGCGCGCTCCTCGGCGTCACCGCCGATCTCGCCGCAGATCACGATCAGCTCGGTCTCGTCGTCCTCCTGGAACATCCCGATCACGTCGATGAAGTCGGTGCCCGGAACCGGATCGCCGCCGATCCCGACGATCGTCGAGTTGCCGAAGCCGCTCTGGGCCAGGACGTTGCCGATCTGATAGGTCAGGGTGCCCGAGCGCGAGACCACGCCGACGTTGCCGGCGCTGAAGAACGAGGCGGGGATGATCCCGACGCTCGCCTTGCCGGGCGAGAGGATGCCCGGGCAGTTGGGGCCGACCAGCCGCGAGCGGCCGTTCTTCTGAAGCGTGTTGTAGACGCGCATCTCATCGTGCGCGGGGATGCCCTCGGTGATGCAGATGATCAGCTCGATCCCGGCGTCCTCGGCCTCCAGGATCGAGTCGGCGGCGAAGCGCGGCGGCACGAACACCATCGCGGTGTTGGCGCCGACCTTGTCGACGGCCTCGTGGAAGGTGTTGAACACGGGGACGCCCTCGACGTCCTGGCCGCCCTTGCCGGGAGTGACGCCGCCGACGACCTGGGTGCCGTACTCCCGGTTGCGCAGCGAGTGAAACGTGCCCTCGCGACCGGTGATGCCGCTCGTGCACAGCCTGGTCTCGGTGCCGACGAGGATGCTCATGAGCCGCCCTTGGCCAGCTCGACGACGCGCGCGGCGGCGCCGTCCATCGTCGCCTCGGGGTACACGCCGGAGAGGTTGGCGTCGGCCAGCAGCTGCCGTCCCTGCTCGCCGTTGGTGCCGTCCAGGCGCACCACGAACGGCACGGAGGGGTTGATCTGCTTGAACGCCTCGATCAGGCCCTTGGCCACCTCGTCGCAGCGCGTGATGCCGCCGAAGATGTTGAACAGGACGGCCTTGACCTTGTCGTCGGAGAGGATCACCTCGACGGCGCTGGTGATCGCGTCGGCGCGCGAGCCGCCGCCGGCGTCCAGGAAGTTGGCCGGGGCGCCGCCCGCCTCGGCGACGACGTCCAGCGTGGACATGGACAAGCCGGCCCCGTTGGCGAGGATGCCGATGTCGCCGTCCAGCTTGACGTAGGTCAGCCCACGCGCCTTGGCCATCTGCTCCTGGGGATCTTCACCTGACAAATCGCGCAGCTGGGCGTTCTCGCCGTGGCGATACAGGGCATTGCCGTCCAGCGTGACCTTGGCGTCCAGCGCCTTGACGTCGCGCTCGGGGGTGATGATCAGCGGGTTGACCTCGACGAGCGTGCATTCCTCGCTGGTGAAGACCTCGTACAGCTTGGCCAGCATCGCGCCGATCGGGCGGACCACATCGGCGTCGACGCCGGCCTCGTAGGCCAGCCGGCGGCCGTGGAAGTCCTGAAAGCCCAGCAGCGGGTCGACGTGGAGGTGGGCGATCGCGTCGGGGTCCTCGTCGGCCACCTGCTCGATGTCCATCCCACCCTTGGTGGACAGCATCACCAGGGGCGCCTTGGCCGAGCGGTCGAACACCACCGAGGCGTAGTACTCGGACTCGATCTGCGAGGCCCCTTCGATCCACAGCTCGTGCACGGTGAGGCCCTTGATGTCCATCCCGAGGATCGCCCGGGAGTACTCCTCGGCCTCGGCGCGGTCCTTGGCGATCTTGATCCCGCCGAGCTTTCCGCGCCCGCCGATCTGCACCTGGGCCTTGATCGCGCACGGGTAGCCGATCGCCTCGGCGGCCAAAACCGCGTCGTCGACCGTGCGCGCCGGCTGGCCGTCGGGCACGGGCACGCCGTGGCGGGCGAACAGCTGCTTTCCCTGGTACTCGAGTAGGTCCATCGCGGCGCGTCAGTCTAGTGGTTGTCCCCTCGCGGGGGCAGCCACTGGTCGGTGACGTGTGCGGACGGCATGCAGGGGCGCCGCCATGGCATCATCAGGAGCACGATGGCTATTCCAAAGACAGTCTCATTTGTGACCTTCGACGTCTACGGGACGGTGATCGACTGGGAGACGGGCGTGTACGAGGCGTTCGCGGCCGAAGGTGAGCGCGACGGCTTCACGGTCGACCGCGACGAGCTGATCCCGCTGTTCCACGAGGTCCAGCAGCAGATCCAGGCCGGCTCCTATGAGCTCTATGCCGAGGTGCTGCGCCGCACCGCCGTGCAGATTGCCAAGCAGCTGGGGTGGCCGCTGGAGCCCTCGCGCTCGGGCTTTCTGCCTCACTCGGTGCAGCGCTGGAAGCCGTTCAAGGAGACCAACTCGGTGTTGCAGAAGGTCGCCAAGAACCACAAGGTGGGGCTGATCTCGAACATCGACGACAAGCTGCTGGGCCAGACCCGCCGCCACATCCCGCTGGACTTCGACCTCGTGGTCACCGCCCAGCAGGTTCGCTCCTACAAGCCCGACCCCGCGCACTTCACCGAGGCCGAGCGGCGGATCGGCACCAAGAAGGGCTGGGTGCACGTCGGGGCCAGCTACTACCACGACGTGGAGCCGACCCTGAAGAAGAAGATCCCCGTGGTCTGGGTCAACCGCACCAAGCAGCAGCTGGAGCCCGGGCAGAAGAAGCCCGACGCCGAGGTGTCGAACCTCAAAGAAGCGGCGAAGCTGCTCGGCATCGGCTGACGCCGGCCCGCCCTCGCCCGTGCGGGCCGTAGCTCTACATACCGACGTGATCGTGTTCGTCTCGGACGTGTGGCAGACGACGAGCACCGCCGTGCGCTCGGGCGAGGAGGGGTTCCTGATCGATTCGCCGGTGTTCCCCGAGGAGCTGCGGGCGCTGCCCGACGTGCTCCAGCAGGCGGAGTATCCGGTCTCCGGCCTGCTGGCCACCCACGGCGACTGGGACCACCTCCTGGGTCGGCTGGCCTATCCGGGCGCGGCGCTGGGCGCAGCCGAGTCGACCGTGGCGCGGATCAACGCGGAGCTGGGTCGGGCCCAGCGCGAGCTGCGCTCCTTCGACGAGGAGCACTACGTCCCTGACCGCGCGCCGCTGCAACTGGGCTCGCTCCAGTCGCTGCCGACTCCGGGACGGGTGGAGATCGGTACCGATCGTGAGCTGCAGATGTATCCGGCCGACGGTCACACCGCCGACGGCGCCGCCTACTGGCTGCCCTGGGCCGAGGCGCTCGTCTGCGGCGACTACCTGTCACCGGTCGAGATCCCGATGCTCTCGCCCGGGGGGTCGCTCCCCGCCTATCGCCAGACGCTGGCCCGCCTGGCGGGGTTGATCACCCAGGCCGAATGGGTGATCCCGGGACACGGCGCACCGATCTCGGCGCAGCGGGCCCAGGAGCTCCTGGCGCAGGACTACGCCTATCTGGAGCAGCTGGCCCATGACCCGCCTGCGGCCGAGCTGCCCGCCGGTCGGGCCACCGCCGCCCAGCGCCAGATCCACGTCGCCAACCTAGCCAAGGTGACCGGGTGTTAGGCGCCGCGCGACCGAGCTACTCGGCGGCGGCGCTGATGACGGCGATCGTGTCGCCCGTGGTGACCGACGCCCCCACCGAGATCGGCAGCTCGGAGACCGTGCCGGCCTTGTGCGCGGTGATCTCGTTCTCCATCTTCATCGCCTCGATCACGGCGATCAGGGCCCCCTCCTCCACCTTGGCGCCCGCCTCGACGGCCACCCGCAGCACGGTTCCCTGGATCGGCGAGGCCAGCGTGTCGCCGCCGCCTCCCCCGCCACCCGAGCGCTCGCTGCGCCGGGGCGGTCGACGACCGCCAGCCGCTGCGGCTCCGTTGCCGTTGACCGCGCCGCCGGCGAACGGCGGCCCGATCACCTTGACGTCGAAACGCTTGCCCGAGACCTCGACCGTGTAGGCCTGCTCGGTCGTCTGCTCCTCGTCATCGCCGCCGCCGCCCGCTTCGGGAGGCACGAACGCCAGCTGCTTGAGCCACTCGCGGTCCTCGATCAAGTCGCGGCAGGTCTCGGCGTTGGCCCACTGGTCGGTGGCCAGGATCGCCTGGTGAAACGGAATCAGCGTCTTCAGCTCGCCGATCTCGTACTCGCCGAGCGCGCGCAGCATCCGGCGGGTGGCCTGCTCCCGGTCTGAGTCCCACACGATCAGCTTGGCCACCATCGGGTCGTACATCGGGCTGATCTCGGATCCCGGGCCGACGCCGGAGTCCACCCGCACTCCGGGGCCGGTGGGCTCGCGGTAGTCCCCGATCGTGCCCGGTGCGGGGGCGAAGTTCTTGGAGGCGTCCTCGGCGTTGATCCGGCACTCGATCGCGTGGCCGCGCAGCACGACGTCGGCCTGCTGCACCGACAGCGTTTCGCCGGCGGCGACGCGGATCCCCTCCTTGACGATGTCAATGCCGGTGACCATCTCGGTCACGCAGTGCTCGACCTGGACGCGGGTGTTCATCTCGAGGAAGAAGTACTCGCTCGTCCGCTCGCCGGCGCTCGCACCCGCGCGCTGGGTCAGCAAGCCCTCGAT
>JADGPO010000174.1 GCA_017882405.1 Solirubrobacteraceae bacterium | reverse complement strand
CGGGTCGGGCGGGTCGGGCGGGTCCGGGTCCGGTCGCAGCCCGCACGTGCTGCACATGACGGCCACCCCGATCCCGCGCACGCTGGCGCTGTCGCACTACGGCGACCTGGACTTCACCGTGCTCGCCGAGCTGCCGCGCGGCCGCCAGCCGATCCAGACGTTCGTGTGCTCCACCGAGCGCGAGCGCGAGCGCGCCTATGACCGGATCGGAGAGGAGCTGCGCGCCGGTCGCCAGGCGTTCGTCGTCTGCCCGCTGGTGTCGGAGTCACAGGTGCTGGCCGCCCGGGCCGCCACCGCGGAGTTCGAGCGGCTGCGCACCGGCGAGCTGCGCGACTTCCGCGTCGTCCTGATGCACGGACAGCTGCCGGGCTCTGAGAAGGTCGATGTGATGCGGGCGTTCGCCGCCGGCGAGGCCGACGTGCTGGTGGCCACCTCGGTGATCGAGGTCGGGATCGACGTCCCCAACGCCACCGTGATGCTGGTCGAGGACGCCGACCGCTACGGCATCTCGCAGCTGCACCAGCTGCGCGGACGGATCGGCCGCGGCGAGCACGCCTCGCTGTGCCTGTTGTTCGGCCCCAAGGGATCGGCGCGCCTGCGCGCGCTGGCGCAGCACACCGACGGCTTCCGCCTGGCCGAGATCGACCTCGAGCTGCGCGGGGAGGGGGAGCTGATCGGCACCCGTCAGAGCGGGCTGGCGCAATTCCGGGTCGCCGAGCTGCCGCGCGACCGCGAGCTGCTGGAGCGCGCCCGGATGCGCGCCGAGGCTCTCGACGCCGAGGATCCGGAGTTGTCGTCGCCCGAGAACGCGCTCCTTGGCGACGCCCTGGAGTCGATGTTCGGGACTGAGGCGCTCGCGCCCATCCGGGCCTAGCGTGGGTGGTCCGCGGGCGGCTCGGAGGTCGGGGCCCCCCGAACGCGATAAAAGGGCAGCATATGGTCCTAAGTATCGCACGCAACTCGCTGGTTGCGCTTTGAGGGTCGTGGCTGGCCTGTATGGCGGCCGCCGGCTCGTCGCGCCGAAAGGATCCGACACGCGGCCGACGTCCGATCGGGTGCGCGAGGCGGTGTTCTCGATCCTCGGCGACGTGGCCGGCGCGCGCGTGCTCGACCTGTACGCGGGCTCGGGGGCATTGGCGATCGAGGCACTGTCGCGCGGGGCGGCGCAGGCGACCCTCGTGGAGTCGGCACCCGCCGCGATCGCCGTGATCCGGCACAACCTGGTGACGCTTGGAATCGAGGCGGAGGTGGTCGGTCGGCCCGTGGCCCGGTTCCTCCATTCCGCACGCGAGGGCGCTCGTCAATACGATCTCGTCTTCCTCGATCCCCCATATCGCCAGGCCGAGCTCCATGGACCGGAGTTGACGGAGGCGCTGGGCCCGGTGCTCTCCGCTCGGGCTCGCGTGCTTACCGAGAGCGATCGTCGCCACCCGCTCGAGCTGGATCTCGAACTGGTGGACGAGCGCCGGTACGGCGACACCCTGATTCGCATCCATGACACCCGATAACCGCATCGCCATCTGCCCCGGCACCTTCGACCCGGTGACCTACGGCCATCTCGACGTGATCGGACGCGCCTCCAAGATGTACGACGAGGTTGTCGTGGGAGTCGTCAACCTCCCGTGGCGCAAGGGCAACACGCTGTTCACGGCCGAGGAGCGAATCGCCTTCCTGGAGGGCGCTACGCGCGACCTGCCGAACATCTCGATCGAGACGTTCAGCTCGCTGGTGGTGACCTTCGCACGGGACCGCGGAGGGATGGCGATCATCAAGGGGCTGCGGGCGATCTCCGACTTCGAATACGAGCTGGAGATGAATCAGCTGAACCGCCGTCAGGCGCCCGAGATCGAGTCCGTGTACCTGATGGCGTCTCCCAAGTACAGTTTCATTAGCTCGAGCGGCGTCAAGGAACTCGCGACTTTCGGCGGTGAGATCGACGACTTGGTCCCCGACGAGGTGGCGCGACACTTGAAGGAACGGCTCGGGCGCTGACGAAACAGAGGTGCGCTAGATGGATGTCCTGGTACTGATCGACAAGCTGGACGACCTCGTCCACAACGCCAAGCCGGTCCCGCTGACCGACCAGGTCCGCGTCGACAAGGAGGAGATCTACGACATCCTCGACCAGATGCGGGCCACGATCCCCGAGGAGATCAAGCAGGCTCGCTGGATCGTCAAGGAGCGCCAGGAGATGCTGGCCGAGGCCAAGCGCGAGGCCGAGCGGATCGTCAAGGAGGCGCGCGAACGCCAGGAGCGGCTGATCTCCGACGAGGAGATCACCAAGCAGGCCGAGCGCGCCGCCGAGGACATCATCGAGGACGCCCGCGGGCGCGAGCGTGAGATCCGGCTCGGTGCGGAGGACTACGCCGACGAGATCCTCAACACGCTCGAGGTCAACCTGAGCAAGTTCATCGCCGCCGTGCAGCGCGGTCGCGATCGCCTGGCGGGCAAGGACGAGCCCGCCGAAGTCTCCTAGCCGGCCGGTCAGTGCATCTCGAAGCCCGAGAGGCCCTCGGGCTCCTCGGGGTTGTCGCGGTTTGCGGCGATTCCGTCCGGCCGCCGCGCCATGCTGGTAGACCCATGAACGCTCTCTGGTTGGCACTCGGCGTGATCATCGGCTCGGGCGTGATCCTGATCTCGCTGCGCCCCCGGCTGCGCGCGCTCGCCGCCGACGCCGCGCGCGGCGTCGAGCTGGAGCGCGAGCTGGTCAAGGCGCGCTCCGATCTGGAGCACGAGCGCGAACGGGCCGCCGAGCGCCTGGCCACCGTCAACGACGCCCAGGAGCGGCTGTCGGCCTCGTTCAAGGCGCTGAGCGCCGAGGCGCTGCAGTCCTCGATCACGCAGCTGACCGAGATGGCACAGGCGCAGCTGCGCACCGTCCAGACCGAGGCCAAGGGCGACCTCGACAAGCGCCAGCAGGCCGTCGAGCAGCTCGTGGCGCCGCTCAAGGAGCAGCTCGGACGTGTCGACGGCCAGCTGCTGCGCCTCGACCAGGAGCGCCGCGAGTCACGCGGCCGGCTCGAGTCACAGCTCAAGACGCTGACCGAGACGGGCGATCGGCTGCGCACGGAGACCGGAGCGCTGGTGACCGCGCTGCGCAAGCCCAATGCTCGCGGCCAGTGGGGCCAGATGCAGCTGCGCAATGTGGTCGAGGCGGCCGGGATGCTCAAGCACTGCGACTTCGCCGAGCAGCACTCCTATGTCGGCGACGAGTCGACGCTGCGGCCGGACATGGTGGTCAACCTGCCCGGGGGCAAGTGCGTGGTGGTCGACGCCAAATCCCCCCTGCAGGGCGTGCTCGACGCCTACCAGGCCCGTGACGATGCCGAGCGCGAGCGCCACCTGCGAGACCACGCCCGGCTGCTGCGCAAGCACGTCAAGGCGCTTGCCGAGAAGGCGTACTGGGCCCGGTTGGAGACGACGCCCGACATGGTGGTGATGTTCCTGCCGGGCGAGTCGTTGCTCGGCGCGGCCCTGGAGGCCGACCCGGCGCTGCTGCAGGACGCGATGGCCCAGCGCGTCCTGATCGCCACGCCGACCACCCTGCTCGCGCTGCTGCACTCGGTCGCCTACGGATGGCAGCAGGAACGCGTCGCCGAGTCAGCGCAGGCGATCTCCGAGCTCGGACGGGAGCTGTACGGCCGGCTGGTCAAGCTGTCGACCCTGATGGGCACGTTGGGAACGCGGCTCAACGGGGCCGTGCGCGCCTACAACGAGATGGTCGGCTCCTATGAGGCTCGCGTGCTACCGGGAGCGCGCCGTTTCGCCGACCACGGCGCGGTGTCGGAGGGGCGCGAGCTGCCCGAGCTGGAGCCGGTCACCGTCAGCGCCCGGGCCGTGCACGCTGCCGAGCTGCAGCTCGATCTCGACGGCGATGCCACGCCGCCGATCGAGCCACGCCGCCCCCGCCGCCTGCGCGCCGCCGAGTAACCGCCCGCCGCGTCCCCGGGCCGGTCAGCTACGCGCGCTCCGAGGCTCGTCAGCGCGCGTGTCCCACCACGCCTGCAGGTCGCGCACCTGGTGAGGCAGCGGATCGGCCGAGTGCTTGCGGCGCTGGACGTAGGCGAGCGCGTCCTCGATCTCCAGGCCCTCGCGGACCGCCACCACGCCGGCCGCCACCGCGGCTGAGCGCTGCCACCCGGCGCGGCAGTGCACGTAGCTGACGCCGTCGTCGGCGTCCATCCAGCCGAGCACCGTGCCAACGGCTCGCTCCAGCAGCTCCGGGGGCAGGTGGCCGAAGTCGACCAGGTCCATGCGCTCCTCCTCGATCCCGGCCGTGGCGTAGGCGGCGGCGACGGCCTCGTGCTGTCCGGGCTCGTACTCGCCGTCCTGGACGAGGTTGAGCACCTGGTCGACCGAGAGCCACGACAGCACCCCGACGTCGTCGGCGTCCAGCGGGTAGGCGCCGATGGCCAAGCGGTCATAGACCTCGGCGAAGCCGTAGCTGCGAAACCATCGCGACACAGCGCCATGATCGCCGGTGAGGCGGCGATAAGCTCGATCAATGGCGCTACGGACCGATGTCTTCGACCTCTCCGGGCTTCATCTCAGCTCCGGCGAGGGCCGCCGGCTGGACCTGGAGGTGGCGATCGAGCCGTTCGAGCTGGGCGGCGAGCTCTATGAGGCGACGTCCGCCGGGGTGCCGGTCCGGCTCGACGTGTCACGCACGACCGGCGAGGGCTACGCGCTGCGCCTGCGATTCACCGCGGAGCTGACCGGTCCGTGCATGCGCTGCCTCCAGGCCGCCCAGGTGAGCTTCGACGTCGATGCTCGCGAGGTCTCGCAGCCACGCGAGGGCGACGATCTCCAATCGCCGTATGTCGATCACGGCCTGCTCGATCTGCACGCCTGGGCGCGCGACGCGCTGGGGCTGATGCTCCCGACGCAGCTGCTCTGCCGGCCCGACTGCGCCGGCCTGTGTCCCGTCTGCGGAGCCGATCTGAACCTCGCCGGTCCGGGGCACGAGCACGAGCGCGAGCCCGACCCGCGCTGGGCCAAGTTGTCCGAACTGCGTTTCCCGTAGTAGTCCACCTGGGTGGGCGAGGTGGGCGGAGGGCGGGCGGGGGCTGATACATTCCTGGACCGATGGCCGTCCCCAAGCAGAAGCAATCTCACGCCCGCACGTCGCAGCGGCGCGCTCAGCACAAGGTCGCCGCGCCGGTCTACAACGCCTGCCCGACGTGCCACAGCCCACGCCGGCCGCATCGCGTATGCCCGGTCTGCGGCAGTTACCGCGGGCGCGAGGTCATCGCCGAGACCGGCCAGCAGTCCGGCTGAGTCCCCGCCGCAATGGTCACCGTCGCCGTTGATGCGGGCGGGGCGGATCTGGGCCCCGCGGAGGTCGCTGCCGGGGCCGCGCGCGCTGCCGCCAACGGCACCCGCGTGATCCTGTTCGGACCTCGTCGGGAGATCGGCGAGGTGGCGGGGGTGGAGGTCGTCGACGCCCCCGTGTCGATCGCCAAAGCGGCCGATCCCGCCTATGCGGTGCGCTCCACGCCCGAGGCGTCGATCGTGCAGGCGGCCAAGGCGGTCGCCGACGGCCGCGCGCAGGCGCTGGTGTCGGGCGGCTCCACCGGCTCGGCGCTGGCCGCCGGCCTGTTCAACCTGCGTCGCGACCGCGGCATCTACCGCCCCGCGCTGGCGCTGCCCGTGCCGGTCCCCGGGGGGACGCCGGTGCTGCTGCTCGACGTGGGCGCCAACGTCACCTGCCGCCCGGAGCACCTCGTACAGTTCGCGCACATGGGCTCGGCGTTCGCCCAGGTCGTGCTGGGGCTGCAGAGCCCACGCGTGGCGCTGCTGTCCAACGGCACCGAGGCGGTCAAGGGCACGCCGGAGCTCGTCACGGCGCACGAGCAGCTGGCCGGCAAGGCGGGAACCGGGCTGAACTTCGTCGGCAACATCGAGGGCACGCAGGTGTTCGAGGCGGCGGCCGACGTGATCGTGATGGACGGCTTCACCGGCAACATCACGCTGAAGCTGATCGAGGGGGTGTCCGGGCGCACGCTGCGCGCAATCCGCGACGCGGCGCTCAGCTCCCCGCGCTCCAAGCTCGGCGGTTGGCTGCTGGGACCGGCGCTCCGCGCCCTGCGCGACCAGATCGACCCCGAGGGCCCCGGCGGCGCCTACATGCTGGGGCTGCGACGCCTGGGAGTCATCGCCCACGGCCGGTTCACCCGCCGTGGCTTTGCGCGCGCGATTGAGGTCGCCGCCCGGGGAGTCGAGGAAGATGTGATCAGCGCCACGCGCGCCGCCCTGGCGGCCGCCGGCGCCCTGCGAATCCCCGCCAAGGGGGGAGAGGAGGAGAGCGATGACTAGCTGCGCGTCCGAGGCGGCCTCTACGGTGTTGCGCCGATGACCCGCGAGCAAGTCTTCTCGTTGATTCGCGCACACCTGGTCGACGAGCTCGAAGTGAGCCCCGACGTGATCCAGGAGACCACGCGCTTCAAGGAGGACCTGGAAGCCGATTCGTTGGATCTGTACACGCTGGTGCAGGAGCTCGAGGACTCCTACGGCGTGCGGATCTCCGACGAGGAGGCAGCCCGGATCCTGACGGTCGGCCAAGCGGTCGACTTCGTGCTCGCGAGCCCGGCGACAGCCAGCCAAGGCTCCGACCCTGAGTGACGAACAACTCGCAGCCGTCGGCCTCCGACCGTCCTGCGGACGGTTCGCCGGCGGCGCTGCACGATCTGCTCGAGCAGCTGCCGGCCGAGCTGGCGGTGCCGGTGTTCAGGCACTCGTCCTGG
>JADGPO010000173.1 GCA_017882405.1 Solirubrobacteraceae bacterium | reverse complement strand
TCACGGCAGAGGAGATCCAGGAGAACTTCGACGCGGTGGTGATCTCGATCGGCTCGCGGGTTTCGCGAGACATCGAGGCGCCGGGGCGCGAGCTCGCCGGAATTCACCCGGCGATGGACTACCTGTACCAGCGCAACCGCTGGGTGGCCGCCAACCAGGACCCGCCGATCCAGCCCGCGCGTGAGCCCGCCCCGGGGACCGAGATCAGCGCCCGAGGCAAGAAGGTGATCGTGATCGGCGGCGGCGACACCGGTATGGACTGCATCTCCAACTCCCATCGCGAGCAGGCGTCCAGCGTCGTGATGCTCGACGTCTACGCCCAGCTGCCCGACGGCGATGACCCGCGCACGCCCTGGCCGCTGCCGCCCAAGCGCACCGCGAGCACCTACGCCCTGGAGGAGGGCGGCAAGCGCCGCTGGGGGACCGAGGTCACCGGCTTCGGCGGCACCGACGGCGCCGTCAGCCACGTGTACGCGCGTCAGGTGACGGGCACCTCATCGCGCGATCTGACGCCGGTGCCCGGCTCGGAGTTCGTGCTCGAGGCCGACCTGGTGCTGATCGCGATCGGCTTCCAGCATCCCGAGCACGAGGGTCTCGTGTCCGGCCTGAGCCTCCAGCTCGACCGCCGTGGCAACATCCGCACCCGGCAGACGTACCGCACGTCGGTCGGCCGGGTGTACGCCTGCGGCGACGCGCGCATCGGCCAGTCGTTGGTCGTCACGGCGATCGCCGAGGGACGGAAGTGCGCGCGGATCGTCAACGCGGACCTCGGCGGCAGCCCGATGGACGCCGACCGTGAGCGTCTGGCCGTGGGAGCGTGGAGCGGGGAGTCCGACCGCACGCTGCGCCACGAGGCCGAGGCGGCGGGTTCGGTCCGGCCGGGGGACCAGTTCTTCACCGGCCCGGCCACCCGGCACTCCTGACGAAATTCTTACTCGGCGCCCCGCTGAGGTGCTACGGTTTCGCCAGGTGGTGCGCGAAGTGTGTGTGCGCACATAAAGATTTGGGGCTTGAGGTTTGATCTCAGCTTGGAACGGGGAAACTCGTTCCTGTCGGTCAGGGAACTGCGCCCCCACTTCCCTGGCTCTCCGGGGGGCTCAGATGGATCTGGGCCCCCCGGTCCTTTTTTTGGGGCCCTTACTCAGCCGCGGCCCCCTAATCGTCGGCCGCAGGCGGCGAGCCCATCCCTGCACTGTGCGACCTTGTGTCGATGCCAGTCTCAGCTCCATTGATCGCGGCGAGCGCCGGTCATCACGGCAGCTCGATCATCGACACGATCAACAGCCTGCTGTCGTCGGCGGGCAAGTTCTTCTCGCAGCTGGCGAGCCTGAGCTGGCCGTCGCTGCTGATCGGGCTGGGCCTGTACGCCCTGTACCTGCTGCTGCGCTCGCGAGCGCTGTTCAATGCGGTTCGCGCCGCCTATCCGGACGGGCGCGTGCGCTGGCGCGACGTGTGGGGCGGCTACATGGTCGGCTACGCCGTCAACAACGTGTTCCCGCTCGGCAGTGGCAACATCGCGCAGCTGTTCCTCACCCGGGTGGCGATCCCGGACTCGAGCTACCCGACGATCGCCTCCGCCCTCTCCACGGGCGTGCTGTTCGACTGGTTCATCGGCCTGCTGATCATGGCCTTCGCCTTCACGCAGGGGGTGTTCCCCAAGCCGCCGGACTTTTCCAAGCTGCCGGCCTTCGACATCAGCTTCTTCGCCTCGCACATGCGCTTCACGCTGTTCTTCTTGACCGTGCTGGGGATTCTCTTCCTGGTCGGCTTCGCGCTGCTCTCGGCCCGGGTCCGCGCGTTCTGGCAGCGGATCCGGCTGGGGTTGACGATCCTCGGCGATCGCCGCCGCTACCTCCGCGAGATGGCCGCCTGGCAGCTGGCCAGCTGGGTGCCGCGCTTCTTCGCCTACTGGGCGCTGTTGGACGCCTTTCACATCGGCGGCTCGGTCCGCAACGCGCTGCTGGTGCTGGCCGTACAGGTGGTCGCCTCGGTGTTCCCCTTCACGCCCGGCGGGGCCGGGGTCCAGCAGGCGCTGCTGCTGACGATCTTCGCCCGCAGCTCCGACGTGGCCGCCTTCTCGGTCGGTCAGCAGATCGCCACCGCGGTCCTCAGCTCGGCTCTCGGCTTCGCCGCCCTGGTGCTGATCTTCCGCCTGCGCAGCTTCCGCGAGGTGATCGCGCGGGGACGCGAGCATCGCCGGCGCGAGGGCGCAGGCCCCGGCTACGAGCCCACCCAGCCGGTCGTTCCCCGGCACTGATTCGCCGAGGTCGTGCCTATAGTTCCGTGGACTCCCGATGCCCAGCTTCTGCCGCCACAACCGCCTGATCCAGAACTGCCCGATCTGCGCTCGCGAGCAGGATGTCGCGCTGCGCCCGGTGGTCACGCCGGGCGGTCAATCGGCGGCGGCCGAGCGCTCGGGTCGATCCTCCGTGTCCAGCGGCCCCGCGCGCTCGGGATCGCGCACCCGCCCGGGCTCCCGCGGCTCGTCAGGCCTGACCGTCCGCCGGCTCGTCCGCGAGGCCGAGGACGGCTACCGCTCCGGGCTGGTTCCTGGACTGCGCTCGGAGGCCGACGCCGATCGCCTGGCCACCGAGCTGGCGTTCGCGGCGGCGCGGCTGGAGCGGCTCGGAGTCGATCCCCCCGGCCTCTATGCCGAGCTGGCCGATCCCGCCCACGACCTGGAGGAACGGACGTGGCTGGCCTTCGAGATCGCCTATCTGGGGCCGCTGGACGGCGAGGCGCCATTCGACGCGATCACGGAGGCTCGCACCTCGTGGAGCTCGGGCCGGCTGCCGGAGCTCGACGACGTTGCGACGGGGCCTCGCACCGCGTACGTGCCCGGGCGCGGGACCCGCACGATCGAGGCCTACCGCGCCTGGGCCCAACGCGCCGGCTCGCAGGCGGCGGCATTCACCGGCGAGGCCGCCTGGACGCCCGAGCGGCGCTTCGCGCGCGTGTTCGAGCGCCTGGCGCTGCCCGGTCTGGACCGCGGACCGCGCTTCGATCTGCTGGCGACTCTCGGCCGGCTGGGCGTCTACGAGCTACGGGCCGGCGCGCTGGGACTCGGCGGCTCCGACATCGTCACGCTGGCCGCCAAGCGCATCCTGGGGATCGGCGACCCGCTCCTGCTGGAGCGCCGCGCGGCGGAGCTGGCGCAGGCCTGTGGGCTACCGCTGGAGGCCCTCGACGTGGGCTTTTTCAATTGGGAGCGCGGCGCACGAGCGAGCCTCGGCATGGAGCCCGGCTTCGAGCCGGATCCGGCGGCGCTCGAGTCGGCCCGTGCGGCGCTGGGCCTGGATGAGCGCTAGCGCTTGCTCGGACCAGCGCACGGATGGCCCATCCTGCAACGGATGAACCACTAGCCTAGAGAGCAGATGCTTTTCCTCCTGCTCCTCGTGCTCTGGCCGATCGCTGAGCTGTTCGTGGCGGTCAAGGTCGCCGATGCGATCGGGGTGCTGCTCACCATCGTGCTGTTGATCGCCGGCTGGCCCGTGGGATCCTGGCTGCTGCGCTCCGAGGGACGCGCCGCCTGGCAGCGGCTGAGCGCGGCGATCGCGGCCGGTCGACCGCCCGGCCGCACGGTGATCGACGGCGCCCTGGCGCTCGTCGGAGGAGTGCTGTTCCTGGTTCCGGGCTTTATCACCGATGTCCTCGGCGCCTGTCTGGCGCTGAAGCCGACCCGCGCTCTGGCGCGCCGATTCATCGAGCGCAACTTCCGCAGCCGTCTGGTGGTCCGCGCGACACGCGTCTCCGGCCGCGGATCGTCGTCCTACGATGTCGACTCCACCGCCCGCGACGTTGACCCGCGCCACCTGCCCGGATGAGCTCGCGGAGCGCCTTGGCCCTCCGGACGGTCGCGTTCGGAGACCTCGACGGCCGGTTGTGGGGCGCTGCGGTGCGGAGCGGTCACGCCGGATTGGTGTTTGGAAGCGGTGACTCGGCGGCGGGGGCGTCGGAGCCAGAGTGGACCGTCGAGGACCGCGTCTGGCGCCTGACCGGCGACGGCTTCGAGCTGCACGTCGAGCCTCGCGGCGAGGCCCCGGCAGGTGACCGCGACGGCAACGGGTCAGAGCCGGAGGTCAGGGGCCTGCAGGAGCTCTGCCGGGTGCACGGCAGGATCTCGCTCGGCGGGGTGGAGCAGATCGTCGAGTGCGGCGGCACGCGCTCGGAGGTTGACGGCCTGGAGGCCGAAGAGATCGGCTCGGCGCGCGTCGTCTCGGGCTGGTTCGGTCCTGACGAGGCGATCACCGTGATCGCGCTGCGCTCGCGGCGCGCCTCCGACCATCAGGCCGACCTGATCGCCGCCACCCTGTTCGATCCCGATGGCTGGGTGCCCGTCGACGACCCGCGGCTGTCGACCACCTACACGCAGGCCGGAGACCCGGCGCGGACCAGCCTCGAGCTGTGGGTCTCGGACGGGGAGAACGATTTCCCCCGCCGCGCCGCCGGCGAGGCCGCCGGCCCGAGCGCCGTCGTCAGCGCCGGCGAGCTCGAGCTGCGGGTGGCACCCCTGCGCTGCCACAGTCGCGGCCTGGAGGGCGCCGGCGTTTACGTGCTCGCCAGCCTGTAGGCCGCGATGCCCGGCATCAAGGCCGTGATCAGCGACTTCGGCGGGGTGCTCACGTCACCTCTGCAAGCCTCGTTCGAGGCTTTTCAGGAATCCTCGGGAGTCTCCCTGCAGGCCCTCGGGCAGGCGATGGCGCAGCTGGCCGCCGCCCGGGGCGTCAACCCCCTGTTCGAGCTGGAGACCGGCCGCCTGACCGAGGTGGACTTCCTCGGTGCGCTGGGCCGCCGGCTGACCGAGCAGCTCGGGCGCACGATCGAGATGGATGACTTCGGCGAGCGCTACTTCGCCCATCTGAATCCCAACCCGGAGATGATCGAGTACATGCGGCAGCTGCGCGGCCGCGGCTACCGGCTGGCGATCTGCACCAACAACGTCCGCGAGTGGGAGTCGCGCTGGCGCGCGATGTTGCCCGTCGAGGAGATCTTCGAGGTGGTCGTCGACTCGGCCTTCGTGGGCGCGCGCAAGCCCGAGCCGCGAATCTACGAGCTCACGCTCGGGCGACTCGGCGTGACCGCCGACGCCGCGCTGCTGATCGACGACATCGAGATCAACTGCCAGGCCGCCCGCGAGCTCGGAATGGGCGCGGTGTGGTTTCGTTCCAGCGAACAGGCGATGGCCGAGAGCGAAGCCGCGCTGGCGGCGACGCCCTAGGCGAAAGGGCGTTCGGGCATGCGATGGAGGCTGGCGCTGCTGGTGGTCGGTGTGCTCGTGGCCGGGCTCACGCTCGGGGCGTGGGCCACGTGGGGCGGCGAGGATCCCCCCAAGCCGGCCATATCGGGCACCAACGCGCTCGATCCATTGCCCTCCGCGGTGAAGATCTCGCTGCCCGGCAAGGCGACCGGCCACCGTGTCCCCTACGGCTTCTTGGGGTTCTCGTTCGAGTTCCAGGCCGTGCGCGCCTACACCGGCTCCGATCCGAAACACGTCAACCCGGTGCTCAAGCAGCTGATCCGCAACCTCAGCCCTGGTCAGTCCCCGGTGCTGAGAATAGGGGGCGACAGCACCGATGTCTCGTATGCGCTCAGCGCCGGCGTGCAGCCGCCGCCGTACGTCGCCTACCGGCTGACCCCGAGCTGGATGGCCACCACGGGAGCGCTGGCCCGCCAGCTGGGAGCGAGGATGATCATGGGCGTGAATCTGGTCGCCAACGATCCCGCGCTGGCCGCCGCCGAGGGCCGCGGCTACGTCAAGGCGTTCGGGCGACGGGCGATCGAAGCGCTGGAGATCGGCAACGAGCCCAACATCTACAACCAGCTCACCGTCTACCACACGCTGCTCGGCGTTCCCCTCCTTGCCCGGCCTCGCACCTTCGGATATCCGGCGTTTCGGCGCCAGTTTGAAGCCGTCGCCCGGGCCTCGCCGCACCTGGAGCTGGCCGGGCCCGCATTGGCCGTCGGCCCGACGCCGATGAGGGGCTCGTGGGTGCAGACGATGCCGGACTTCCTGCGGCGAGACCCGCGCGTGCAGATCATGACCGTGCACCGCTATCCGCTGCGCAACTGCTACGTGCCGCCCTCGTTTTTCCAGTTCCCGACGGTGGCGCACCTGCTCTCTCGGTACTCCACCGCCGGCCTGGCGGCCAGCCTGCACCGCTGGCTGGGGATCGCCCACCACCAGCATCGGCAGCTGCGCGTCGACGAGCTGAACTCGGTCGCGTGCCGCGGCAAGAAGGGGGTCAGCGACACGTTCGCCAGCTCCCTGTGGGCGACCGACGCACTGTTCTCGCTGCTCCACGCGGGCGTCGACGGCGTCAACATCCACACGCTGCCCAAGTCCTCCTACGGGCTGTTCGAATTCACTCGCGCGCACGGGAGCTGGCGCAGCTGGGTGCGCCCCGTCTACTACGGACTGCAGCTGTTCGCCCAAGCGGCTCCCCCCGGCTCGCGGCTGCTGAAACTGCCGGGACTGGGTGGCCGCAGCTCGGTGCTCAGCGTGTGGGCGACCCGCGGAACCGACCGCATCGACCGCGTGGTCCTGATTGACAAGGACCCTTCCCGCGCGGAGAGGGTCACGCTGCGCCCGCCGTCAGGGACTCCCGGGGGCGCGACGCTCGAGCGCCTGCGGGCCCGCAGCGTCGATTCGCGCTTCGGCGTGACGCTCGGGGGCCGGACCTACGGTCGCGAGACGTCCACCGGCCAGCTGTCGCCGGCGATCTCCCAGGCGCTGACGCCCAACGCCCGCGGTGCTTACACGATCACGGTGCCGGCGGGCAGCGCCGCGCTGGTCACCTTGCGCCCGTCCTGACCGCGACTAGTTCTCGACGCCGAGACGGTCCCAGCAGTAGAGCTCCAGGCACTCCGCGGCCAGGGACGCGCAGCGCTCCTCCGACAGCCATGGCAGCACGGTGTCGAACGCCTGCTCCTCGCCGACGCCCGCCTCGAACGCCTCCTCGCCGCGAAAGCCCGCGGCGATCTTCAGCGCCTCGCGACGGTTGTCGCCCAGCGACGGGAACACGTTGACCAGGAACTCCTTGCTGGGCAGCGGATGGCCCACCTCGAGCGACACGTGCCAGGCTGCCAGCAGCGACAGGTCGTGCTCGTCGAGATCGGCGACTGCCTTGGCGTAGTGCGACCCCAGCTCGGACTCCGGGATCTCATCCACCCACGCGCGCACGACCTCGCCGAGGATCTGGCGGCGCGCCTCACGACCAACCGAGTCGGCGATGACCCGGATGGCATTCTGCGGTTCGATGAAGCAGAGAGACATGACAGCTCCGACTAGGGGATGCGAATGCCCGGGAAGGTAGGCAATCCCCCGGACGGAGCCTGCTGGAGTCAGGCCAGCGCGGTCGCGGGGCCCTCGAGCGTGACCCCGGGCAGCCGGTGCAGACCGACCATCTCGATCAGCTTGCGGATCTGCGGCTGGGCCCCGCGCAGAAGGATCGCGCGCCCGTGCGCGCGTAGCCGGCGGGCCAGCATCGCCAGGTCGAGCATCAGCGACGCGTCGGCGAACGCCAGCTCGGTGAGGTCCACGATCACGTCGGTCTCGGCGCGGAACGCGCGCGTCAGCGCGCGACGGCGACCTCCCTGGGTGCTGCGGTCCTCATCTCCGGCGCAGCGCAGAACCGGCGGCAGGTCGTTGAAGTCGACGATCGTGGAAACGTAACCAAAGCGTATGGACAGTGCCAGGCATTTAGCCAAGATTTAGAGGACGTGCGGCCGGGAGCGCGCCGACTACACTGACCTGCATGGCAACTGTTGACGAGGTGACAGACGCACTGCGTGAAGTGATCGACCCCGAGCTGGGCCTGGACTTCGTCGAGCTCGGCCTGATCTACGACGTCGCCGTCGAGGACGGCAACGTCAGCGTCACCTATACGCTCACCAGCCCCGGCTGCCCGATCGGCCCGCAGGTGTCGGAGCAGATCGAGGAGTTCGTTTCCGAGCTGGACGGCGTCGACGACGTGCAGTCGACGATGACGTTCACGCCGGCGTGGACGCCGGAGCTGATGAGCGAAGACGCGAAGTTCGCGCTCGGCTTCTAGTAGCGCTGCTAGGAGTCCGAGCGCTTGCGCGCCGGACGGGCGCCTCGCTCGCGCTTGGCGCGCATGTCGGCCGCGGGACCGCGCTTGGCGCGGCCGTGGTTGGGCGGCACGATCGGCACCGGTCCGCCGTTGGTGGCGGTGCTGGAGGTCCGGCGCGGCTTTGCGGTCTGCGCGCCCGGCTCGCGGGCGGCGTCCGTCTTGGCCGTCGCGGCCCGCCGTGGCTCGGCGGAGGCGGAGGCGGTCCCGCGGGCGGCCGCCAGCAGCTGGCCGAGCGAGGCCTCGATCCCCTCGGCCATCAGATCGATGTCGGGCATCGCGTCGTAGTCGCCCAGCAGCCCGTAGTCCAGGCCGCCGTTGTACGACATGATCGCGATCGCCAGCGCATGGTGCTGGGGCAGGAACGCCAGCGGGAACAGGTCCTGCAGCTCGCGTCCCAGCACGTACAGCGGTACCTGGGGACCCGGGATGTTGGTTACCAGCAGGTTGAACAGGCGGGTGGAGAAGTTCAGGCGGCTCGCCTGGGCAAGGACCGTCGGCGGCGCCAGGCTGTTGACCGCCGCCAGCGTGGCCGCCCCGACCGCCTGCTTTGACTCCTTGAGGCCGTCCATCGCCTCGCGCACGAACCGCAGGCGCGCCACCGGGTCGTCGATGTAGACCGGGAGCGGACCGCGCATCGCCGTCAGCTGGTTTCCGAGCGAGTTGCGGTGCGCCGTGGTCCGCACCGACACGGGGACCAGGGCGCGCATCTCCAGCCCCTCGGTGCGAACCCCGCGCGAGCGCAGCCACTCGGCCAGCGCGCCGGAGACCACGGTCAGCACGACGTCGTTGACGGTGCCGCCGAACGCGTCCTTGACCTCCTTGTAGTCGGCCAGCTGCTGGCGGACCACGGCATAGCGGCGATGCGGCCCGATGGGGACGTTGAGCGGCGTCTCCGGCGCCGGGTTCAGACCGGCCCACAGCAGCTCACCGAGACCCTCGGCGGCGTCACGCAGCAGGTTCAGGGAGGTCGTCGGACGGGTGGCGGCGCCGATCGCGTGGACCAGGAGTCCGGCGGTGGTGGTGACCACGCCCCGAGCTCCGGCCAGCACCAGCCGGGCCGGCGAGGGCTCGGGCTCCGGTCGCCAGGGCTCGAGCTCCTCCTCGGGCGGCGCCGGATCGCGCTCGACGTCGAACAGCACCGAGGCCAGGTCGACGCCCGCGACGCCGTCGACCAGCGAGTGATGGGTCTTGGAGATGACCGCGAAGCGACCGTCGTGCAGGCCCTCCACCAGCCAGTTCTCCCACAACGGCTTGGAGCGGTCCAGCGGCCGGGAGGCGATCCGCGAGGCGAGCAGGAACAGCTGCTCCTCGCTGCCGGGGGAGGGCAGCGCGGTGTGGCGCACGTGGTACTCGAGGTTGAAGTCCGGGTCATCGACCCACAGCGGCCGCCCGGTCTCCAGCGGCGGGGTGGCCAGCTTCTGGCGATAGCGCGTCACCAGGTGCAGGCGCGCGCGCACGTGATCCAGGTAATCCTGAAACGCCGGCACCGGACCCTCGAACAGCAGCACGCCGCCGATGTGCATGTGTGAGCCCTCGCCCTCCTGGTGAAGGAAGGAGGCGTCGATCGAAGTCAGGCGGTCGAGGTGCTGCTGCATCGGGTGTCCCTCCCGGCCGACGTGAGCGAGCCACAAGGGTACCCGGATCCGGCGTCGGCGGTAGGCTGTCAGCGGATGGCCTGGGACTTCTCCACCGACCCCGAGTTCGAGCTCAAGCTGCAGTGGATGCGGCAGTTCGTACGCGAGCAGGTTTGGCCGCTGGAGACGCTGTGGGACGAGCTCGGGTGGGAGGGCCTGCAGCGCGCCGCGCGCCCGCTGCAGGAGCAGGTCAAGGAGCAGGAGCTGTGGGCCGCCCACCTCGACCCCGAGCTCGGCGGCCAGGGCTACGGTCAGGTCAAGCTCGGGCTGATGCACGAGATCCTCGGTTCCAGCCCGCTGGCGCCGCTGATGTTCGGAAACGCCGCGCCGGACTCGGGCAACTCCGAGATCCTGGCGATGGCCGGCACCCCAGAGCAGAAGGAGCGCTACCTGCACCCGCTGTTGGCGGGCGAACTGAAGTCCGCGTTCAGCATGACCGAGCCCGACACGGCCGGCGCCGATCCGACGCTGCTCAAGACCCGCGCCGTGCGCGACGGCGACGACTGGGTCGTCAACGGCCACAAGTGGTACTCGTCCAACGGCTCGATCGCCGACTTCATGATCGTGATGGCGGTCACCGATCCCGACGCCCGCCCTCACCAGCGCGCCTCGATGTTCATCGTCGACGCGGACACACCCGGGGTCACCGTGGTGCGCGACGTGGCGACCATGGAGCATCCCTACGACAGCTTCGGCCGCTACGGAAACCACGCCGAGATCCTCTACGAGGACGTGCGGATCCCCTCAGGCGCGCTGCTCGGCGCCGAGGGCGCCGGTTTCCTGATCGCCCAGCAGCGGCTGTATCCCGGACGCATCCACCACTGCATGCGCTGGCTGGGCGTCGCCCACCGGGCGTTCGACATGCTGTGCGAGCGCTCGCTGTACCGCGAGTCGCACGGCAAGACCCTCAGCCAGCACCAGACGATCCAGAACTGGATCGCCGACTCCGAGGCCGAGATGTCCGCGGCCCGGCTGATGACGCTGCACGCCGCGTGGAAGATGGACGCCGAGGGGGTCGCCTCGGCGCGCAAGGAGATCGCCCTGATCAAGTTCTACGGCGCCAAGGTGCTGCACGACGTGGTCGACCGGGCGCTCCAGGCCCATGGCGCGCTGGGCTACTCGACCGACCTGCCGCTGGAGGCGATGTACCGCTTCGCCCGCGGGGCGAGGATCTACGACGGGCCCGATGAGGTCCATCGCGCGTCGGTCGCGCGGCAGGTGCTGCGCGGCTACGAGGCGCCCGCGGACGGCGTCCCCACCGAGCGCATCCCCACGCGCCGCGAGGCCGCCCGCCGCCAGTTCGCCGACGTGCTGCAGGCCGTCACGGCCAACGACTGACGCGCCCTACACTCATACGCGTGAACGACTCCGCCCTGGAGACGATCCTCCTCGCCGCTCCGCGCGGCTACTGCGCCGGCGTCGACCGCGCGGTGCAGACGGTCGAGCGCGCGCTCGAGCTCTACGGCGCGCCTGTCTACGTGCGCAAGGAGATCGTCCACAACAAGCACGTGGTCGAGAAGCTGCGCGACCGTGGCGCGGTGTTCGTCGAGTCAGAGGCCGAGGTCCCGGAGGGCGCGACGGTCGTGTTCTCGGCCCATGGCGTGTCGCCCGCCGTGCACGCCAACGCGCTCGAGCGCGGTCTGCAGACGATCGACGCCACCTGCCCGTTGGTGACCAAGGTCCACGTCGAGGCCAAGAAGTTCGCCGCTGAGGACTACACGATCGTGCTCATCGGCCACGCCGGGCACGAAGAGGTGGAGGGCACGATGGGGGAGGCCCCCGCACACATCGTGCTGATCGAGGACGAGGCCGGCGTGGAGAAGTTGGAGGTGCGCGACCCGGCGAAGGTCGCCTACATCTCCCAGACGACCCTGTCGGTCGACGAGACGCGCGCGATCATCGCCCGCCTGCACGAGCGCTTCCCGGCGATCACCGGGCCTCGCACGGACGACATCTGTTACGCCACCACCAACCGCCAGGCGGCCGTCAAGCAGCTCGCGCAGGAGTCCGATCTGGTGCTGGTGATCGGCAGCCGCAACTCGTCGAATAGCAATCGCCTGGTCGAGGTCGCCCGTGAGCACGGCGCCGACGCCTACCTGATCGACAACGAGGCCCAGGTGTGCGAGGAGTGGCTGGTCGGCAAGCGGGTGATCGGGATCACCTCGGGGGCCAGCGCGCCCGAGGAGCTGGTGCAGCGCCTCGTCGACTTCTTCCGCCACCGCGGCGCCGAGGACGTGCGGGAGCTGGAGGTCGTCTCCGAGGACGTGCGCTTCATGCTGCCCAAGGCGATCCGCGAGGCGATGGCTGCTGCCTGACCTGCCTGCGCCCGGCCCGGGTACGGCTCTGCGGACGCTGGTCATCTCCGATCTGCACCTCGGCCTGCGCGGCGAGCGGGATCTGCTGCGCCGTCCCGAGCCCCGGGAGCGGCTGCGAGCGGCGCTCGCGGGCGTCGGACGACTGGTTCTCCTGGGCGACGTGGTGGAGCTGCGCCAGGGGCCGGTGCGCGAGGCGCTGGCCGCCGCCCAGGTTGCGCTGAGCGAGCTGGGAGCGGCGCTGGGGGCGGGTGGGGGCGGGGTCCGGGTGACGATCGTCCCCGGAAACCACGACCACCGGCTACTGGTGCCGTGGCTGGAGCGCCGTGCCCGCGACCGAGACCCGGCGGCGCTCGGTCTGGATGCCGCGGTCGACTGGCGTGCCGGCGAGCCACTCGCCCGGGTGGCCGGCTGGCTGGCTCCGCGCCGCTCGGGCATCGAGCTGGACGTCGCCTATCCGGGGTGCTGGTTGCGCGACGACGTCTACGCCACCCACGGCCACTACTCCGACCGCCACGCCACGGTGCCGATGTTCGAGCGCCTGGGCGCGGGGGCGATGGCTCGGATCGTGGGGGAGGGGCCGGGCGGACCGCAGTCGGCCGAGGACTACGAGGCGATCCTGAACCCGATGTACGCGTGGCTGGACGCAGTCGCCCAGACCGGGGGGGTGGCCACCGGCGGCGGCTCGGCGGCCGCCTGGCGCGCGCTCAGCGGGCGCGATGGGCGGCTCGGGCTGCGCCGGCGAGCGGCCCGGGCGGCGTTGCCGGCGATCGTCGCGGGACTGAACCGAGCCGGTCTCGGTCCGTTGAGCGCGGACCTGTCGACCGACGCGCTGCGCCGATCTCGTCTCCGGGCGGTCGGCGAGGTGGTGCTACGCCTGGGAGTGGAGGCCCGGCACGTCATCTTCGGCCACAGCCACCGGGCCGGACCGCTGCCGGCCGATGACGGCGCCGAATGGCGCACCGTCACGGGAGCGACGTTGACCAACGCCGGCTGCTGGGTGCACGATCCCGCTTTTCTGGGGGCAGAGCCGGCTTTGAGCCCTTATCGCCCGGGCTTTGCGGCCACGGTGAGCGACAGCGGGCCGCCGGCTTTGGTCAACCTGCTCGACGACGTCAGCTGGCCAGCCCGGGGGTGAAGCAGACGGCGTGGCAGTTGACCCCGTCGCCGAGCGCCAGCTCCAGCGCCCCCGCGGTGCTGACCGGATGGGACATCAGCTCGTAGGCACCGGGCGCTTCGACGGCGATCACGCGGCCGTTGGCGGTGGCGGTTCCCTGTCCGTCGAGCACGGCCCATACGGCGCCGGCCTCGTACGGGCCGCTGTAGGGGCCGGGCACGTCCTCGGATTGGGGAGCGAGCAGCGCGCCGGGCTCGTCCTCGGGCCGCAGCGCTCCCAGCAGCGGCCGCCGCACTCCCAGCAGCTCCTGGATCGCGGTCTCCGTGTCCTCGTAGCCGCCCTCGCCGTAGTGGTAGTCGAACAGCCGGCCCTGCTGGTTGAACAGGTACCGCGCCGGCCAGCCGAGGTTGCCGTAGTCCTGCCAGATCTGCAGCTGCTCGTCGACCACCACCGGATATTCGATCTCCAGGCGCGCGACCGCCGCGCGGACCGCGTCGGCCTGCGCCGATGGCGGGAATCCCGAGGCGTGCACTCCGATCACCCGCAGTCCCTCAGCGCGGTAACGCTGGTCCCAGCCCTTCAGGTACGGCAGCGTGCGCAGCGAGTTGGGTCGGCAGAAGTCCCAGAACTCGACCAGCACCGGATGGCCGCGCTGCTTGTCCATGCGCAGCGAGGCCACGTTCACCCACGGCAGCTTGGCCGGGAAGACGGGCGCTTCGATGTGGTCGACGGGGGCGCGCATCGCGCGGTGGATCCTAGTGGCCGCCAAGCTCCCTCCCGAGGCCACTCGCCGCTCCTTCCGGCGCCCCGGCGGACTAGTCTGGGCGGTACTTCAGGGCGCTATACTCCGTGAAGTATTGGAATCCCTACTGGCTTTGAGGTGTTTTACGCGATGACGCCGTCCGGAGCGGAGGTACTCCGCCAGATCAAGAGCAGGATCGAGGAGGTCGACCCGTCGGCCGTGCGTGAGCAGCTCGGCAACGGCGCGGTCGTGATCGACGTCCGCGAGGCCGAGGAGTGGTCGACCGGCCACGTCCCGGGCGCCAAGCACGTCCCCAAGTCGTTCTTGGAGTCGCGGATCGAGGGCGCCGCCCCCGATCGCTCGCAGCACGTGATCCTCTACTGCCAGTCGGGCAACCGCTCGGCCTGGGCGGCGCGCACGCTGACCGAGGACCTCGGTTACGAGAACGTCGAGTCGATGACCGGCGGCATCACGCTGTGGAAGGACCGCGGCTACCACGTCGAGCAGCCGCGCACCCTGACCGCCGAGCAGCGCGACCGGTACTCCCGGCACCTGCTGTTGCCGGAGGTCGGGATCGAGGGCCAGCAGAAGCTGCTCGACGCCAAGGTGCTGCTGCTGGGAGCCGGCGGGCTGGGCTCGCCGACGGCGCTGTACCTGGCCGCCGCCGGCGTGGGCACGCTGGGCATCGTCGACGACGACACCGTTGACCTGTCCAACCTGCAGCGCCAGGTGATCCACAACACCGACCGGGTGGGCGTGCCAAAGGTCGACTCCGCCGAGGAGACGATCAAGGCGCTCAATCCGGACGTCAACGTGCAGAAGTACGCGGTCCGGCTGGGCCCCGACAACATCATGGACATCCTCCCCGACTACGACATCGTGGTCGACGGGCTCGACAACTTCCCCACGCGCTACCTGCTCAACGATGCCTCCGTGCGCCTGCAGATCCCCGTGGTGTCGGCCGCGATCCTCGGCTTCGAGGGTCAGCTGTCGGTGTTCAAGCCCTATGACGGTCCCTGCTACCGCTGCCTGTTCCCGTCGCCGCCGCCGGCGGAGTTGGCCCCCTCGTGCGGCGCCAACGGCGTCCTGGGCGTGCTGCCGGGGACGATGGGCCTGCTGCAGGCCACCGAGGTGATCAAGCTGATCCTGGGCGAGGGCGATCCCGCGATCGGCCGGCTGCTGATGTACGACGCGCTGGCCGCCACGCTCAGCGAGGTCAAGATCCGGCGCGATCCCGACTGCCCGATCTGCTCGCGTCATCCCGAGGAGATCGGCGACGACGAGATGGGCGTGTTCCCGGACTACGAGGCGTTCTGCGCCGGCGCCCACTAGCTCGTGGCCGCCACCGCGCCGACTGACCAGTAGCTAGGCTCCGAGGCATGGCCACCATCAGAATTCCCCCAGTGCTGCGCCCGTCGGTGGGCGGCGAGAAGGAGCTGAGCGCCGACGGGTCCAACGTCGGAGAGATCCTGCGCTCGGTCGCCGACAGCCACCCGGACACGCAGACCCAGCTGTTCGCCGCCGACGGCGGGCTGAACCGCTATGTGAACGTCTACCTCAACGACGAGGATGTGCGCGTGCTCGACGGTCTCGAGACCGAGGTCGGCGCCTCCGACACGCTGGTGATCCTGCCCGCCATGGCGGGCGGGGCGAGCTAGCGACCAGAGGCTCCGTGGGCACCGGGAAGGACTCGGGCGGATTGGCGTCTGCTCTTGCAGATGCCAACTCCAAAGGAGTCCTCCCCGATGAAACCTTCCCCACACTTCTCCGGTCGCCGGCGCCTGGCCGCGGCCGGCTCGGCGATTCTCGTCGCGGCAGCCGTGGGCGTGCTCACGCTCGCCGGCTCCGCCGGCTCGAAGTCCCCCACCCTGGGCGTCGGCAACTCGGTGCAGGTCGGCTCGAAGACGGAGTCGATCGCCGTCACCCCGCGCGGGGTCGCCGTCTACGAGCTGTCGCCCGAGACCGCCAAGCACCTCCTGTGCGCCTCCCAGCAGTGCCTCAGCTTCTGGCCGCCGGTCAAGGTCGCCAAGGGGGCGAAGCTCACCAAGGGCGCCGGGCTCAAGGGCACGCTCGGGACGCTCACGCGCAAGGGCTTCACGCAGCTGACCCTCAACGGCCACCCCGTCTACAACTTCTCCAAGGACAAGGGCAAGCAGGGCGAGGCGCACGGCGAGGGCATCCATGGCTTCGGCGGGATCTGGCACGTCTTCAAGGAGGCCTCGCCCACCAAGGCGACCAACGGGCCCGCGACCACCACGACCACCTCGACCACCACCAGCAGCATGACGAACCCGTACGGCTACTAGTGGACCACTGACTGCGCGCTCGGCGGCCGCTACACTTCCTGAAGTAATGGCCGCCGAGACGTTGCAGAACAAGCCCTGCGGAGGGCGCTACGGCGACATCGTCCAGGCGATCGGGCACACGCCGCTGGTCGAGCTCAAGCGCCTCAGCCCCAAGCCGGGCGTGCGCATCTGGGCCAAGCTGGAGTCGCGCAACCCCACCGGCTCGGTCAAGGACCGAGTCGCCAAGGCCCTGATCGAGGATGCCGAGGACAAGGGCCTGATCCGCCCCGGCCAGACGATCCTGGAGCCCACCAGCGGCAACACCGGCATCTCGCTGGCGATGATCTGCGGACGCAAGGGTTACGGCGTGAAGGTCGTGATGCCGGAGAACGTGACCCCGGAGCGCACCGAGCTGCTGCGCATGTACGGCGCCGAGATCGTCTACTCGGAGGGCTCCAAGGGCTCCAACGGGGCGGTCGAGATGGCGCTGGACATGGCCGAGAAGGACGCCTCGTACTACATGCCCTATCAGTACGGCAACCAGGCCAACCCCGACGCCCACTACAACGGCACGGCACTGGAGATCCTCGAGGAGCTCGACGAAGTGACCGCCTTCGTGGCGGGCCTGGGCACCGGCGGCACGCTGATGGGCAACGGACGGCGGCTCAAGGAGGAGCTGGGCGACAGCTGCAAGATCGTGGCCGCCGAGCCGATGCAGGGCGAGCCCGTGCAGGGACTGCGGTCGCTGGACGACGGCTTCATCCCGCCGATCATCGACCTGTCGTTGCTGGACCGCAAGATCTTCGTCACCAACCACGACGCGATCCTCTGGACACGCAAGCTCCTGGACGAGGAGCGGCTGTTCGCGGGCGTGTCCTCGGGGGCGATCGCCCGGGTGGCCGTGCGGATCGCCGGCGAGATCGACGAGGGCAACGTCGTCTTCATCGTCTGCGACGACGGCTGGAAGTACCTGAGCTCGGGGATCTACACCCGGCCGGTCGAGGAGATCGAGAACCTGGATTCCACCGTCTGGTGGTAACCGAGGACGGCGCGTCCAGGCGGGCGCTGCTGAGAGGGGCCGGGCAGGCGATCGTGGGGGTGGGGGCCCTGGCCATCATCAGCGGCTGCGGCGGGCAGGCGCCGAGCGGCTCGCGATCCACTCAGATCAGCGAGCCCGCCGTCCGCACCGATCTGCAGATCCTGAACGCCGCGCTGGCGCTCGAGCGCCGGACGGTGACCGCCTACATTGCCGCCATCCCGCTTGTCCCGCACTCACTGGTCAAGGGCGCCAAGGCCTTCCTCTCCGAGGAGCTCGAGCACACCGGCGAGCTGATCTCGCTCATCAAGGGGGCCGGAGGCAAGGCGCCGGACCGCGCCGACAGCTATGACCTCGGGCCCTCGCCCCGTAACGCCGGCGAGGTGCTGGCCCTGCTGCACTCGCTGGAGCGGCTGCAGATCGCCAGCTACCTGAGCTGGATCCCGCGGCTCTCCCCCGGCCCGGTGCGCGCGGCGGTGTCCACCATCCTGGCCAGCGATGCCCAGCACGTGGCGATCCTGCGCGCCGCCCAGGGCCAGCCGGCCCTGGCGGGCCCGCTCGTCACCGGCAAAGAGTGATCGGACGTGGCCGACGTCACAACGACACGGCGCGAGCTGCTCTCACCTCCGTCGACGGGTACGGATACCACTCGCCTCCAGCGCCTGATGCGCCTCGAGCTGCTTGTGCTCTACGGCTATGACCACGTGCTCGTGTCGCCGGTCCTGCCTCGGTCCGCCCATCCGGTGGTCGCCCAGCTGCGCGACCACGAGCAGGCCCACGTCGACGCCCTGCGCGCTCAGCTGACCGCCCGGCACGCCGTTGCGCCCTCACCACCGCCCAGCATGGCCGTCGCCAACCGGTACCTGGCGCGGCGCAACATCGGCGGACGGCTCGGCCACCTGCGGGGCGCCAAGGACGCGCTGTTCCTGCTCCTGTCGCTCGAGCGCGTCGCCGTCGGCGCCTACTTCGTCGCCCTGCACGAGATGCGCGACCCGGGCCTGATCGTGCTCGCC
Organism: Solirubrobacteraceae bacterium; assembly: GCA_017882405.1. Next base: position 37,810 of record JADGPO010000173.1, on the reverse strand, counting down.
GCCCAGATCATGGCCTCCGACGCTCAGCACGACGCGATCGTCTCAGAGCTTCTGAACCCCGGCATGATCCCTGCCGCCGTTCCCGACGGGCTCGTGCAGGGTGTTCAATGATCGGCCGTTGGTAGCCTCGAGCCTCACGATGCGGATCTCCCAGGAGCTGTTTCACGAGATGGTGGCCCACGCGCTGCAGGACGCCCCCGACGAGTGCTGCGGGATGATCGCTTCGCGCAACGGCGAGGCCGTCAAGGTCCACCGCGCCACCAATGCCGCCGCCAGTCCGCTGCGCTACGAGATCGACGGCGCCGAGCAGTACCGCATCCAGATGGCGATCGAGGACGAGGACCTGGAGCTGGGCGGCATCTATCACTCGCACACGCGCTCGGAGCCGTATCCATCACAGACCGACGTCAACCTCGCCTTCTATCCCGAGGCGCTGTACGTGATCGTGGGCGTCGCCGGCGACGAGCCCGAGGTGCGCGCCTATGAGATCCGCGACGGCCAGGTCTCCGAGACCGAGCTGCAGGTGAGCTGACGATGCCGGCGGGCGGCGGGATCACCGGACGGGTTTCCGAGCGTCACGACCGCGCCAGCAAGATCGAGCCGCAGCTGACCGAGGGCGAGCTGGTGCGCGTCGCCTGGGCCCGCAATCAATCGGAGGCCGAATTCATCCAGGGACTGCTGCTGGAGGAGGGCGTGCCGAGCCTGCTTCGCCGCAGCGCCGGATTCGACGTGCCGGACATGCTCGCCGCCGGCCCCCGCGACATCATGGTCGCCCGCTCGGGGATGGCCACCGCCCACGAGGTGCTGCTGCAGGCCGAGCTGATCGACGCCCAGCCGTCAGCGCCGGGGACGGCGGGCCCGGGGCGGCTGCTCATCGGCCTGCTGGGGGCGCTCGCCCTAGGCGTGCTGGCGATCTGGCTGCTCGCCCAGCTCGTTCACTGACTGGCGGAGGCCAGGCGCGACAGATGAGAGCGCCACGCGCCCTCGGTGTGCACCAGGGAGCGTCCCCCGAAGGCCCGCGTGAGCGCCGCCTCGGGCCCCTGCGGATCCAGCCGGCAGCAGAAGCGCGCCGCGGCCCGCTCACCGGTCTCGCGCGCCAGCAGGTCGATCACGGTTCCCCCCAGCAGCGGCGCGTCGCGAAGCCCGGGCGGGAAGCTGGGACGCCCGCCCTCGCGCAGGCGCCGGGCGATCGCCGAGCGGGCGTGCTCGGTCTGACCGCCGAACCAGCGGGCCGAGCCCTCCAGCAGCCACGCCCAGCGCAAGGTCCGCTGGTAGCGGATCAGGCCCATGACCCTGGCCAGGTCCGGGTTGTTCTCGGCGATCACCCGCCGCGCGTACAGGCACGACGCCGTGCGGTCGAGCATCAGGCGGGACCCCGGGACATTGGAGGCCCGTTCGCGCAGCGCCGCCGGCGAGAGCACGTGCAGGTCGCCTGGACCCGCCCAGCCGGCCACGTAGCGCCGCGCCGTGGGCGCGGTCACGAGCCAGGTGAGCGGCAGCAGCGGATTGGTCAGCGCCAAGGCGACCGGGCCGCCATGGAGGATCACGGTGATCTCCGACGGCGTATGCGGGAACACGCGGCCCAGTTGGTCGCGAACGCGCTCCAACGAGAGCAGCACCAGGTGGGCGTCATCAGCGTCGGCCGACGCGTGGCGGGCGCGGAACGAGGCCGAGACCGTCTCGACCCAGGCCATCTATGGCTCCTGCGTCGTGCGCGCCCCGGGCGCGCACGACGGGTCCGACCTAAACGAGGACCGGCTGGCGGTCGGAGGTGATCGAGGCGATCTCCTCGGACGCACGCTCGAACTCCTCATCGGAGAGCACCGGGGTGCCCTCGAAGGGGAGGTCTCGCGTGAGCTCCAGCCATGACCGGCAGCCGCCGTACTCGTCGCGCACCTTGACCGTGACCGGCCGGGGGATGCGGTAGGTACGCAGCAGGATCACGTGCAGCGGGTGGCGACGCTTCCAGGCCAGCCGCTTCTCGGCGTAGTCGGTCGTCCACACGTAGAACGGTGACAGGGCGTCGATCGCGCGACGATCGGTCACCGTGAAGTGGGCGGCCACCTCGGCCCAGGCACGGATCCGCACCCGGTCGGGCTGCGCGAGCTCCTCGCCGCGGTGCAGCGCCTGCGGATGCGGCTCGCCGTCTGACCACACGCCCTCCTCGAGCGCTCGTGAGAGCTCGGGACGGTGTGACTCACGCACCAGGTCGGCGCGCTGATGATCAAACGTCGGGTACAGGAAGAAGCGCTGATGATCGAGCTTGAAATGTTTCTCGGGCTCACGGATACCGCCCTTGCGAAGCGTTAGAAGCTGCTCACCTTCGGCGAGCGCCCGCACAGTGACGGCCCATTCTTTGAAAGCAATCGGCATAAAGAGTTAAAGGGGGGAAGGCAGGGGGTTTACGGAAGCACCCGACGCGCGCAGCTATTCCCTTCAACCGCCAAGCGCCGGAACGCAGGAGATTGTAGGCGAGAAGCGCGGAATCGCAAAACATCCCTGCAAATCAGCGGCGTTTATACTTATGTACAGACATCGAAGCTACGCGACCGTAAGCAGCTAGAGCCGCTCTCCGGCGGCGCCCTGAAGCGGTTCGATCATCGCTGCGAAGTCGTCGTCCGCGTGCCCCATGCCCATGCCCGCGTTCAGGATCTCACGGGCGTAGGCGGCGCTCGGGAACGGCACCCCGAGGCGCTGGCCCTCCTCCAGGCACAGCCGCACGTCCTTGAGCATGTGCTCGAGCTTGAACAGCGTGGTGTAGTCGTGGTGGCGCATCGGCCCGGCCTTGAGATCGAGCATCGTCGAGCCCCCGGCGCCCGAGCCCACCACCTTCACCAGCGCCTCGAGGTCGACGCCGGCGCGTGAGCCGACGACCAGCGCCTCCCCGACGACGGCGGCGTTGGCGGCCGCCATCGCGTTGTTGAGCAGCTTGATCATCTGGCCGTGCCCGCGCGGGCCGGCGTGCACGATCAGCTCGCCCATCGCCTTCAGCTCCGGCGCCACGCGCTCGAACTCCTCCTCGGTGGCGCCCACCATGAAGGTGAGCGTCCCATCCTCAGCCTTCGGAGAGGATCCGGTGACCGGCGCGTCGACGAGGCTCAGTCCCCGCTCGTCGAGGGCCTCGCCGATCTCACGCGTCGCGGCCGGACCGATCGTCGAGCAGTCGACGAACAGCGTGCCCTGGGCAGCAGCTGTGGCCGCGCCCTCGTCGCCCAGCAGCACGTGCTGCACCTGGGCGCCGTCGACCACCATCGTGAAGACGATCTCGGCCTGCCGGGCCGCCTCAGCGGGGGTGCCGGCGACGCTGACGCCCTCGTTGGCGGCCGCGAACTGCACCGCGGTTGACGCAGTCCGGTTCCAGACGGTCAGCTCAAAGCCGGCTCGCGCCAGGTTGGCGGCCATCCGCGAACCCATGATCCCCAGCCCCAGGAATGCGACCCGCTCGCTCACGTCTCAGATGATGACGGCTTCCCGTAGCCGCCGCCTCCCGGGGTCTCGATCCGCAGCCGCTGGCCGGATTTCAGCTCGCCGATCGCCTTGGCGGGCAGCTGCACCCCGTCGAGCAGGTTGCGCCCCCGGGCTCCGTCCGCGCCGCCGTGGGCCCCGGGCGGCGCGTGGCGCCGGCGCTCGGTGATCAGCGAGTAGTGCAGCGGCGCCAGCGCCTCGATCTCCCGGATCACCCCGTCGCCGCCATGGTGCTCGCCGTCGCCTCCCGAGCCGCGGCGCAGCGAGTACTCCACGATCCGCATCGGGAACTCCAGCTCGAGCGCCTCCACCGGCGTGTTCAGGGTGTTGCTCATCGCCACGTGCACGCCGCTGGGCCCGTCGGCATCGGCGCAGGCGCCCTGGCCGCCGCCGATCGTCTCGTAGTAGACGACGTCCTCGTTGCCCAGCGTCACGTTGTTCATCGTGCCCTGCCCGAGCGCGTGCCCGAATGCCTTGAGCACCACGTCGGCGACCCGTGAGGAGGTCTCGACGTTGCCGCCGACGACCGCCGCCGGCGAGCGGGCGTTGAGCAGTGATCCCTCGGGCGCGATCACCTCGACGGACCGGTAGGCGCCGGCGTTGGCCGGGATGTCGGGATCGGTGAGCACCCGGATCGCGAAGTAGCAGGCCGACCGGGTGACGGCCAGCGGGCAGTTGAGGTTGCCCTCGTGCTGGTCGGCCGAACCGGTGAAGTCGAGCGTCAGCGTCTCCCCGGAGACGGTCGCCCGCAGCTTGATCGGCAGGTCGCCCTCACGGGCCTCGAGCACGTCCTCGGCGGTGCGCTCGGCGTCCGGCAGTTCCTTGATGCACGCCCGGGTGCGGCGCTCGGCGTAGTCGAGCACCTCCTCATAGGCCTGCTTGAGGGTGTCGGCGCCGACGCGCTCGTACAGCTCGGTCAGGCGCAGCGCGCCCACGCGCCCGGCGGCCAGCTGGGCCCGCAGATCGGCGCGGCGCTGATCGGGCCGGCGCATCTGCCGGGTGATCTCGGCGATCGCGTCGTCGTCGAGGACCCGGGGCTCGATCACCACCCCCTCGTCCGCAAGCGTTGTGCTGTCGGCCGGCATCGAGCCGGGAGTGGGACCGCCGACGTCGGCGTGGTGGGCGCGATTGGCCGCGAACGCGATCAGTTCCTCGCCGGCGAACACGGGGGTGATGACCGTGATGTCGGGGAGGTGGGTGCCGCCGCGATAGGGGTCGTTGAGGATCCACGAGCGCTCGGGCTCGTGGCGCTCGTCGAGCACCGAGGCCACGGCCGCCGGCATCGCTCCCAGGTGCACCGGGATGTGCTCGGCCTGCATCACCATCTCCCCCTCGGGGGTGAACAGCGCCGTGGAGGCGTCGCGGCGCTCCTTGATGTTGGCCGAGTGCGCCGAGCGGATCAGCACCGCGCCCATCTCCTCGCAGATCGCGTGCAGCGCGCCGGTCAGGACCTGGAGCTCGACGGGATCCATCAGCCGCGCAGGTGAATCGTTCCGGCGTCGTCGACCGCGCCGGTCCATCCCGGCGGCACGAGCAACGTCGACTCGGGCAGCTCGACCACGCAGGGCCCCTCGATCACGGTCCGCGCGGGCACGAGCCCACGCAGCGTCGAGAACGTGATCCGCTCGCCGTCGAGCGTCGCCTCGCGCTCGCCGCGCTCAGGCTCTCGGGGCTCATCGGCGTCGCTCAACGCGACGTCGACGCCGGCAACCGTCGCCGACACCCCCAGAGTGACCAGCTCGAGCTGCTGCTCGGCGTCGTGGTAGCCGTAGCGCTCCTCGTGGATCGCTTCGAACGACGCGCGCAGCTCGTCGGGGTCCGGGTTCAGCGGGCCGCCCACGGCCAGCTCGAACGCCTGACCGCGATAGCGCAGCTCGTAGGTGGCGGTGAGCTCGGAGTCCGCCTCGCCGAGCTCGTCGCGGGCCTGCGCGCCCAGCTCCTCGACGAGCCCGCCGATGCGCTCGGCGGTCAGGTCGTCCCCGCCCAGGAACACGCTGCGCTGAACGTCGCGCCGCCGGGGGGAGACGACCAGGCCCACCGCGGCCAGCACCCCGGAGGCGCGCGGGCAGACGATCTCGGTGATGCCGAGCTCCCGGGCGATTCCGGCAGCGTGCAGGCCGCCGGCCCCGCCGAAGGCCAGGAGCACATAGCGGCGCGGGTCGATGCCCCGCTGGACGGTGACCACGCGCAGCGCCCGGACCATCTCGGCGTTGGCGACGCGGATGATGCCCTCGGCACAGGCGAGCTCGTTGAGATCGAGCGTCTGCGCCAGCTGGGCGATCGCGTCCCGGGCCGCGCCGGCGTCCAGCTCCACTCCGCCGGCCAGCGGCGCATCGGCCGCCAGGTAGCCGAGCACCAGGTTGGCGTCGGTGACCGTCGGCTCGGTGCCCCCCCGGCCGTAGCAGGCCGGGCCGGGATCGGCGCCCGCCGAGCGGGGACCCACCCGCAGCGCCCCACCGGGATCCCGCCACGCGATCGAGCCACCCCCGGCGCCCACCGTGTGGACGGCCACCATCGGCAGCGCCAGCGGGCGGTCGGCGATCGTCCCGGCGCTCTGCTCCTGGATGGCGCCGTCGTCGACCACGCACACGTCGCACGAGGTGCCGCCCATGTCGAAGCACAGCGCGTCCGGGGTGCCGGCGGCCCGGGCCACGTAGGCCGCTCCGGCGGCGCCTCCCGCGGGACCGGAGAGGACCGTCCAGGCGGCGTGTCCGGCGGCCGACTCCAGATCGATCAGACCGCCGTTGGACTGCATGATCGCCGGCTCGGGCACCCCGGCCTGCTCGCAGCGCGCCACCAGCCGGCGCAGGTAACCGCCCAGCAGCGGCGAGAGGGCGGCGTCGACCTCGGTCGTGCTGGCCCGCTCGAACTCGCGAAACGTGCCCACCACCTGGTGCGAGAGCGACACATGGACCTGGTCGCGCCCACCTAGCTCTTGCCTGAGGGCCTCGGCGACGGCCAGCTCGTGCTCGGGATGGCGATACGCGTGCAGCAGCGCGACGGCCACCGCCTCGGGCTCGTAGCCGGCTACCGCCTGCGCCAGCTTCTGTGCGGCTGCCCGGTGAAGCTCGCGCAGCGGGCCGTCGGGGGTCATCCGCTCGGGCGCGCCGAAGCGACCTTCGGGTGGGGTCAGCGGGGCGGGGCGCCCGGCGCACAGGCGGTACAGCTCCGGGCGGCTCTGGCGCCCGAGCGCCACGATGTCCGTGAAGCCCTCGGTGGCCACGAATGCCGTGCGCGCCCCGTTGCCCTCGAGCAGCGCGTTGGTGGCCACGGTCATTCCATGCGAGAACTCACGGATTTGATCAGCGGCGGCGCCCGCCTGCTCGAGGGCGGCCTCGATCGCCGCGAGCACGCCCTCGGACTGGTCGGCGGGCGTCGTCGGCGCCTTGGCGGTGACCAGGCGCCCATCGAGCGCCAGGACGGCATCGGTGAACGTCCCGCCAACGTCGACGCCGAGCAGCATCGCCCGACGGTATCGGTTGTTCGTGTTGTTCGGGGAAGTGTGCTACGCAGCCAGCATCTCGTCGACCAGCTCCTCGGTCTCGGCGAGGTGCTGGTGCGACGGGCAGTATCCGTTGCGCGGCAGCGGCATCCGCTGGCACGGCGTGCCCTTGCGGGTGCTCGCCCGGCACCGCAGCGGGTTTCCGTAGAGATCGAAGCCGTTCTGAGGCTGCGAGCGCATGAACTCGTCGGCGCACGCCAGATAGCGCTCGATCACGCGCAGCACCCGCGGCTGCTCGCTCATCGGGAAATAAGCGCGAATGTCATAGAACAGCGTGCGCGCCGGACGAGCGAAGTAGTGGCGGTCCGTCGCCAGCCGCTCCACGGCCGCCTCACAAGCGCGCAGCACGCGCTCGTGGTTGGCATGGCAGCTGCACGCATGCTGGTCCTCGATGATATCTGGCGCGATCTCTCGGTAGATCGCTCGGCTGAACCGATACATGCGTGTCTCGCTCCTCCCTTGAGGCTCACTGCCGGGCGCCCATGCCCTACCTACTGGCGAGTATCATCCAGCCCAGTTGTGAAGTTGGTCCGAGACTCCATATTAATTCCGTGTTAAGCAGGAAGTTGGAGTTTTCCCGCAAACCGGGGGTCAGGACCAGTTTTCGAACGTCGGCGGGTGGCTCTGCTCCAGCGTGACGTGGCGGCCCTCCATCATGGGGTCCCGTTGCGGGAAGTCGAGCCGCAGATGCGCGCCCCGGCTCTCCTCGCGCTTGAGCGCGGCGGTGGCGATCAGCCGCACCAATGGGTGCTCGTCGCCGGCCAGCGTGCGCAGCCCCGGTTCGTCGCGCTGCAGCCCGGCATAGCGCCACAGCGCGTCGCGGGAGGACGCCGAGAGCTCGGCGGGGGAGACCGCGCCTGCGCAGGCGGGGTCCGGCTTGCCCGTCAGCGGAGCCTGCGCGGCGTGCTGGACCGCCGCCCGGGCCGCGCGGGCGCCGAACACGAAGCACTCGCTGAGTGAATTGGAGGCCAGCCGGTTGGCGCCGTGCAGGCCCGTGCAGGAGCATTCGCCGACCGCGAACAACCCCGGCAGCGAGGCGCGGCCCTCGAGGTCCGTGGCCACCCCGCCCATCATGTAATGCGCCGCCGGCGCGACCGGAACCAGTTCGCGCTCGGGGTCGATCCCGGCCCGGCGCAGCGCCCCGACCACGTTGGGAAACAGCGCCGGGTCCACGTGGCGCATGTCCAGGCCGACCGACTGCCCGCCGCTGCGGTCGATCTGCTGCTGCACGGCTCGCGCCACCTCGTCGCGAGGGGCCAGCTCGTCGACGAAGCGCTCCCCCGCGGCGTCCACCAGGTGCGCACCCTCGCCGCGGACGGCCTCGGTGACCAGGAAGCCGTCAGCGCCGTTGGCGCCCACCACGGCGGTGGGATGAAACTGCATCAGCTCCAGGTCGGCCAGCCGCGCGCCCGCCTCGAAGGCCAGCAGCAGCCCGCCCCCCGTCGCGCCTGCCGGATTGGTCGTGCGCGACCACATCGCGGCGGCCCCTCCGGTGGCCAGGACGACCGCCGGGGCGGCGATCACGGTGCCGTCGTCCAGCACGACCCCGGACGCCCGGCCGCCGTTCATCAACACCCGGGTCACCCGGTGGCCCTCGAGCACCGCGATGCGCTCGTCCTGGGCGACGAGCGCCGACAGCTCGCGGATGATCCGCCGTCCCGTCGCGGCTCCACCGGCGTGCACCACGCGGCGCCTCGAGTGTCCGCCCTCCAGCCCGAGTGCCAGCTGACCGTGGCGATCGGCGTCGAAGGCGACGCCGAGCTCCTGCAAGTCGCGCACCGCCGCCGGAGCCTCGTCGCACAGCACCCGGGCCGCGGACTCGCGCACCGAGCCCCGCCCGGCGGCGATCGTGTCGGCCAGATGCGCATCCGGACTGTCGTCGGCGGCCAGCGCCGCGGCCAGGCCGCCCTGTGCCCAGTAGCTGGAGGAGCCGGCCAAGGGCATCGCGGACACCAGCGTCACGGCTGCGTTGAGGCGGGCGGCGCAGAGAGCCGTGTAGAGACCGGCGGCGCCGGCACCCACGATCACGACCTGAGGCTCGACACGAGGCACCGCTCGGTACGTTATCCGCGATGGCATCCGCCCCCGCGTTCCTGGAGCACCCCTCGTCGCTCGCTCACGAGACCGGTCCCCACCCGGAGCAGCCGGCTCGGATCCCAGCGATCTTGCGCGAGCTGGAGCGACGGGGGTGGCTGGGCTACGAGCGCGTGCAGTCACCGGCGGCGTCACGGGAGGCGCTCTTGGCCGTGCACCCGGAGCGCCACATCGAGATGGTGCAGCGCGCCGCGGAGCGCGGGGGGGCGCAGATCGACGCCGACACGGTCGTCTCGCCAGGATCGTTTGTCGCGGCTTCGCACGCCGCCGGGGGCGCGGTCGCGCTCGTCGACCGGCTTCTCGACGGGGCGGCGCCGACCGGCTTCAGCGCCCACCGTCCGCCCGGCCACCACGCCGAGCGCAACCGGGCGATGGGCTTCTGCCTGTTCAACAGCATTGCCGTGGCGGCGCGCCATGCGGTGGACGTCCGCGGGTGCGAGCGGGTGATGATCGTCGACTGGGACGTGCACCACGGCAACGGCACCAACGACGTGTTCCATGCCGATCCGCAGGTGCTGTTTGTGTCGATCCACCAGTCGCCGCTGTATCCGGGGACGGGTCTCGCCCGGGACGTGGGCTCGGGTCCTGGGGAGGGCTTCACGGTCAACCTGCCGGTAGCGCCGGGCTCGGGCGACCCGGAGTTCGTTTCGCTCGTGCGTGACGTGGCCGTGCCGCTGGCGCGCGAGTTCGCGCCGCAGCTGCTGTTGATCTCGGCCGGCTTCGACGCGCACGAGGAGGACCCTCTGGCCGACTGCCGGGTGACCGACGCCGGCTTTGGGGCGATGGCGGCGTCGTTGCGCGACGTGGGCGCGCAGCTCGGGGTGCCGGTGGGAGCGCTGCTGGAGGGCGGCTATGCGCTGGACGCGCTCGGCCGGGGGGTGGCGGTGACGATGCAGGAACTGGCGGCGCCGGCGGGCTCGGTTTCGTCCACGGTCGCTGGGCCGGTGTCGCCGGTCGCCACGGCGGCGCGAGCGCGGCTGGCGCAGTGGTGGCCCGCGCTGTCTGTCTAGCTGCCGTTCGCGACCACCCCGCGCCACGCTTCCAGCACGCGGGTCGCCATCCGATCCGAGGAGTACGGCTCGGCGCGGGGACGACCCTCAATGCGGGGGTCGGCCTGGTTCAGGTGCGGTGCCAGGGCGGCCCGCCACCGCTCCGCGTCGAAGGGCGCGCACAGGGTGCCGGGCAGGTCGGCCAGCATCTCGGGGGCGATCCCGACCGGGGTGGCAAGCACGGGCACATCGCAGGCGAGCGCCTCCAGCACGGCGAGACCGAAGCCCTCGCGGTCCGAGGGGATGAGCACCGCGGTGGCGGCGTTGACGTACAGCGGTACCTTCGCCGGCGGCACGTCGGTGAGCGACAGCAGCGGCGTGCCGCCGGCCACCTGGAGCGCCAGGTCGTGGCGCTTCTCGGGGCGCCGCGGGTCGGATGGGAACAGCAGATAGGGACCGTCCGGATCCAGGTTCAAGCGTGCCCGTGCCTCGGCGCGGTCGATGGGCTGGAATCGGCCGAGGTCCACGCCGCAGGGGAGCACCTGGGCGCGGTCGCGCCCGGCCCAGCGCGGGATCTGCTCGGCCAGCGGCGCCGAGACCACCGCGACGAGGTCGCTGCCCCGCAGGCCCGCCAGCGCTATCGCTCGCGAGCGGGGGTGGGCCAGATCGGTGCCGTGCAGGGTCACCGCTCGGGCCCTGGCGGGCACCGCCCGGGCCGGCCAGTTGGTCAGCCCGAAGTGGGCGTGCACCACGTCGAAAGGTGTGGCGTCCGCGTACCGTGCGCGCAGTTGCCGGGCGGCGCGGATGTAGGCGCCGTATCCGCCCGGAGCGAACGCGAACACCTCGATTTGCAGTTCAGGGTCGTCGAGGCGCTGCAGGGCGGCGACCTGGTCGGCGACGAAGCTCCCCAGCGCCGGGTGCGCCGGCGAGGGATACATGTTGGTGACGATCAGCGCGCGCATCGTGGGGGCCATCTTGGCAGCGGCGCCGTGTCCTCTGACACCATGCAGGGGTGTCCCTCGCCTTGCGACCCGCCGAGCTGCCCGTGGCCGTGTTCGACTCCGGCGTCGGCGGCCTCACCGTCCTGCATGAGCTCCTGGTCTCGCTGCCCGGCGAGGACTACGTCTATCTCGGCGACACGGCGCGCTTCCCGTACGGCGAGCGCAGCCAGGCCGAGCTCGAGGCGTTCGCGATCGAGATTACCGAGCACCTGCTCGGGTTGGGCGCGAAGCTGCTCGTCGTCGCCTGCAACGCGGCCAGCTCCGCCGCCCTGGACGCGCTCGAGCGTCACCTGGAGCAGACCGGCCGCGACATTGACGTGATCGGAGTCGTCGCGCCCGCCACCCAGCTCGCCGTCGCCGGCAGCCGCAACGGCCGCATCGGCCTGCTGGCCACGCCCGCCACGGTGGCCAGCGGCGCGTACGAGCGTGCGGTCCGGGCGGCCGATCGCCACGTGCACGTGGAGCCGGTCGCCTGCCCCGACCTGGCGCCGATCATCCAGGGCGGCTTTCCGTTCGACGAGCAGGTCGTGCGCACCGTCCGCGGCTATTGCGCGCCGCTGCGCGACGCGCAGGTCGACACGGTGATCCTCGGTTGCACGCATTACCCGCTGGTCGCCCCGATGCTCCAGCGGATGCTCGGGCGCGGCGTGACGCTCGTGACCTCGGGCGCGGGGGTGGCGCGCAGCGTCGAGCGGGCCCTGACCGCGCGCGGATTGCTCAACCCCCGCACCGACGAGGGGAGCTACAGCTTCCGCTGCACCGGTGAGGTGAGCGCGTTCTCGGCGCTGGCGACGCGCTTTCTGCAGATGCCGCTGGGCGAGGTCGAGCACGTCGACCTGGCCGACACCGGCGCGAGGGCGGCGGCGTGAGCGCCGGCCCGGACGCGGCAGCGCGCGAGATCGCCCGGGATCGCAGTTACCGCCGGCCGGTCGACGGGCTGCGCCCGGTGACGATCGAGGCCGGCTTCGTGCGCACCGCCACCGGCTCGGCGCTGATCTCGATGGGCGAGACGCGCGTGATCTGCACGGCGTCGGTGCAGGAGGGCGTGCCGCGCTGGCTGGCCAAGTCCGGGCGCGGCTGGGTGACCGCCGAGTACGGGATGCTCCCCGCGTCCACCGGCGCCCGCAAGCAGCGCGAGGTCACCAAGGGTCGTCCCGACGGCCGCTCGGTGGAGATCCAGCGCCTGATCGGGCGCTCGCTGCGCGGGGTGATCGATTTCGAGGCGCTGGGTGAGCGCACCATCTACATCGACTGCGACGTGCTGCAGGCCGATGGCGGCACGCGCTGCGCGTCGATCACGGGTGGCATGGTGGCCCTGGAGCTGGCCTGCAACCGGCTCATCGCCGAGGGCCCGCTGCAGCGCACGCCGCTCACCGGCACGGTTGCCGCCGTCTCGGCCGGGATCGTGGACGGTGTCGCCCTGCTCGACCTGGACTACTCCGAGGACTCGACCGCCGAGGTCGACGCCAACGTCGTGATGACGGGCGACGGCGGCCTGGTCGAGGTCCAGGCCACGGCCGAGCGCACGCCGCTGTCGCGCGCCCATCTCGACGATCTGCTGGCCCTGGCCGCCGGAGGCATCGAGGCGCTGCGCGTGCTGCAGTCCGAGACGGTCTCCGCCGCCGCCGCGCGTTGAGCCTCGGCCTGTCGGCCATGAGCGCCCCCCGGTCACTGGTCCTCGCCACCCGTAGCCCCCACAAGCTGCGCGAGTTCGCGCGGCTGCTGGCGCCGGCCGGAATCGAGGTCACGTCGCTTGTCGACGAGGTGGTGCTGCCGCCGGAGGACGGAGAGACCTTCGCCGACAACGCGCTGGCCAAGGCTCGCGCGGCCGCGGCCGGAACAGGCCGAGCAGCGATCGCCGACGACTCCGGGATCGAGGCGGCGGCGCTCGACGGTCGCCCCGGCGTGTACTCGGCGCGCTACGCGGGCCCGCGGGCCAGCGACGAGGAGAACCTGGCCAAGCTGATGCGCGAGGCGCCGGCCGGCAGCGCGCTGCGCTACGTCTGCGCGCTGGTCTACGTCGATCCGGCGGCCGGCGTCGAGCAGTTGTTCTTCGGCTACTGCACCGGGCGGCTGGCGGCCGAGGGCCGCGGCGACGGCGGGTTCGGCTATGACCCGGCCTTCCTGCCCGACGGCGAGCCGTCAGGGCGCACGATGTCCGAGCTCAGCGACGCCGAGAAGGACAGGCTCAGCCACCGGGGCGCTGCCGTGTCGGAGCTGCTGAGGTGGTTGCCGGGGGCGCCGCGGTGAGCTCCCTATCCCCGGCGACCGCCGGCGACGGGCAGCTGAAGGTCCGCACCGCCGCGCTGTCGGTCATCTCCAACGCCACGCTGATCCTGCTCAAGCTGTTCGCGGGCACGATCACCGGCTCGGTGGCGATCCTCACCGAAGCGGTGCACTCCAGCATCGACCTGGTCGCCTCGATCGTGGCCTTCTTCTCGGTTCGCAAGGCCGACGAGCCCGCCGACGAGTCGCATCGCTACGGCCACGAGAAGATCGAGAACCTGGCGGCGGCGATCGAGGGGATCCTGATCCTGGTCGGCTCGGCAGCGATCGCCTTCGAGGCGATCCGCCACCTGATCAACCACGGGCGGGTGCAGACCGTCGGCGTCGGCATCGCCGTGATCGGCGTCTCGCTGGCCGTCAACGTCACGGTCTCCGTGCGCCTGGCCCGGGCGGCCAAACGCACCGGCTCTCCCGCCCTCGCCGGCGACGCCGCCCACCTGGGCACGGACGCGCTCACCTCGGCCGCGGTGCTGGTCGGCCTGGTGCTGGTCCAGGTCACCGGCGCCGAGTGGATCGATCCGGTGGTCGCCCTGGCGGTGGCCGTCGTGGTCGTCACCACCGGCGTGCGGCTGCTCACCCAGTCCTCGCGGGTGCTCGTCGACGAGTCGCTGCCGCCCAGCGAGATCGAGGCGATCCGCGAAGCGATCGAGGCCGTCTCGGCCAGCGGCGTCGTCGGCTACCACGAGCTGCGCACGCGCCGCGCGGGCTCGCGTCGCTATGTCGACCTGCACGTCCAGTTCAAGGGCGGCACCTCGCTGGAGGACGCGCACCGCGTCGCCCACGAGCTGCAGGACCTGATCGGCGATCACCTTGCCGGAAGCACGGACGTCCTGATCCACCTCGAGCCCGAGGATCGCGTTCGTCCCGGCGAGGTCCTGGTCGCCCAGCCCGGCGCCGATCCGGCCAGCCCGGGCTGACGCGGGCTGTCGCTTCCGGCGCCGGCGTTCTCGCGCAAACACCCTGGGCGCGGGACGCGTCTTCAGGTGAGGTTGATGGCAGCCGACAGGGCGACGGCGAAGGTCACGCCGGCGTAGCCGTAGTAGCCCTGGAGCAGCAGGATCGCGGCGATCAGCACACAGGAGAACACCGTGACCAGCCATGCGATTCGGCCGAGGTTCACGGCCGACATTGTGGCCACCGGCGGGGATGCCGCCCATTGGCCGCTACCGATTCCCGCAAATTGCGGAAATCTGCAGTTGATCGGCCCCCGCCGGGCCGCGGTGGCTGGTGAGAATGGAACCTACGGCGGAACGGGGAGGGAGCGTTGTCCGCCAACCGTGTTAGCTTCGTCGTTTCCTACGAAAGGGCAAAAAAGGAGGAGCAGTGACGAAATCTGAATTCGTAGACCAGGTCGCGGACCGCGCTGGCTTGACCAAGAAGGACGCCGGCGACGCGGTGGACGCGATGCTGGAGACGATCGAGGGCGCGCTCAAGCGCGGCAGTGACGTCGTCTTCTCCGGCTTCGGCAAGTTCAGCGTCTCCAGCCGGAGCGCTCGCGAAGGTCGCAACCCGGCCACCGGCGAGAAGATCCAGATCGCGGCCTCCAAAGTCCCGAAGTTCACGGCCGGCGCGGCGCTGAAGAAGGCAGTCAAATAGCGCAAGCGATCGCAGCCACGGCCGGTCTGGCCCCGAGTTCGTCCCACCTGGGTCAGACCGCCGATGCGATGCAGGCACCCGATCGAGCCGGCGCCGGTCACGAGTTCTTCGGCGACCGACTGACCGACCGGGTCAGAGAGCGACGATCCCAGATCGTCCTGGGGATCGATCCCGATCCCGCCCGGCTTTGGCCCCGGGCTCTTGAACTGGCCGAGTCCGGAGGACCGTCGCGAGGCGACGCCGGGGGCGCTGCCGAGCGGGCCGGCCGCGCGGTCGCCGCGCACTGCCGGCTCCTGCTGGAAGCGGCCGGCGGAGAATGCGTGGCCGTCAAGCCGCAGGTGGCCTGCTTCGAACGCCTGGGTGCGCCCGGGTGGTCGGCGCTCGGCGAGGTGATCCGCGATGCCCACGAACGGGGGCTGATGGTGATCGCCGACGCGAAGCGGGGTGACATCGACATCTCCGCCAAGGCCTATGGACAGGCGTTCTTCGGGTCCACCCCCACGCCCTTCGGGGACGTTCCGGGCCTCGGCGCCGACGCGCTGACCGCGAACCCACTGCTGGGCCGCGACTCGCTGGCTCCGCTGGTCGACGCGGCGCGGGCACAAGGCGCCGGGCTGCTGGTGCTGACGCGTACGTCCAATCGTGGCGCCGCCGACATCCAGGATCGTGAGCTGGCGACGGGAGAGGCGGTCAGCGACCTGGTGGCCGGATTCGTCGACGAACTGGGCCGGCCAGGCATCGGGCGCTCCGGCCTGGGTGACGTCGGGGCGGTCACCGGGGCCACGGCTCCCGAGCACCTGGAGCGCCTGCGGTCAAAGATGCCCGCGGCGGTGATGCTGCTGCCCGGAATGGGTCCGCAGGGAGCCAGTGGAGGCGGACTGGCGCCGGCGTTCGCGCCGGGCCCGGCCGGTGGGCTGGTGGCGGCCTCGCGGGCCGTCGTCTATGCCCACGAGCAGCAGGGCGATGATCCGGCGGGCAGCGCGCAGCGCGAGGCACAGCGGTTGCGCGAGCTGATCTGGGGCCTGTACTCGTAACGGTCCGCCACTGCGATCCGGTGCGACGGGCCGTGCAGGAGGCGTTTTCGGGCGACTGTATGATCGCCGCGGGATGGTGCGACTATTCGCGCGCTTGCTTGCGCCGCTCGCCCTCGCCGCGGTGGCCGTGGGGGTCTATCTGATCGTGCATTCCACCGTCGCCAAGCAGACGACGACCGTGACCAAGTCCGGCACCACGTTGCGGCCCACCGGCCGTCACCACCGCAAGCCCAAGGCGACGGCGAAGTTCTACGTCGTCAAGTCGGGCGACACGCTGAGTTCGATCGCCGTCAAGACGGGCGTCCCGCTGGGTCGTCTGACCTCGTTGAACCCCTCGGTGTCGACTCCGCCCTACAGCCTGCAGACCGGTCAGCGGCTGAGGCTTCGACGGTGACGCCCGAGGCCACTCGGCGAGTGGCCGCGACGCTGTGCCTCGCGGCCACGCTGTGCCTCGCGATCATGGTGATGGCGCCCACCCGGTCGCGGGCACAGTCGCCGCCGCGACTCGGCGTGCGCTCGGCCGCGCTGTTTTCGCCCAGCACCGGCCAGATGCTCTACGGAGACAACCTCAACCGGGAGTCGGCGATCGCCTCGACGACCAAGCTGATGACGGCGCTGATCGTGCTCGAGCACGTGCACCACCTGGGGACAATGTTCACCCAGCCCAACTACTACTCGGCGCCCACCGACTCGCAGATCGGGCTGCGGCCGGGCGACCGGATGAGCGCGCACGATCTGGTGATCGCGCTGATGCTGCCCAGCGCCGACGATGCCGCGCAGGACCTCGCCTACAACGTCGGTCACGGGTCGGTGGCGCGGTTCGTGGGCATGATGAACGCGCGGGCGAGTCAGCTCGGGCTCAAGCACACTCACTACGCCACGCCGATCGGGCTCGACACCGCCGGCAATTACTCGACCGCGGCCGATCTGGTCAAGCTGGCCGACTACGACCTGACGCACTCCAGGTTCTTCGCCCGGATCGTCGACCTGCCCCATGCCGTGCTGCGGACCGGGCCCCAGCACGATGTCGTCAACCGCAACGCTCTGGTCGCCCAATTTCCGTGGATCGACGGCGTCAAGACTGGACACACGCTAGACGCCGGTTACGTTCTAGTCGCGTCCGGGCACAGAAACGGCATGACACTTATAAGCGCGGTGCTGGGGACCGATAGTGAAAGCGCGCGCGATGCCAACACCATGGCCCTTCTGAATTACGGCTTTGCCAACTTCCGTCCGCTGACACCGGTGCACGCCGGCGAGGTGATGGCGCGTCCGACAGTGCGCGACAGTCCGGGCCAGCACGCCGTCGTGCGCGCCTCGCGCAGCTTCACGCGCATCCTCGCCCGCTCGACGCGCGTCCGGATCCTGGTGCGGGCTCCTCGCCAGCTGGTCGGCCCACTGCCCGGTCAGTCGGTCGTCGGCACGGCCGTGGTGCTCGCCGCCGGCCGGCCGGTCGCCCGCATTCCGCTGGTGCTGGGGCGCGCGCTCCCCGCCGTCAGCGGGCTCACGATCGCCGCGCGCTTCGTCACCAAGCCACTGATGCTGCTGGTCATCGTGGTGGTGCTTGTGCTGGTGCTGACCGCGGTCGGCCTGGCACGCCGTCGCCGGCGCCAGCGACCGGGCAAACTGGAGGCAGCATGATCATCACCGTCACGCTCAACGCCGCGATGGACAAGACGCTCGAGGTTCCGAGCTTCACCCCGGGCAGGCGGCACCGCACGGTCGACCAGACCACGATGCCGGGGGGCAAGGGCGTGAACATCGCGCGGGCGATCAAGCGCCTGGGGCAGCCCGTGATCGCCACCGGGCTGGCCGGCGGAGCGACCGGCACGCGGATCGTCGAGGCGCTCAACGACGAGTCGATCCTCAACGACTTCGTGCGCATCTTCGACGAGTCGCGGACCAACACGGCGGTGCTCGACCCCACGACCGGTCTGCAGACCGAGATCAACGAGCGGGGGCCTGCCGTCTCCGCACAGGAGCTGGAGCTGTTCCGGGAGAAGCTCCTGTACCTGGCGCAGGGCGCGAGCATCTGCGTGTTCGCCGGCAGCCTTCCGCGGGGCGTCGAGCAGGACGTGTACTACTCGCTGATCCGCGACGTCCGCCGGCTCGGGGTTACGACGATGATCGATTCCGACGGCGAGCCGCTGCGCCTGTCGATGCGCGCCGAACCCGATCTGGTCTCGCCCAACGAGCTCGAGGCCGAGGAGCTGGTCGGCCACGAGTTCAACGACGTCGACGACCGCGCGTCAGCCGTGCTGGAGATGACCCGGCAGGGCGCGCACGAGGCGATCATGACCGTTCCCGACGGCTGCTATGCCCGGATCTTCGACGCCGGCTCCCCGGTGGTGTACCGCGTCCGCATCGAGGAGCAGGAGGCGCGCTCCGCGGTGGGCTCGGGTGATGCGTTCCTGGCCGGCTACGTGGCGGCGCGCTACGGAGACCAGTCACCGCTCGACTGCTTGCGCTTCGGCGTCGCCTGCGGAGCGGAGTCGACCCATCACTTCGGCGCCGGCATCGTCGATCCCGCGCAGGTGCAGCGGCTGCTCGGCGTGGTCGAGTCCCAGACGCTGGAGATGAGCCCAGAACTGGGCTGATCCGAACGCCGCAAGCTGCGGCTGATTCACCGCCTGGGCGGCCGGGAGGGGGCATGGGGCACTGCTAGGATCGAACGCCCGATGATTGCCGCCATCGTCCTCTCCACGCCGTCCGACCCGCGTTCTACGCTTCCGCGATGGAAGTAGAGATCGGCCGCGGAAAGAAGGCCCGACGGGCCTATGGATTCGACGACATCGCGATCGTGCCATCGCGGCGCACGCGTGACCCCGACGATGTCGACATCACGTGGACCCTGGGTCCATACCGGTTCGAGCTGCCGCTGCTGGCGGCCGCCCTGGACGGCGTCGTCTCGCCTGAGACCGCCGGGCTGATCGGCAAGCTGGGCGGCCTCGCCGTGCTCAACCTCGAGGGCATCTACTGCCGTTACGAGGACGCCGACGAGCAGCTGGAGCGGATCGCCACCTTCTCGCCCGACATCGCCACGAGAGAGATGCAGGACATCTACCGCGAGCCGGTCAAGCCGGAGCTGATCGCCCGGCGGATCGAGGAGATCAAGTCCCACGGTGTGGTCGCCGCGGCGTCGCTGACGCCGCAGAAGGTGCGTGCGCACTACGAGACCGCGCTGGAGGCCGGGCTCGACATCCTCGTCATCCAGGGCACCGTGGTGTCCGCCGAGCACGTCTCCCGTGATGAGTCGCGGCCGCCGCTGAACCTCAAGGAATTCATCCGCGAGCTCGCGCCGACCCCCGTGGTCGTGGGTGGCTGCGCCTCCTACCACACCGGCCTTCACCTGATGCGCACCGGCGCGGCGGGCGTGCTGGTGGGCGTCGGGCCCGGAGCGATCTGCACCACTCGCGGCGTGCTGGGCATCGGCGTCCCGCAGGCCACGGCGATCGCCGACGTGGCCGCGGCCCGCTCGCAGCACATGCTCGAGACCGGTGACTACGTGAAGGTGATCGCCGACGGCGGGATGCGCAACGGCGGTGACATCGCCAAGGCGGTCGCCTGCGGTGCGGACGCCGTGATGATCGGCTCGGCCCTGGCGCGCGCCTACGAGGCGCCCGGCCGCGGCTACAACTGGGGCATGGCGACCTTCCATCCCACGCTGCCGCGCGGCGCCCGGCTGGCCACCAAGCAGAACGGCACCCTGGAGGAGATCATCACCGGGCCGGCACGCGAGAACGACGGCACCTTCAACCTGATGGGCGGCCTGTGCACCTCGATGGCGACCTGCGGATTCCGTGACATCGCGGAGTTCAACCGCGCCGAGCTGATGGTGGCGCCCTCGCTGCAGACCGAGGGCAAGCAGCTGCAGCGCGAGCAGGGCGTCGGAATGGGCGCCGGCAGTCGCGGCGCTGCCGTGGGTGTCGCCGATTAGCGACTCGTCGGCCGCCGCCGCGCTGGACGCCGACGAGGCGTCCGGCGAGGTCAGGGGCGCGCCTGTGGACGATGGGCTCGATGAAGTTCGTGCCGCCACCGACGAGGTGGTGGTGCTCGACTACGGTGGCCAGTACTCGCAGCTGATCGCCCGGCGGGTCCGCGAGTGCGGAGTGTTCTCCGAGCTGCTCCCGTATCACGTGGGGGCCGCCGAGGTCGCTCGCCGCCGGCCCAAGGGCGTGATCCTCTCGGGCGGTCCCGCGTCGGTGTACGCCGAGGGCGCCCCCCCGCTGGAGCGCGAGCTGCTCGAGCTGGGCATTCCCGTGCTCGGCATCTGCTACGGCATGCAGCTGATCGCGTTGGCGCTCGGAGGAAAGGTGCAGGGAGCCGAGGTGGGAGAATTTGGCCGCTCGCAGCTGACGGTCTCCGACAAAGGACGGCTGCTGGCGGGCACGCCCGCCGAGCAGACGTGCTGGATGTCGCATCGCGACACGGTGTTCACCCCTCCGCCGGGGTTCACCGCGCTGGCCTCCTCGACGGCCTCCCCGGTGGCCGCGTTCGAATCGACCGAGCGCGGCGTGTACGGGATCCAGTTTCACCCCGAGGTCGTGCATACGCCCTACGGCCAGCAGGTCCTGACCAACTTCTTGGAGGACGTGTGCGGCTGCGAGCGCGACTGGAGCGCCGCGTCGGTGATCGAGGACCAGATCGCGCGGATCCAGGCCCAGGTGGGGGAGGGGCGGGCGATCTGCGGGCTCTCGGGCGGCGTGGACTCGAGCGTGGCGGCGCTGCTCGTCCACCGGGCGATCGGCGACAAGCTGACCTGCGTGTTCGTCGATCACGGCCTGATGCGCAAGAACGAGGGCGAGCAGGTCGTCTCGGCCTT
Source organism: Solirubrobacteraceae bacterium (assembly GCA_017882405.1). Next base: position 17,021 of record JADGPO010000173.1, on the reverse strand, counting down.
CCGTGACCACTTCAAGGTGCCGCTAGTGGCCGTCGACGCCGAGGACCGGTTTCTGGCCAAGCTGAAGGGCGTCTCGGACCCGGAGCGCAAGCGCAAGATTATTGGGGCCGAGTTCATCCGTGTGTTCGAGGAGGAGGCGGCCAAGCTCGACGACGTTCAGTTCCTCGTCCAGGGGACCCTTTACTCCGACGTGATCGAGTCGGGCGGGGGCACCGGCGCGGCCACGATCAAGTCCCATCACAACGTCGGCGGGCTGCCCGAGGACCTGGAGCTCTCGCTGGTGGAGCCGCTACGAGCGCTGTTCAAGGACGAGGTGCGGGCCGTCGGCGCGGAGCTGGGCCTGCCCAAGCGCCTGGTCTGGCGCCAGCCGTTCCCCGGGCCCGGGCTGGCGATACGCGTGGTGGGCGGGGAGGCCACGCGTGAGCGGCTGGACACGCTGCGCGAGGCCGACGCGATCCTCCAGGACGAGATCCGCAAGGCCGGCCTGTACCGGGACCTGTGGCAGTCGTTCTGCGTCCTGCCCGACATCCGGACGGTCGGCGTGCAGGGCGACGAGCGCACGTACGGCAACGTGATCGTGATCCGGGCGGTCACCAGCGACGACGCCATGACGGCCGACTGGGCGCGGCTGCCCTACGACCTGCTCGAGCAGATCGCCTCGCGGATGATCAACGAGATCCGCCCGGTCGGGCGGGTGGTGCTGGACATCACGTCCAAGCCGCCCGGCACGATCGAGTGGGAATGAGCTCGAACCTCAGGCGGCCGGGGAAAGGACCAGGGGCAGTGCGTGGTGCAGGATCTGCGCCCCCAGGGGCCGCATCGGCGGCAGCTCGCCCGGGGCGAACCACTGGGCGACGTCCAGCTCGCTGCGCTCGATCTTCACCGAGGGCGTGACCAGCTCGGCGCCGAACACGTGAATCGTGTCGTGGCGATGTTCGATCGAGGTGCTGACCGACCCCAGGTCGGCCCATTGGGGAGCCCGGATGCCCAGCTCCTCGTGCATCTCGCGCCGAGCGGTGTCCTCCGGGTGCTCGCCCCGCTTGACCATGCCCCCGGGAAGGTCCCAGCCACGGCCGCCGTAGGTGTGGCGCACGAGCAGGATCTCACCGCCGTGCCAGAGCAGGCACTTGACGCCCTTCTGGCTGGGACGGGTGACGAGCCACACGACCTGCAGGACGCGATAGGCCAGGCGATAGCCCAGCCTCCGGACGGTCACGGAGAGCGGCACGCCGTCAAGCGTACGAGACCAATCTGATGTCCTGGCGAGGATTGACTATCATCGTCGCGGTCGCGCTCATCGACGCGCGACTACATGCGTGCCATGAAAACCTTCGTAGCCAAACCCTCCGACCGCGAGCGCAACTGGCTCATCGTCGACGCCTCCGGCAAAACGCTGGGGCGGTTGGCGACCCAGATCGCCGATGCCTTGCGCGGCAAGCGCAAGCCGACCTACACGCCACACTGCGACACGGGCGACTTCGTGATCGTGATCAACGCGGAGAAGATCCACGTGACCGGCAACAAGCTGGCTGACAAGCGCTATTACCGGCACTCTGGCTATCCCGGAGGGCTGAAGTCCCGTTCGCTGGCCGACATGCTGGATCGCCGGCCCGAGGAGGTCATCCGCCTCGCCGTGAAGGGGATGCTGCCGCGCAATCGCCTGGCGCGGAAGCAGATCACCAAGCTCAAGGTGTACGCCGGTCCGGATCATCCGCACGCCGCCCAGCAGCCGCAACCGATGGAGATCTCGAAGTGACCGACGTAGAGCATCCCGAGGACGAGCCGCGCAACGAGGACGAGGAGGCCAGCGCCGAGCAGACGCCGGCAGAGACGGCCGAGGAGCCGGCGACCGCCGCCGAGTCCTCCGAGCCCGTCGCTCCCGACCTCTCCGCGGAGACGCCCGCGGAGTCACCGGCGCCCGCCGAGTCACCCGCGCCTGACGTCTCCGCGCAAACGCCCGCGGAGACGCCCGCCGCTCCCGCAGCGGCCGCCGCGGAGGACGAGGAGGAGCTCACCCCCCGTCAGCGCCCGGACATCCCGGGCGCCGACCTGGTGCCAGACCTCATCTCCGACGGCGACGAGTTCATGGACGCGGAGGCCCGCGCCGCCGCCGAGGCGGAGGCCGAGGCCGCCGCCGCACGGGCGCAGGAGCAGGACTCCGATGACGAGTCGCGGCCGATCGCCGACGCGGCGATCGACCTGGCAGCCGGTGCTCGCTACACGGCGACCGGCAAGCGCAAGACCGCCGTCGCCCGCGTGATCCTCAAGCCCGGCAGCGGCGGCTACACGATGAACGGCAAGTCGCTGGACAACTTCTTCCCGCGCGACACGCTGCGGCGGATCATCCGCCAGCCGCTGGAGGCGGTCGGCTACGAGTCGCGCATGGACGTCGTCGCCCGCATGCACGGCGGCGGCGTGGCCGCTCAGGCCGGAGCGCTGCGCCACGGGATCGCCCGGGCGCTGCTGGAGGCCGACCCCAACCTGCGCGGCGAGCTCAAGCGCCGCGGCTTCCTCACCCGTGATCCTCGGGTCAAGGAGCGCAAGAAGGCCGGCTTGAAGAAGGCCCGCAAGCGGCCGCAGTTCTCCAAGCGCTGACCGCCGCATGGCGCGCCGGCTCTTCGGCACCGACGGCGTTCGGGGCCGCGCCGGGGACTTCCTGACCGCCGAGCTGGCGCTGGCCCTGGCGCGTACAGCGGTCGGGCGGGTGGGGCGGGGCTCGTCTCCCCATCTCGAGCGCCCGCAGGTCCTGATCGTGCGCGACACGCGCGAATCGGGCGAGATGCTCGAGTCGGCGATCGCCGCGGGCGTGACCGCGGGCGGCGGTGACGCGCTGCTGGGCGGGGTCCTGCCGACGCCGGCGGCGCCGCTGTTGGTACGCCGCCACGGGCTGCAGATGGCGGCCGTGATCTCGGCGTCGCACAACCTCTTCCAGGACAATGGGATCAAGCTGTTTGGCGCGGACGGCTTCAAGCTCGACGACGACACCGAGCACGAGATCGAGGATGCGCTCGGGCAGCCGCCGACACCGTCGGAGCGGATCGGCCGGGTGCGCCGCCTGCACGGCGCGCTCGAGGACTACCTGCGCGAGCTGCACTCGCGCTTCGCGGGCCTGGACCTCAGCGGGCGGCGGGTACTGTTGGACTGCGCCCAGGGCGCCACCTTCCGGGCCGCCCCCGAGATCTTCCGCCGGCTGGGCGCCGAGGTGGAGGTGACCGCCGATGAGCCCGACGGGCGCAACATCAACGACGGCTGCGGCTCGACTCACCTGGATCCGCTGGTGGAGCAGGTCAAGCAGGGCGGCTTCGAGCTGGCCTTCGCCTTCGACGGCGACGGCGACCGCGTGCTCGCCGTCGACGGCGACGGCGAGGTGGTCGACGGCGACGAGCTGGTGGCGCTGGCCGCGCTGCACCTGCACGGCAGCGACCGTCTTCCCGGTGGCGGGGTGGCCGTCACCGTGATGACCAACTACGGCTTTCATACCGCGATGAAGCAGGCGGGCGTGAAGGTGGCGACCACCTCGGTCGGCGACCGCTACGTGCTCGACGAGCTGCGCAAGCGCGGCTGGGCACTGGGGGGAGAGCAGTCGGGGCACATCATCGATCTCGGCTTCGGACCCTCCGGCGACGGAATCGCCAGCGCGCTGCTGACGCTCGAGGCCCTGGGGGGCCGCGACCTGCGCGAGCGCGGCGCGATGGAGAAGCTGCCCCAGCGGCTGGTCAACATCCGCGCCGCCGATCGTGCCGCGCTGACCGAGACGATGTCGGCGGGCGCGCTGTCTGAGGCGATCGCCCGCGAGGAGCAGGCGCTCACGGGCCGCGGCCGGGTGCTGGTGCGTGCGTCGGGCACCGAGCCGCTGATCCGGGTGATGGTAGAGGCGCCCTCGCCGCAGGAGACTGACGATGTCTGCGGAAGGCTTACCGAAGTGGTGAAGACGGTGCTCGGCGATCGCCTCGCCGCCTAGACTCCACGGACCAGCTAGAACCAGGAGAAATCGTCCTATGTGCGGCATCGTCGGCTACGTAGGCCCCCGGAAGGCCCGCCCCCTGCTGCTCGCGGGGCTGGAGAAGCTCGAGTATCGCGGCTATGACAGCGCCGGCATCTCCGTGCTCGACGGTGAGCGGATCGACGCCGTGCGCACCGTCGGCAACCTGAGCGTGCTGCGGGCGGCGATCGCCCAGCGCGAGGCCCATGCCGCGGGTGTTACGCCGCCGGTCGCGACCGCCACTGCAGTGGCGGAGCGTCCCCGACCGGGGACGGGCATCGGACACACCCGCTGGGCGACGCACGGCCGCGTGACCGAGGAGAACGCGCACCCGCACTTCGACACCACCGACAGCGTGCACATCGTCGTCAACGGGATCGTCGAGAACTACATCGCGCTCAAGGCCAGGCTGAAGAACGAGGCCCACCCACCCCCCGTGTTCACCTCCGAGACCGATGCGGAGGTGATCGCCCACCTGGTCGCCCATCACTACAACGGCGACCTGGTCGGAGCGGTGCGGGCCGCCTGCGCCGAGATGCGCGGCCACTTCGCGTTCGTGGCGATGACCGCCCACGAGCCGGGGCTGCTGGTCGGGGCTCGCCGCGAGTGCCCGCTGATCGTCGGCCAGGGTGACGGCGAGCAGTTCATCGCCTCGGCGATCCCCGCCTTCCTGCGCGAGACCCGCCACGTGCAGTACATCAACGACGATGAGATCGTGGTCCTGCGCCCCGAGGGGGCCGCCTTCTTCAGCTTCGCCGGCGAACCGGTCGACCGCGAGGTGGTGAAGATCGACTGGGACGCCGATACCGCCGAGAAGCAGGGCTACGAGACGTTCATGCTCAAGGAGATCCACGAGCAGGCCGGCGCCGTCGCCGAGACGATCGGCGAGCGTGCGGCCCGCGGCTGGGGCATCGATCTCGGATTGGTCCCCGCCCAAACCCCGATCGATGACGCGTTCCTCAAGCGCCTCCGCCGCGTGGTGATCGTCGCCTGCGGCACCGCGTACCACGCCGGGCTGATCGGCCGCTACGCGATCGAGCAGTGGGCCCGCGTGCCGGTGGAGGTGGACGTGGCCTCCGAGTACCGCTACCGCAACCCCGTGGTCGGCCCAGATGATCTGGTGATCGGGATCTCGCAGTCCGGCGAGACGGCCGACACCCTGGCCGCGATGCGCACCGCCCGCCAGGGCGGTGCGCTGGTGCTCGCGGTGACCAACGTGATGGGCGCCCAGGCCACCCGGGAGGCCGACGGCGTGCTCTACACACGCGCCGGGATGGAGATCGGCGTCGCCGCCACGAAGACGTTCGTCAGCCAGATCACCGCCATGTACTTGGTGGCCCTGCGGCTGGCCGAGGTGCGCGGCACGATGGACCGGACCGAGCTCAAGCCGCCGATCTCCGACCTCAAGCGCCTGCCGCACCTGATCGCCGAGCTGCTGGAGCGCGACGTCTCGGGCATCGAGGCGATCGCCGATGCCCACTACGACGCCGACTTCTTCCTGTACCTGGGACGGCACATCGGGCTGCCGGTGGCGCTGGAGGGCGCGCTCAAGCTCAAGGAGATCTCCTACATCGCCACGGACGCGTATCCGGCCGGCGAGATGAAGCACGGGCCGATCGCGCTGCTGGACGAGAACACCCCGGTGGTGGTGGTCGCGACAGAGTCCCCTGTGCTGGAGAAGGTCGTCTCCAACATGCAGGAGGTGCGAGCGCGCGGCGCGCGGGTGATCGCGGTGGCCACCGAGGGCGACGAGGAGATCGCCGAGCACGCCGACGAGTTGATCCGGATCCCGCGCACCGACTGGATGCTGGCGCCGCTGCTGGCGGTGATCCCGCTGCAGCTGCTGGCCTACAACATCGCCCGCCGGCGCGGGCTTAACGTCGACCAGCCGCGGAACCTGGCCAAGACCGTCACGGTGGAGTGACCGGCGCCGCCGGTGGGCACGACCGGGACGCGGCCGCGCTCCCGGCGATCGGGCTGGACCTGCTGGAGATCGCGCGCCTGGAACGCGCGCTGGAGCGCCGGCCGAGACTCGCCCACCGGCTCTTCTCCGACGGCGAGCTGGCTTATGCGGCCTCGCGTGCTCGGCCGGGACAGCACCTCGCCGCCCGGTTCTGCGCCAAGGAGGCGGTCGCCAAGGCGCTCGGCCTGACCGTCTGGAGCTTCCGCGACGTCGAGGTGATCTCCACCGACGGTCCGCCGACGATCGCGTTGAGCGGCGCGGCGGCGCGGCGGGCTGCCGAGCTGGGTGTGCAGGTGCGGGTGTCGCTGACGCACACCGATCACCAGGCGGGCGCCGTCGCGATAATCGACAGAGATGACTGAGCTCCCGGAGTGGCTCCAGCCGCTGCCCGACGCCGAGCAGCAACGTGCGATCGACACCTGGGCGATCAAGACGCAGGGCATTCCCGGGATCGAGTTGATGGAGCGCGCCGGAGCGGGACTGACCGAGCTGGTGATGGCCCGTGCGCCCGCCGGCCGGATCGTCGTCGTGTGCGGCAAGGGCAACAACGGCGGCGACGGGCTGGTGGTCGCCCGGCTGCTGCGAGACCGCGGCCGCGACGTCGACGTGCTGCTGCTGGCGCCCGGGGTGCAGCTGCGCGGGGACGCCGGTGCCAATTTCGAGCGTCTGCCTGGGCGGGCGGCCGAGCCGTTGGATCCCGGCCGGCTGGCCGGCGCGGCGGCGATCGTCGACGCGATCCTCGGCACGGGCTTCTCCGGCGAGCCGCGTGAACCGGCCAAGAGCGCAATCGACTCGATCAACCAAGCCGGTGGCGGTGGCGCCACCGTGATCGCCTGTGATGTGCCCAGCGGCGTCGACGCCTCCACCGGCGAGGTCGCCGGGACAGCGGTGTGGGCGGCCGCCACCGGCACCTTCCACGCCGCCAAGCCGGGGCTATGGATCTCGCCCGGCAAGGACCACGCCGGCGACGTGACGGTGATCGACATCGGCATCCCGCCCGGCGCGCCAGTTCACCCGACCGTCGGGTTGATCGGTGAGGAGGTGGTCGCGGGGGTCCCCAGCCGGGGGCGGGAGTCGACCAAGTTCGCGGCCGGCGCGGTGCTGGTGTGCGGGGGCTCCACCGGCCTCACCGGCGCTCCCTGCCTGGCCAGCGAGGCGGCGCAGCGGGCCGGTGCCGGCTATGTCACGGCGCTGGTGCCGGCGTCGCTGGACTACGTGTTCGAGATGCGGCTGCTGGAGGCGATGTCGGTTCCGCTGCCCGACGCCGACGGCGCGTTGCAGCCGTCGGCGGCGGACACGGTCCTGGAGCGGACCGAACGGGCCGGAGCACTGGTGCTCGGCCCGGGTCTGGGTCGGGCGCCGGAGACCTTCGAGCTGGCGCGAACCGTGGCCGGGCGCGCGGAGATCCCGCTGCTGCTGGATGCCGACGGCCTCAACGCCCACGCCGGACAGCCGGGCGCGCTGGCGAGCCGGGCGGCGCCGACGGTGATCACGCCGCATGCCGGCGAGCTGGGCCGTCTGCTGGACGTCAACGGTGAGCAGATCGCCGCCCACCGCCTGGCGTGCGCGCGTCGGGCCTGCCAGCAGGCACGGGCGATCGTCGTGCTCAAGGGCGACGACACGATCGTGGCCTCTCCGGATGGCCTTACCGCGATCAGCCGGGGCGGAGCGCCCGCGCTGGCCACGGCCGGCACGGGGGATGTCCTGTCGGGGGTGATCGGCGCCTATTTGTCCAAGCGAATGGACCCGTTCCACGCGGCCTGTGCCGGCGTCTTCGTGCACGCCCGGGCGGGCCAGCTGGCGGCGGCGAGGCTCGCCGCCGAGGGTGTGATCGCCCGCGACGTGATCGAGTGCCTGCCGCACGCGCGGGCGCTGCAGAGCTGGTGGTAGTGGTCGCCCCCGGCACAGTCGGCGGCTGACGTGGCGCTGCGCGCACTGGCCCGCGTCAACCTCGCGGCGATTGAGCGAAACGCCGCGCGGCTGCGTGCTCACCTGAAGCCGGGTGCGGAACTGTGCGCCGTGGTCAAGGCCGCGGCGTCGGGGCACGGGGCCGTGCCCGCGGCCCGCGCCGCGCTGGCCGGCGGCGCTACGTGGTTGGCGGTGGCCACCGTCGGCGAGGCCGCGCAGCTGCGCGAGGCCGGGCTGTCGGTGCCGATCCTGATCATGGGAGCGATCAGCGCCGAGGAGCTGCCCGTGGCGCTGGCCGCCCGGGCCGACGTCGTGGGGTGGTCAGAGCGCTTCGTCGACGATTTGGCGCGGGCCGCCCGGGACAATGAGCCGGTCGGCGTCCACGTCAAGCTCGACACGGGCATGGGCCGCCTGGGCACGCGAGGGCTCGACCGGGCCGTCGCGCTCGCCGAGCGACTGACCGGCGCCGCCACGCCCGGGCTGGTGCTGGCGGGGGCGATGACGCACTTCGCCACCGCCGACGGCGATCCCGAGTTCCTCGCCGAGCAGCTGTCGGCATTCGGGCCCTTCGCGCAGCGCCTGCGGGATGCCCGCCCCGGCCACCGGCTGCTCGTGCACACGGCGAACAGCGCGGCCACGCTGCGTGAGCCGGCGAGCCATTACGACATGGTGCGCTGCGGAATCGCCCTCTACGGTTGTGATCCGATGAACCGTGACCCCGATGACGTCGAGCTGGAGCCGGCGATGCAGCTGAGCTCGTACGTGGCGGCGGTCAAGCGCGCCCGTCCCGGCGAGAGCGCCGGCTACGGGCGGCGCTTCATCGCCGACCACGACACCTGGATCGCCACGCTGCCGATCGGCTATGCAGACGGGATCCGGCGAGCGCTGAGCAACAACTGCGACGTGCTGATCGGCGGCCGCCGCTATCCCCTGGTGGGGACCGTGAGCATGGACAACGTCACCGTTGATCTAGGACCCGCCCACCGCGAGGCAGGCGATCCCCCGGCCGAGGTGGAGCAGGAGGCGATCATCATCGGGCGCTCGGGGGCCGAGCGCCAGACCGTGGAGGACGTCGCCAACCGCCTGGACACCGTCGCCCACGAGGTCCTATGCGGGATCTCCGCTCGGGTGCCGCGTCAGTACCACCGCGACGCCGAGCCGGTCTTGTGAGCGACCCGCTGGCGGCGCTGGCCGAGCTCGACGCGCCGGCGTGGCTGGTCGGCGGCGCGGTTCGCGACCGGCTGCTCGGGCGTGTGACCGCCGATTTGGACGTCACCGTCGTCGGCGCGGCCGAACCGGTGGCGCGCCGGGTCGCCAGGAGCGCCGGCGGAGCTGCCTTCGAGCTCTCCGAGGCCTTCGGTGCCTGGCGGGTGGTCGCCCACGACCGTACCTGGCAGCTCGACGTGCTCGCGCTGGACGGCGCGACGATCGAGGACGACCTGGCGCGCCGCGACTTCTCCGTCAACGCGATCGCGGCTCCGCTGCCGCTGCGCGACGGCGAGTACGTGGACCCGTTCGGCGGTCTGCAGGACCTGGAGCGGCGAACGCTGCGCATGGTGGCGCCGGAGGCGTTCGAGCGCGATCCGTTGCGGACGATGCGCCTGGCGCGCCTGGCCTGCGAGCTCGACCTGGAGGTGGATTCGCAGACGCTGAGCCGGGCCGCGGATGCCGCCCCGAGGTTGCGCGAGGTGGCGCCCGAGCGGGTATTCGCCGAGCTCAAGCGAGTGGTATCGGCGGACCGCGCGCTCGCCGGACTGGCGCTGATGGATGCAAGCGGCGCCACTGCGGCCGTGCTGCCCGAGCTGATAGCGCTGGAGGGGGTGGAGCAGAGCCGCTTTCACCATCTCGATGTGTACGGCCACACGCGGGCGGTGCTGGCCGAGACGATCGCGCTGGAGCGCGACCCGTCGATCCTGTGCGACAGCGAGGAGGAGCTCGAGGCCCTGCGCCGGGTGCTGCAGGCGCCCCTGGCCAACGAGCTGACCCGCGGGCAGGGCCTGCGCTTCGGGGCGCTGCTGCACGACATCGCCAAGCCCCGGACCCGTGACGTGAGCGCCCAGGGGCGGATCACCTTCATGGGTCACGACGAGGCTGGTGCGCGGCTGGCGTTAGACATCCTCGGACGGCTGCGGGCCTCCGAGCGGCTGCGTGAGCACGTAGCGGCGCTGACCCGCCATCACCTGCGGCTCGGCTTCCTCGTGCACGAGATGCCGCTGGGACGCCGGTCGGTGTACGACTACCTGCACACCTGCGCTCCCGTGGGTGTGGACGTGACCCTGCTGAGCGTCGCCGACCGCCTGGCGACGCGCGGCGACAACGCCGAGCGGGCGATCGCGCTGCATCTGCAGCTGGCGCGGGAGCTGCTGCCCGAGGCGCTCGCCTGGGCGGCTGATCCGCCGCGTCCGCCCGTGCGCGGCGACGACCTCGCCCGGGCGCTGGGGATCGAGCCCGGGCCGGTCCTGGGGAGCCTGCTCCAGGAGCTGGAGGCGGCGCGCTTCAGCGGCGAGCTGGAGACGCGTGAAGAGGCGATCGAGCGGGCCCGGCAGGTGATGACGCGCGGGCGATGAGCGGGGCCGGGCTAAGCTGCAGCGCGGTGCGTGACCCGGACTGCCTGTTCTGCAAGATCGTCGCCGGCGAGCTGCCGTCACAGAAGATCGCCGAGGACGAGCGGACGCTCACGTTCATGGACATCACCCCGCGACCCGCGGCCACGCGCTGGTGATCCCCAAGGAGCACGCCGCCAACAGACGCCCGCGTCCGGTGACGCCGACGAGATCGCGGACGCCGCGTCGGCGCTGCGCTGAGGCGCGGCGGCACCGTCCATTTGCCGATCGCGCCCGCGGGGGCGGCCGTCCCTGGTAGGTTTGGCCTCCTCAGGTCGCGGCGCACGGCTTCGACCTCGCGATGCACAGGACTCCGAGCCGAAGGGATCGACATGGCAACGGGAACGGTCAAGTGGTTCAGCGACGACAAGGGCTTCGGGTTCATCACGCCCGATGACGGCGGTCGCGACCTGTTCGTCCACTACACGGGCATCGGGGGAGACGGATATCGATCGCTCCCCGAGGGAGCCAAGGTCTCCTATGAGGAGGAGGCCGGCCCCAAGGGCCCGAAGGCGATCAACGTCATTAAGCTCTAGCGCTCACTCGCCACCGGCCGGACTCCCGCGGGCGGGTGGGTCTGGTTTCGTCGACCGGCCCGGGTTCACGGGTCGTCGCACGGCGTTCGCTGCAACGGCGCGCGCAACTGTCGACCCCTGAGTCGTGTTGAATGAGGACGATGAAACGATTCCCGCTGGTACTCGCAGCCTTTCTGGTCGCCGCCGTGGTCACGGTCGCGCCGGGCGCCGCCTCGGCGAAGATCGTCGAGCTGGGCCAGACTTCCACCCCGCTGTCGGCGCCCGAGTGCCCCAAGGGGGTCGCGCCGTCGCAGTGCTTCATCATCCTCACGCACACGACGGCCGTACAGACCATCGGCGACGGCGTTTCCTTTCCGACGAAGGTCAAGCGCGCCGGGTGGGTGGTCGCCTTCTCGGTAGGGCTCTCCAGGCTGTCGAGCGATCCCAAGACCGAGCACAACTACCTGCATACGCTCGATCAGGCCTATGGGGGCACTCCCCAGGTGGCGCTCACGGTGCTCAAGCCCGGCCCCAAGAACACCTTCACGGTCGTCTCCCAGAGCGGCACGCTGCACCTGATCCCGTTCCTGGGCCAGGTTCTCCAGGAGCCGCTGTCGCTGCCCCCGACGTTCAAGACGATGACCCCCCTGGCGGTCAAGCCGGGATACGTGATCGGCCTCACCGTGCCGACCTGGGCGCCGGTGCTGACCTACAACCTGAGCGCGTCGAAGTTCGCCTACCGCCAGAGCCGGAAGGCCAACTGCAAGTCCGCCGCGACCGGCAACACCGCGCAGACGAAGGTGGGGCAGAGCGAGCAGTACCTGTGCAGCTACAGCGGCACCCGCGTGGAGTACACCGCCACCGAGGTCGTCAACCAGGCGTACCCCCAGAAGTACGTGCACACCCGCCTCAGCCCGCGCGGCGGTGCTGATTCGGCGGCCCCGGGTTTCTGAAGGCGGGCTCTTACCGAGGGCGGCGCTGGCTCAGCAGGCGCCGGGATTCTGCTGGCAGAACGCCGAGCCCAGCCCGGCGCCGCCGTTGGTCCCGGTGCCGCCGCCGGTGGTGGGCGTCCCGGCACCGCCTGACGGCGTGGTGGTCGTGCCGGCGGCGGTCGTGCCCGCGCTGGGCGTCGTGCCGGTGGCCGCCGAGGTCGCCGTGCCGCCGGTGGTGGCCGTGCCGGTGCCCGAGGTGGTGGCCGTGGAGGTGCCCGAGGAGCTCGAGCTGGAACTTGAGCTGGACGACGCGGCCGCCGTGCCGACAGCCGAGGTGGGCACCGTGAAGGGGGGAGCGCCGGAGGTGTCGGGCGTTCCGGATCCACCCCCGCCGCAGGCCGTCAGCCCGACCGTCAGCGTCAGCGCGGCGAGTGCTGCCGACAGGCGAGTCCGGCTACGAGCGCGGCCCACGGGGCGTCAGGAGCCGAGCGGCTCCATGCGCCTACCGCAGTACGGGCAGTCGTTGAGGTCCTTCTGCGCGAGCTGGTCGCACCAGTTGCAGAAACGCAGGTTCTCGACGGTCCAGGGAAGCTCGGACGGGGTCGGCGCCAGCGGCAGCACGGTGGCCACGACCTCGAGCTCCTCGCCGGTCTCACGATCGAGGTAGATCTGGTCGGGCTCGGCCTCGACGATGATCTCCCGTCCGGTCGACGGCGTGCGCATCCGGTACTTCTGCCGGGACCTCATGGCCGCCATGCTACCAGCGCGTACAGACGAGCAACCCGCGCCGGCGTTCACGGCGCAAGGATGCCGCGGCCTGGGATAGAGTGCCGCCCGGAGAAGATGCTGCCAGCGTTCCCACGAGTTCCCCGGAGCCTTGCCGCAGCGGCGCTGAGCGCGCTGGTCCTGGTCATGCTCGGCGGCTGTGGGGTCAAGCACCCGACGACCAACATGGTCCAGGGCAAGGTCCTGTTCGGGCAGAAATGCGGGTCCTGCCACACGCTCGCGCGCGCCAACACCAGCGGCACCACCGGCCCCAACCTGGACGACATGTTCGCTCGCGACCGGGTCGACGGGGTGAAGAGCAACGCGGTCCAGGGGCTGGTCAGCTACTGGATCCAGTACCCCAACATCCAGGGCGTGATGCCGGCGGGCCTGTACAAGGGACAGCAGGCGGAGGACGTCGCCGCGTATGTGGCTGCCGTGGCCGCCAAGCCGGGCAAGGACACGGGCGCCCTGGCCGCCGCCGGCGGGGTCACCGGCACCTCGCCTGCGGCCGGCAAGCAGGTGTTCACGGGCGTCGGTGGATGTGGCAGCTGCCACGTGCTCGCCGACGCCGGCACGCACGGCGTGACCGGACCCAACCTCGACAAGGACCTGCGCGCCAACTGCGCCACCGCCCAGTCCAAGCAGGCACGCGGTCAGACGCTGGCGCAATGCATCACCACGGCGATCGTCAAGCCCTACGCCTACATTCCGGCCGGTTACACGGCGGGGGTGATGCCGCCCACCTTCGGCCAGTCGCTGAAGAAGAACGAGATCACGGCGCTCGTCAACTACCTGACCAAGGCGATCGCCAAGTAGCTCGGGGTCCGCGGAGGGTGGACGGTGGGCCCTCAGGCGGCCGGCGTGGTGTCGCCGGCGCGCTCGCGCAGGCGCTCCCACAGCTCGTCGCCGCGGCCGGCGGCCACGGCACGGGCGGCCCGGCGGTCGTCGAGCTCCAGGCCGTGCTGGCCGGCGTAGTCAAGCAGCGCCTGGCGCTGCTCGTGCTCGCGGGCGACGCGCAGGAACAGCCAGCAGAACAGGCCGATCGTCAGAAAGCTCTCCTCGACCATCATCAGCCCGCCGGCGGCCACCTGATCGGCCGCCCCGCTGATGTGCCAGTGAGCGTCGCCCGGCAGGTAGTACGGGTAGAACACGGTCCCCCCGAAAATCAGGATGTTGGCCAGCACCGTGCCGATCAGGCGCATGGCGATGATGTAGACCAGGCGGGCGCTGTTGGAGAACCAGCGTGGCTGGGGGAGCGGCCCCAGCAGGCCCATCCACACGGCGATGCCGAAGGCCAGGAAGGTGGCGTGCTCGAGCGCGTGCAGGGCGTCGTGGCGCAGCGCCTGCTGGTAGAGATAGGGCGAGTGCCAGACGTAGAAGTTGACCGCCCACAGGACGATCGCCACCACGGGGTGGCTGAGCACGCGCAGCTTGGAGATCACGGGGTTGCGCAGCAGCGGGGCGATCAGCGGACCGGTCAGGCCGAGCACCAGCAGCAGCGAGGCGATGTCGCCGATCAGCAGGTGCTCGGCCATGTGGGCCATCAGCAGCTGGTCTGAGAGATGATCCACCGGCGCGCTGAAGGCGACCTCCAGCACCAGCAGGCCGGCCGCGAAGCACACCTGTCGCCAGCGCGGCACAGGCCGGCCGTAGCGCGCGAGCGTGCGTGCCCGCAGGTGGTAGGGGACCCAGCTGAGGGCCACCACGATCGGCAGGCCGATCGTTTGCACGGGCGCGACGGCGAACAGCAGAGGCACGGCAGTCAATGGTGGCAGGTGAGGGGCGCGTTCACAGCGCCTCGATCACCAGCACGATGACCACGATCACCGCCACCACGGCCACGAACCACACCAGGAAGCCGAACGCGCCGGCTTCGGAGCGCAGCGGGTTGGGCGGGATCAGGGAGATCCGGTCCCGCCATCTCCGGTGGCCGTCTGAGGGCACGGCTGCTACGCGGATCGCGGTCTAGAGGACGTAGACCGTCGTGTAGACGACCACCCACATGATGTCGACGAAGTGCCAGTAGATCCCCGGCACCTCCATGCCCTGATGGTGCTCGGCCGAGTAATGACCCCGGAACGCCCGGATCGTGACGATCAGCAGCGCGGACAGGCCGATGAACACGTGCGCGCCGTGCAGGCCGGTGAGCGCGTAGAAGATCGTGCCCTGGGCCGAGTCGTGGGGAGCGAAGCCGATGTGGATGTACTCGTTGATCTGCACGGTCAAGAACGTCAGGCCGAGCAGGAAGGTCGTCAGCATGCCCGCTCGCAGGCCGAACCGGTTGCCGTTCTTGATCGAGACCAGCGCCCAGTGAATGGTCAGTGACGAGGAGAGCAGGATCGCGGTGTTGATGCCCGCCACCGCCTCCGGCAGGTGGGTTCCGGCGGCCGGCCACGGATTGTGATTGACGACCCGGATGAAGAAGTAGGCGGTGAAGAACGCCCCGAAGATCATCACCTCGGAGATGATGAAGAGCAGCATCCCGAGCGTCGGGGCCTCGACGCGCGAGGAGCGGTGCGCCGGAGGGGGATGGTGGCTGGGGGGTGGGTGGTGGGATCCGGTATCGGTGTGGGAGATCGAGGCGGCTTCCATCAGGCTCCTCCCAGGCGATGACTAGGCGGTCGCCCGCATTGACTCGGTGTGCACCACGTGCTCCACTTCCTTGCCCGTGGCGTTGCGGACTCGCTCGATCAGGTCGGCGCGCAGCCAGCCGGACTTGGTCTCGGCGAACGTGGAGATGATGATGTCGTCCACCCGGAAGGCCTGGAGCGCGTTCATGATCGCGGTGTAGGGATCCGGGTCGCCGGTCATCCCGGACGCCGTGAGCCCGGCGTCGCGCAGCCGGTGCAGCACCATCGAGAGACGCGTCCGAGCCCGCCGGGTGGCGTTGCCGTCGCCGCCCTCCTGGGGCACGATCACCAAGAACAGCCGCTCTCGCTTGTCGGTCTCCTTCTCGGCCTTGGCCTTCAGCGCATCGAGCAGCTCGTTGCCGCTGGCAGTCCGGTTGGCGACCACCAGCGTGATGTGAAACGACAGCCCCTCGGAGTCCAGATCGGCGATCACGTGCTCCACAGGCAGGCCCGAGGCCTGGCGGATGCGCTCCACCAGATCACGGCGCAGCCATCCCGAGCGCGACTCGGGCAGGGTGGAGATGATGATCTCGTCGGGCTCGTACTCGAGCACGGCGTCCATCGTGGCCGCGTAGGGATCGGGGTCGCCGACCTCGCCGACCGCCTCCATACCCTCCGAGCGCACGAAGCCCACGGCCAGGTCGACGCGGATCTGGGCGGCGTCGAACACGGCGTCGTCGTAGACGACGTAGCCGGCGCGGGTCTGGGTCTGGGGGACGCACAGCACGAAGCGGACGTCCTTGTCGGCCTGGGCCCGCTGCTGGACGGCTTCGATCAGCGGTTGCCCGCCGAGCGTTTCGTTGGCGACGACCAGAACGGTCCTCATTGATCAACCTCCTCGCCGCCCGGGCGTCCGGAGGGCCTGGCCCCGACGGCGACGGGCGCCGGCGACGAGGGCACGGCCTCGGTCGGTGACTTGAAGATGCCGTGCACCGCGCCCGGGACGCCGTACTCATAGGGGCCCCCGACGACCGTCGGCACGGCGTCGAAGTTGAAGATCGGCGGCGGGGAGGAGACCTGCCACTCCAGCGTGAGCGCCCGCCACGGGTTGGCCGGTGCGCGCGGACCGCCGCGCCAGCTGGCCACCATGTTGTAGAGGAAGATCAGCGTGCTGGCGCCCAGGATGAACGCCGAGATCGAGATGAACAGGTTCCAGGCGGCGAACTTCTGGGCGTACTCGGCGACGCGGCGGGGCATCCCCTGGAGCCCGATCAGGTGCATCGGCCCGAACGTCAGGTTGAAGAAGACGAACGTCATCCAGAAGTGCCATTTGCCCAGACGGTCGTCGAACATCCGCCCGGTCATCTTCGGGAACCAGTAGTAGACCCCGGCGAAGATCGTGAACAGCGAGCCGCCGAACAGCACGTAGTGGATGTGGGCGACGATGAAGTACGTCTGGCTGACGTGGATGTCGAACGGGATCATGGCCAGCATCACGCCGCTGATCCCGCCCAGGGTGAACATCGTGAGGAAGCCGAGCGCGAACAGCATCGGCGTGTCCAGGTGCAGCACCCCGCGCCACAGCGTCGCCAGCCACGAGAAGATCTTGATCCCGGTGGGGACCGCGATGATCGCGGTGGTGATCATCATCGGGATCCGGATCCACGGCTGCATGCCGGAGACGAACATGTGGTGGGCCCACACGGTGAAACCCAGCACCACGATCGCCAGCAGCGAGAAGGCCATCATCCGATAGCCGAAGATGGGTTTTCGCGCCTTG
>JADGPO010000036.1 GCA_017882405.1 Solirubrobacteraceae bacterium | reverse complement strand
CGTAGGTGACCGTCAGCAGCGGGTCGACGCGGGGCTCGGCGCACAGCTTCGCTCCGATCGCGAACTGGCCCGTGATCGACTCGTAGCCGTTCTTGGCGGCGCCGACGCAGTTGAGCGCGTAACCGGGGACCCCACCGGAGCACGAGAACGTGTCGGGGAGCGTCACCGGCGGCGTCGCCAGGTTGGTGATGACGGGCGGGCTCGAGATGCCGGTGAGCGGTATCTGCGCCTGGAGCTGGTAGCCCGTGATCGGACCGTTGCAGTAGAAGCTGTACTTGACCTGCTGTTCTTCGCTGCCTTCTTCCGGCGCTCCGGCGCTCAGGCCGCCGAGGCACGAGTAGTTGTTGGGATTGGATTCTTCGGCCTGGCTCAGAGCCGGCGTCGCGAGCAGCAGGGCGACAGAGCCCACTAGCGCTGCTAGCCACAGCGTGGCCTTCCGGTGGGCGGTGTGAGATGCGTGCAACGGGGTTCTCCGTTCGTTTCGTTGGCGGGTCTTCTCAGCGCAGGAGCTTTTCGAGGCTCTGCCTGGGTGAAGTGGGGTTGAAGGGGACGCTCGACTTGGCGCCCGCGTGGGCAAACGGCGAGAGCACCACGGCGCCGGCCGGCGGCTGGGAGGTCAGGGTCGCGGTCGAGGCGCCCGCCGGCAGTCCCGACTGGGTGGCGATCGCGACGCTCGCGAACGTCACGACCACGACGCCGTGTTCCCGATACGCCGGCGTCG
The DNA here is from genome assembly GCA_017882405.1 of Solirubrobacteraceae bacterium. The sequence goes on along the minus strand of JADGPO010000036.1, from coordinate 5,818 downwards.
TGGTGATCTGGGCCAGCGCGGCCTTCAGGAATTCATCTGCCGCCGTCACCTGGCCGGGTGTTTCCGGGGCGCACGCCGCGCCCGCCGGGCCTTCGGGGCACGGCGGCTGGACGATCGAGTGCAGCAGCGGGGGGGTGGCTCCGGCGGCCACCGGTTCGGCCAGGGCGGCGTCGCCCGCGAAGGTGCTCGCGCTGAGCGCCGACCAGCCGCTCAGGAGCGTGCCCGCGGGAATCAGCTGCCCGGTGATGTAGGGAGCCGCCGTGGGCTTGGCGAGGGCTTCGGCGAACGTCCCGCCGGCCAGCTCGATCAGCCACACGGCGCCGATCGCCGGCAGCTTCGCCTTCCTCGGCGTCGAGCCGGTCGGCGTGCTCGCTGCTTCTTCTTCGCTCGCGGGCGCCGACGCCGCCGGCGTGGGAGCGGGCGTCGCCGCGGCTGGGGTCGCCGAGCTGCTCGGCGCCGGGGTGCTCTGTCGGCGCACCGGAGGCGGCTGGACGGGCGTTGCGGCGGGGGTCGCCGGAGCCTGGGCGGGCCTCGCCAGCGCCGCGAGCAGGGCTGGCAGCCGCTGGGCGATGGTCGATGCGCTGCCGGCGAAGGATGCATCCGGTGCCGGGCCGATCGCCGCGCCCACGGCCACGCCGATCGCGAGCATGGCCGTCGCGAGCACGGCGCTCGCACGCGCCGAGGGCAGGCGCAGGGCGCGCGCCCGGCGCGGGGCGTCCTCGTGGCCCGGGGCCGTCGTGGCGTCGTGGGTGTCGTCGGTGGAGTTCATGGAGATTGGGCGACTTCTTGTGTGTAGATCCGGCCGAGCCGGGTAGTTCCACACAAACCAGCCTTTGTGGATCGAATCTATCGAGATTATGATAAGTTCGCTGCTCGACCTTGTCAAACACCTCTCGAAACGGAGTCCTCTTTCCATGATTCGCATCCGCCGTCTCTCCGTCGCCCTCGCGGTGGCTGGCGTGCTCGGGGTCGCGGTGCCTGCGGGCGCTTCGGCGCTGTCGACGATCACGATCAGCGGCGCGACAGCGTCCTATCCGCTCGTCTCGCTGCTCGCGCAGAAGTACGTGAAAGTTCACCCCAAAAAAGTCAAGTTCAAGATCGCCCAGGGCGGAGCCCAGATCGGCGTCAACGACGTCGCCGCAGGCAGAGTCACGATCGGGGACGTCTCCCGCGATCCGCTGACGGCCGACCCCAAGGGCCTGGTCTTCTACCCGATCGCCAAGTACGCGATCTGCGTCGTCACCAACAAAGCCAACACGCTGCCGAACCTGACACAGGCGCAGGTGATCTCGATCTTCACCGGCAAGACGCGAAGCTGGAGCGGGGTCTCGGGCGCAACGGCCAGCGGCACGATCGACCTGATCAGCCGCACGTCGGTCGCCGGGGTGCTGACCAACTTCCAGACGCTGTTGCTCGAAGGCAAGAAAGTCTCGAGCATCGCCGCCGAAGAGCCCTCCGAGGGTCTGCTGCGCCAGCAGGTCGAAAACGACCCGAACTCGATCGGGTTCCTCTCGAACTACCAGTCGGACAAAGGTGGCGTCAACCCCGTCGGACTGAACGGTGTGCAGTGCAACCGGTCCAACGCGGTCTCCGGCCAGTACGCCGGCGTCGCGCGGTTCTACGAGGTGACCAAAGGCAAGGCCTCCGGCGCCGCGTCGGCGTTCATCGGCTGGATCGAGAAATCGGCTGCCGCGCGCAAGATCATCTCGACGCAGTGGATCCCGGTCGTCTGAGCCGACGCCCGGGGGCCGTGGGGAGCAGTGACAGTGGACACGTACGCGCCGCGTAGGCGCACGGTCGCGCAGGTGCTCCGGCGCCTGCGTGACCCGTGGCCCGACCGTCGCGCCGAGCGCACCCTCGGTGCGACGGCGCTGATGGTCGGTGTCCTGGTTGTCGCGATGGTCGTCTTCGTGGCCGTCCACGCCTGGCCGACGTTTCGTCACAACGGCATCAGCTGGCTGGGTCCGGGCGGCAGCCTGGAAACGCAGATCGCCAACATGCAGGCGACGAGCGTGCACCCGCCCGCGGCGGCCTACCACCTGCGGGCGTGGCCCCTCGTCTATGGCACGCTGCTCAGCACCGCCGTGGCCGTCGTGCTCGCGCTGGGCATCGCCGTGCTCTCGTCGATCTTCATCGTGGAGCTCGCGCCCACCCGGCTGCGGCGGATCGCGATCCCCGTCATCCGCCTGCTGGCGTCGGTCCCGTCGGTCATCTACGGGCTGATCGGGGTGCTCGTGCTCGTGCCGTTCGTCGGCAACCACGTCATCACCGGCTCAGAGAAGTCGTCGGTCCAGAACGTCGTCGAGCTCACCGGCGCGGGGCTCGCGGTGACGGTCGTGATCCTCACTGTGATGATCACGCCGATCATGATCGCGCTGATCTGCGAGGCGTTCGCATCGGTGCCCAACTCGTGGCGCGAGGGTGCGATCGCCCTCGGCGTCAACCCGCTCCGCGCGATCCTCGCCGTGACCGTCCGCGCGGCGCGCCCGGCTATCGTGGCGGCGGCCGTCCTCGCGACCGCGCGAGCGCTGGGCGAGGCGATCATGATCTCGATGGTCTCCGGTTCGCGCTCGTTCGCTCCCAAGCCGATCGACGGCCTGGTCTTCTTCTTCGAGCCGCTGCGCACACTGGCCTCGGCGATCGTCGACTACCACGAAGGCGTCGGGGCTCCCGCGCTCGGCTCGACGCTCTACGCCTTCGCGCTGCTGCTGCTCTTCTCGGCCTTCATCCTGTCGATCGCCGGCTACCTGATCAAGCTTCCCCTGCGCCGCTTCCAGGTGCGCGGATGAACGCTGTGGCGCCCGCCCCGAGGCGTGCCCCCGAGCCGATGCAAACGGGCCCCGGGCGGCGCTCTTCGCCGATGACATGGCGTTGGAGCGACCGGCTGGCACTCGCCTTCGCCTGGATCGCCGGCCTCGGGCTGTGCCTGATCGCGGCGGCCATCGTCATCTACATGGGTTTTAGGGGCATCCAGTACCTGCGCCCCAGCCTGCTCGTCTCGCGCCCGGCAATCAGCACGACCCAGAGCGGCTCCGGCGGCTTTCTGGACCCGCTGATCGGCACGGCGCTGCTGACGCTCATCGGCATCGTGCTGGCCGTCCCGCTGGCGGTCGGCAGCGCGCTGTGGATCGCGGAGTACGGGCGCCCGACGTGGCTGGCCCGGGTTGTGGAGTCGAGCATCGAGATCGTCGCCGGGACCCCCGACATCGTGATCGCGCTGTTCGGCCTGGCCGTCTTCCAACTCGGCCTGTTTGCTCCCTTCTCGTTCACCTCCTCCGGCGGCGGCGTGTTCGGCAAATCGTTTATCGCAGCAGGCGCAACGATGTCACTGATCGCGCTGCCGCCGCTGTTCACGGCCACGCGCGACGGGCTGCAGGCGGTCCCCGCCCATATGCGCGAGGCGGCCTTCGCGCTCGGCAAGACGAGGATCGCGACGATCCGTCGCGTGCTGCTGCCGAGCGTCCGCTCGAACATCGCCACCGGGATCACGCTGGGCGTCAGCCGCATCATCGGCGACACCGCCATCGTCGTGCTGCTGCTCGGCGAAACACTGCGTCTGGACCAGCAGGGCTCGGTCCCGGCTCTCAATCTCCTGCGCGGGACCGGCTCGACGTTGACCAGCTACGTGTACGGCAACTCGCCCGCCGGCGAAGGGGCGGCCCCGCAGAAGGCCTATGCCGCGGCGTTCGTGCTGATGGTCTTCGTGCTCGCCCTCAACGTGCTCGTCGACCGAATCGGGCGCTCGCAGGCGGACGCGACCGGCTTGACAGCCGCCGGAGCGATCGTCTAGGTGCCTTGCCCGGCCAGGGGCGCCCCCTTTACAACACGCCGTCCGCCCGCTAACCTCAGCGATCCAATGGGGAAAGTGTCCGACAAGGCCGATGGAGAATATGGGCTATGAGTCCTGAGGAGATGCTGATGGACCCGCTGCGAGCGGCCGTCGACCGCCGCGAGGATCTGTCGCGACGCCGAGCCGTGAGCGCCCCCGTCGCCGCCCGGGTGAGCGAGGACGTGCCCGCGGAGGACGCTGCGCGGACGCCGCGTGCGCCGGCCTCGACCCCGCAACCCGCCCCGACCGTACCGCCGGTGCGCACGATCGTTCTGGACCGTGCCCCCCAGCCGGTCTCGCCGCCCCAGGACCGAGGCGCAGTCCGGGCCGCGTCCTCGACCGGGCCCGAGCGCCTGCGCCTCGAAGACGTGTCGATCGACTACGGCACCAAACAGGCCGTCAAGTCGGTCTCGCTGTCAATCCACCAGGGCGAGGTGCTGGCGCTGATCGGGCCATCGGGTTGCGGCAAGACGACCCTCCTGCGCACGCTCAACCGCCTCACCGAGCTGACGCCCAGCGCCTCGCGCGGCGGGCGCATCATGCTCGACGGCGAGGACATCCACGAGCTCGCAGACACGACCCTGCGGGCGCGTGTGGCGATGGTCTTCCAGCAGCCCAACCCGTTTCCGATGTCGATCTTCGACAACGTCGCCTTCGCCCTGCGCGAACAGTCGCGCAAGCGCCCGCGGCGGCGCGAGCTCGAGCCGCTCGTGATCGACGCGCTGGAGCGCGCCGGACTCTACGAGGAGGTCCGTGACGATCTCGACCGTCCCGAGCTGCGCCTGTCGGGCGGCCAGCAGCAGCGGCTGTGCATCGCGCGGGCGATAGCGCCGCGGCCGGAGGTGCTGCTGATGGACGAGCCCTGCAGCGCGCTGGACCCGATCTCGACGAACACGATCGAGAAGCTGATCGGCGAGCTGCGGCGGGAGCTGGCCGTCGTCGTCGTCACCCACAACCTCGCCCAGGCGCACCGGGTCGCCGACAAGGTCGCCTTCATGTACCTGGGCGATCTGGTCGAGTACGGGGCGACCGCCGAAGTCTTCGACGAACCGCGAGCGACGCGCACGCGCGACTACGTCAGTGGGGTGTTCGGATGATCCTCGGCGGGCGCCCGGTCCGGTGCTCGGCTCGGGTCTGAGGCGGGCGCTCGTGGTGGCCGGATTGGGAGTCCTGACCGTGAGCGTCGCCGGGTGCCAGAGCACCGAGCAGGAAAGCGCGCGGATCGGGCGCGAAGGCGCCAAGCTGACGGCCGGGCCGAGCGCTCTGGAGCTCGGTGGCGCCAGCCGCAGCGTTCGCGTCTCCGACGTCACCCTCGTGAGCGACGCGGGCCGCATGGCGATCGCCCTACGGCTGACCAACACGTCGAACAGGACGCAGTCGAACCTGCCGGTCCTCGTCACCGTCCGCGACACTGCCGGCAAGACCCTCTACAGCAACGAAGCGGGCGGCCTGGAAGCCTCGCTGCAGCGGATGGCCCTGTTGCGCGGCCACGAGAGCGCCTGGTGGGTTGACGACCAGGTGCTCATGTCAAAGCCCTCCGGAAAGATCCAGGTGCGGGTCGGGAGCGGCACGAGCACGACGGCGGGCGCCGCCGGAAAGCTGGCGACGAGCGCCCCCAAGATCGGCAGCCAGTCGGGCCTGAGCGTGCTCAGCACGACCGTCACCAGCGGCTCGGCCACAGCGCAGGGCAAGGTCCCGGTGTTCGCAGTCGGCCTGCACGGCGGCCGGGTCGTTTCGGCCGGTCGCGCCGTCGTCGGCGCCCTCCCCGCGCACGGCAGAGCTCCGGTGCAGGTGTTCCTCGTCGGCAACCCGGCCGGCGCAAAGATCGAACTGAACGCCGTGCCGACGGCCTGATGAGCGAAAGGTGCCCAACGTGAGCCTCGTGCCAGTCCCATCTGAGTCCCCGGACGCGACATGCGCCCACTGCGGCGCCGCGCTCGTGGCCGACCAGCGCTACTGCCTGACCTGCGGGCAGCCGTGCTCGCCGGT